>NZ_LWSF01000004.1:701767-748588 GCF_001651785.1 Amycolatopsis sp. M39
CCCGGCTCCATCGGGACCGACCGCACCGCCACGCCGTTCTCCATCAGCCACGCCCGCCGCAGCGAAAGGCTCGCACACGCGCCGGTGACCACTGCGCACGACGGGCCCGGCGGAGTGTGCCGCACCGGCGGCGCCGGCAGTTCCGGCGACGGGGCCAGCGGCATCCCGGCCGCCTCGGCCGCCGGTTCCGCCGGCGCTCCGCACCCGGCCGCGACCGACCCGGCCAGCACCATCGCGACGATCTTCCCGCGCATCCGTCCGCTCCCGCCTCTCGCTCCCCCCCTTCCTCTACGGGCGAGCGGGGCGAAAGGTTGCGAGCCCGCGCCGGACGGCACCGGACCGCCTGCCCCGGTCCACGGTGAGCCGCCGGTGCCGGACCCGTAGTATCGACGACATGCCTGACGAAGACCTGAGCGAGCGCGTGGCCCGGCTCGAACGCCAGGTTGCCGACCTCCGTGCACGTTCGGCCGACGCTGGGGCGGCACGCGTCCTCGCCGCCGGAGCCGACCGGGACGTCGCGGAAGTCCGTGCCGAGCTGCGCGCTCACACGGGCACGCTCAACGCGCTCCGCGAAGACCAGGTCGACCTCCGAGAGGAGATGCGAACGGGCTTCGCCTCGGCGAACGCCTCGCTCGGCCGGATCATCGAACTCCTGGACCGCGACAGCCAGTAGCGGCTGACCGGCCCCGACTGTCCGTTCAGGACGCTTTACCTCCGAGAACCTTCTGCAGCGCCGCACCGTCGGGCACTCCGAGCCCGGTGCACGCGTCCCATCCGGCGGCGGCCGAGTACGCGCCGTTGCCGCCCTCGGTGATGTCGCGGAACCCCGGCTGCGCCCTGCCCGCGCCGGCTCCGGCGTACAGCTTGCTGTGCACCAGCCCGAATCCGCGCCCGGCCGACTGCGCCAGCCTGGCCAGCAACGCCGCCCACAGCGGCGAAACCGCGCTCGTGCCGCCGACGACGATCTGCTGTCCGTCGACCAGGACCTGGTACCCCGTCGCCGGATCCGCGTTGCCCGCGACGTCCGGGACGCCGCGACCGGGCTTTCCCTCCCCGGCCCGAGCGGGCACCCCGGCGGACTGCTGGTAGTCCGGCACCGGGAACGCGTCGCTCACCCCGCCGCCGGTCGACCCGCCGCCGGAGGTGTTCCAGACCGTCTCGGAGTTCACTGTCGACGGTGGGGTGCCGTCGAGTGTGGTGCCGCCGCAGGCGAGCGCGTGCGGGCTCGACGCGGGGAAATCGACGTGCTGCGCCCCGTCTTTCTGCCCGTCGGCACTGCCGTTGTCGCCGGACGCGCAGCACACCGTCACGCCGAGCGCCGCGGCGTCGGCGAACGCCTGGTCCATCGCGGTGCGGGCCTGCGGCGTCCACTGGTCCTCGGACTGGCCCCAGCTGATGCTGACCGCGACCGGGGCCGGCGTGGCGTGCACCGCGGTGCTCACCGCGTCCAGGAAGCCCTGGTCGGTGTTCGGCGCGAAGTACACGATCTGCGCGGCTCCCGGCGCCAGCGCGCCGATCACCTCGATGTCGAGCAGCACTTCCCCGTCGGCCGAATTCGGGTCGCCGGTCGGCGCGTTCTTGCCGCCGTCGACCCCGGCCGCGGTCACCTTCGGTTCGGTGATCTTCAAGTCGGCGAAGTACTTCTGGAGATCTTCCGGCTGGTACCCGCCGCCGAGTTCGATCACCGCGACGGTCTGCCCGGCGCCGTCGACGCCGGCCGGGAACCCGTACAGCCGGCCGACTTGATCCGGGGTGTAGCCCTGTCCGGCGGCTTCCTTGTGCAGCCGGAACATCGCCCGCGCCTGCGGCCGTTCGTCGAGACCGAGCACGGCGACCACGACGTCCCCGAGCGAGGCGGGCAGCTCCAGTTCCCCGGTGCGTGCGGCGAATTCGCCGGTTTCTCCGTGGCGGACCCGGTTGAGCTCGGTCTTGAACGCGGCCGTCATCGCCCGCGCCGGGCCACGAACCGAGACGCGGCGCGATCCGGCGTGCGTGCCGGTGACGGTGAGCCCGGCGTCGGTGAGGACAGTGCGCACCAGGTCGAGATCGTCGGCGGTGGCCCCGTAGCGGTCGGCGAATTCCTCCGGGGCGAGCGGCTCGCTCAGCGCGGCCACATCCAGTTCGGCGCGCCGCCGCAGGACGACGGTCGCGGTGACAGTGACGTCCGCGTCGAGCGGGCCGAGCACCTCGGCCTCGGCCAGTGCCGGACGCAGACTTCCGGACAGTGATACCCATTGTGATTCCGTCATCACTCTATGGTGAACCCTGGGCCGCCGGTCCACCACCGTCGTATCCCCCGTCCGGCGGCAAAACCTGTCCGGTTTTCTGTCGGCCCGATGACCGGGACCGCGGATGCCGTGCCGTGCGGGCGCGCGCACAGTGTCTCCATGAAACGGATCCTGACTCTGGGCACGGCCGCCGTGCTCACTCTGGGCGCGGTCACCGCGTCCGGCAGCGCCGAGGGCGACCTGGCCGCGCACGGCTGGGCCGGCACCTGGGCGGCGTCGCCCGCGGCCGCGGTGGCGAACACGCCGCAGGGGTATCCGAACTACTCGATCCGCAATGTAGTGCACACCAGCGCGGGCGGAAATCAGGCCAGGGTAAGGCTTTCCAACACCTTCGGCACCGCACCGCTCACCTTCGGCCACGTGACGCTCGCCGTCGCCGCCGACGGTCCGCGCGCGGCCGGCGGCACGATGCGCACGCTGACGTTCGGCGGACAGTCCACTGTGGTCGTTCCGGCAGGCGGCGAGGTGCTGAGCGACCCGGCTTGGCTGCGCGTTCCGGCCGACGCCGACCTCCTCGTGACCACGTACGTGCCGACGCCGTCCGGCCCGGTCACCTACCATCCGCTCGCCCGGCAGACGTCGTTCTTCACCCGCGCCGGCGATTTCGCGGGCGAGGAGTCCGGCGCGTCGTTCACCGAGCAAACCGCGGTGTGGCACTACCTCAGCGAGGTCGACGTCCGCGGGCCGGCGCGCGGCACCGTCGTGACGCTCGGCGATTCGATCACCGACGGAGCGCACTCCACGCCCGGCGCGAACCGGCGCTGGCCGGACCGGCTGAGCGACCGGCTGCACGGACGGCTCGGCGTGCTCAACGCCGGGATCAGCGGCAACCGGCTGCTCCTCGACGGCGGCGCCTCGGGCCGCAACGCGCTCGCCCGGCTCGCCGACGACGTGCTGACCAGCGGCGACGTCCGCACGCTGATCGTGCTCGAAGGCATCAACGACATCCAGCAGAACCCGCACCAGACCGATCCGGCGATGATCGTCTCCGCGCTGCGGCAGATCGTCGCACAGGCCAAGGCGCAGGGCATCCGGGTCATCGGCGGCACGCTGACGCCGTTCAAGGGCTGGAAGATCTACGACCCGACGCTGGAGAAAACCCGCCAGGCGGTGAACTCCTTCATCCGGACCAGCGGAATCTACGACGGAGTCGTCGACTTCGACGCCGCCGTGCGCGATCCCGCCGATCCGCTCGCGATGCTTCCCGCCTACGACTCGGGCGACCACCTGCACCCGAACGACGCCGGATACCAGCGGATGGCCGACGCGGTGCCGCTCACGCTGCTGTGACCGCCACGAGCGGCTTGCGCGGGAACGCCAGCACGGCAAGGAGACTGAGCACGCCGACGCCCACCATGTAGAGCGACACCGACAACGACGTCCCGGTCGAACTCTGCAGCGCGGCTGCGATCAGCGGGGCGAACCCGCCGCCCAGCACCGCGCCCACGGCGTAGGCGAACGACGATCCGCTGTAGCGGAACCGGGATTCGAACAGCTCCGAGAACAGCGCCGACTGCGGTCCGTACGTCGCGCCGAGGCCGATGTTCAGCACGACCACCGCGACGATCAGCAGCCACGGCTGCGCGGTGTCCACGAGCAGGAAGAACGGGACCGACCACACGACCAGCAGCACGGAACCCGCGAGGTAGACGGGTTTCCGCCCGGCCGAGTCCGACCAGATCGCCGCCGCGACGATGCTCACCAGCCACACGACGCTGCCGACGATCACCACGACCAGCATCGTCGTGCTGGACAGCTTCAGCACCGAAGTGCCGTACGACAGCAGGTAGGCGAAGAAGATGTAGCCCAGCGCGGTGTTCGCGATGAAGCTGACCGCCGCCGCGAGCACCTGCTTCGGCCGCGCGCGCAGCACCTCCACGATCGGCAGCCGGCTGCGCTCGCCGGTGCTGCGCAGTTTCGCGAACACCGGGCTTTCCTCCACGCGCAACCGGATCACCAGCCCGACCGCCACCAGCACGAGGCTGACCAGGAACGGGATCCGCCAGCCCCACGACCGGAAGTCCTCTGGCGACAGCGAGTTGTTCACCGCGAAGAACACCAGCTGCGCCAGGATGAGCCCGGCCGGGACCCCGATCTGCGAGAAGGAGCCGTACCGGCCGCGTTTGCCTTCCGGCGCGTGCTCGACCGCCATCAGCGCCGCGCCGCCCCATTCGCCGCCCGCCGAGATCCCTTGCAGCACCCGGAGAACGACGAGCAGCACCGGCGCGATCACCCCGGCCTGGTGGTAGGTCGGCAACGCGCCGACGCCCGCGGTCGCGAGCCCCATCAGCACCAGCGAGGCGACCAGCATCGCCTTGCGCCCCACGCGATCGCCGAAGTGACCCCAGACGATTCCGCCCAGCGGCCGCGCGACGAACCCGACCCCGAGCGTCGCGAACGCGGCGAGCGTGCCGGACGCCGGGGAAAGCGACGGGAAGAACAGCTTGTTGAAGACCAGGGCGGTCGCCGTGCTGTAGGCGAAGTAGTCGTACCACTCGATGGTCGTCCCGATCGCGCTGGCGAGCGCCACCCGCCGGATCCGCCCCGCCGTGTTCGTTTCCTGCTCAAGCACCACTGCCGAGCCCCCTTCTCGTTCCGGCGCGTCATCTTGGCACGGCGGGTCCCTTCCGGTCGACCACCGGAAGGCGGGCGCTTCAGCCGCCCGGCGGCGGTGAGCACCGGGTGGTGGCCCAGCTTTCCGGCCGCGACCGGGACGAGGGTCAGCAGATCGCCGATCGCCTTCGGTCCGGTTTCGCTCACCGGGCCATTCCCGCGGAAACTCGGTTCCTCCCGTGCCTTCCGGTGCGCGAGGGACGGCCGGGAGCCCGTTCCGGTGTCCACGGCCGCCTGGCCGAACTGGCGAATCGGCGGGTCGCGGGGTGCCGCCAGTGCCCAGATCTGCGGCCGTGAACCGCGGGAACGAAGCCACTTCGCGGCTTCGGCCACAACGAGCCGCACCCGGAGCCGCCTAGCCCGCCTTGGCGATCACCTCGTCCGCGACCCACTGCGCGATCCCGGCCGGGTACGGCGCGGGCAGCCCGAGCACGACGTGGCTGAACCCGGCTTCCAGCGCCTCCCCGATCGCCGCCCGCGTCAGAGCAGGCCGGTCGCAGGACACCGGCAGGTGGATCGAGCGCGTGATCTCCTCCGGGTCGCGGCCGATTTCCGCGCAGTACCCGTCCAGGATCGCGTTGCGTTCGACGGCGTCCGCGATGTCCCCGCCGGGGATGTTCCAGACGTCGGCGTGCTCGGCGACCACCCGCAGCGTCGCGCGGGCCCGGCCGCCGATGACGAACGGCGGATGCGGGCGCTGCACCGGCTTCGGGTTGCCGGACGCGCCGGTCAACTGGACGTGCCTGCCCGCGAAATCGAACGGCTCGTCCTCGGTCCACAACTTCCGGATCACGGTGCACGCTTCGGCGAACCGGCCCACCGCGTCGGCGGTTTCCAGGTACGGCAGGCCGTGCGCCTCGTACTCCCGGCGAGCCAGCGGATGACTCGGCCGGGAGCCGACTCCGATGCCGAAGTCGAGCCGTCCGCCGGACACGACGTCGACGGTCGCGGCGATCTTCGCCAGCATCGCAGGCGGGCGGAACCGGTTGCTGGTCACCAAAAGCCCGAGCCGGAGCCGTTCGGTTCGCGCGGCCAGGGCGGACAGCAGCGTCCAGCCTTCGAAAATCGGGCCGTCCGGTTCTCCGGCGATCGGCAGGAGATGGTCGAACAGCCAGGCGTGCTCGATGGCCGGGATCGCGTCCGCCTCGTGCCAGACCTGCCGCAGCGCGGCGTAGCTGGTCTGCATCGGCGCGGTCATGATGCCGAACCGCGGTTTCGTGGTCATCGCGGGAAGTCCTTTCACTCGTGCGATTCGACGCGGCCGAACGGGCTGTCTTCGATCCCGGCCCAGCTGTCGTCGCCCGGAATGAGCGCACTGCGGAGATAGGCCGTGGACAGCCGCTGTTGCAGCGCGACGCGTCCGGGGCTTTCATCGGTGGTTTCCTTGGCCTCGTATCCCGAGATGCCGCCGAGCGAGTGCTCCGCGCCGAAGAGCGTCAGCAGGCTCTTCTCCCCCGGGCTGAGCCGGTACGCGTCGGTGAACCAGTCCGGGCCGCGCACGGACAGCATCGAGTCGTCCCGGTCCCCCGCGACGATCAGCGCCGGCGTCTTCAGGTCGGCGAAATTCGGGCTCATGAACGGGAAATGCTCGGCAGCGAACGGCGACAGGCCGGCCCCGCCGATGCCGGTGACGGCGAACAGCACCCCGGCGGACACCCGCGAATCGGACAGGTCCTCGCCGACGCTGCCGTCCGCCTCGACGATGCGCGCGCCCAGCAGCATGCTCGCCGACTGCGCGCCCCAGGAGTGCCCGGCGACGGCGATCCGGCCGCGGCCGACTCGCCCGCTCAGCCCGGGCAGAGCCGCCTCAACAGCGTCGAGCTGGTCGACGACGTGCCGCAGATCCTCGACCCGCAACCGCCAGATGTTCGGCGTGCGCGGGTCCTGCTGGGGCAGGGCGCGGGTCCGCGAATCGAGGTGAGTCGGTTGCACGACAACGAATCCGTGCGCGGCCCAGTAGTCGGCGAGCGGGCCGTAACCGTCCAGGGACGAGCCGAACCCGTGCGAGAACACGATCACCGGCAGGTCCTGCCCGGCGGCCGGGGCGGACACGCGCACCGGCAGGTCCTCGCCGCGGCCCGGCGCGTCGAGCCGCACCGGCTTCACCGAGACGACCGGAGCCGCGAGCTGTCCTGCGGACATAGGAGCACCTTCTTTCGCCGTCCGGGCGCGCGAGGGTGTGGTGGCCGGCGGCCCGGTCTGGCATCATAGGCAAACGGAACGTTGCTCCGGTAACTATACGGAACACGGTTCCGCTTGTCTACCGGCGGCACGCGGAGGGAGTGGCACGTGGGTGAGAACGCGGGGGCCCGGACGAAACGAGCGGACGCCCGGCGCAACGAGAAAACCCTGCTCGACGCGGCGGCGGCGGTGTTCGTCGAGTCCGGGGTGGATGCGCCGGTGCGCGACGTCGCGACCAGGGCGGGCGTCGGCGTGGGCACGATCTACCGGCACTTCCCCACCCGCGCGGACCTGATCATCGCGGTGTACCGGCACCAGGTCGAAGCGTGCGCCGACGCGGGCCCGAAGCTGCTGGCGGACAACGAATCCCCGCACGCCGCGCTCGCGCAGTGGATCGACCTGTTCGTCGACTTCCTCGTCACGAAGCACGGGCTGGCGGGGATCATGCAGTCCGACCACAGCGGGTTCGAGGCACTGCACGCGTACTTCCTTGAGCGGCTGGTCCCGGTGTGCACCGACCTGCTCGACGCCGCCGCGAAGGCCGGGGAAATCCGGACTGACCTGGAGGCGGTGCACCTGATGCGCGGCGTCGGGAACCTCTGCATCGGCGCGGAAGCCGACGACAGCTACGACGCGCGCCGGCTGGCCGGGCTGCTGATCACCGGGTTGCGGGAGACTGGCTGAGGACGCCTGGGCGCCGGGATTCCGACCGCGCGTTCCCGGACGGAGCGGCCGCGAGCTGTCCGCGTCGGGCGTTGCCAGGAGAATCCTTCACCGCGCCGGAACAATGACCTCGTCAGGACGCCGTTCCGGCCGCAACCCCCGCCAAGCCGTATGCCGCAGCCGCCCGTCCCCCGGGGTGAGGCGGCGGTACACCACCTCGCCGACCACCTCCGGGTTCAGCCAGTGCGCGCCGCGCGCCCGCTCGCGCGGCACCTGGCCGGCGAACGGGCTTGTCTTGCGCTCCAAGGGAACCAGCTGCGCCTGAAGGTCTTTGAGCATCGCGTCGGTGAAGCCGGTGCCGACGTCGCCCAGGTACCGCAGCTCCCCCGACTCCAGGTCGTGCGCGCCCAGCAGCAGCGCGCCGATCGTGCCCTCGCGCCTGCCCTGGCCCGGGCGCCAGCCGCCCAGGATCACTTCGGTCGTCTGCACCAGCGGGTGTTTGAGCCATTCCGGGCTGCGCCGTCCCGGGTGGTACCGCGACGAGCGGGCCTTCACCATCAAGCCTTCGAGCATCATTTTCCGCGCGACGTCCAGCAGACCGGCCGGGGTCATGCCCTCGTCGGCGAGGTCGCGGTGCCGGTACCAGGGCGTGATCGCGACCAGCTGCCGGTCCGGCGGTTCGATTTCGGCGAGCCGCTCGCGGCGTTCCTCGTACGGCGCGTCGAGCAGGCTTTCGCCGCCCAGGCTCAGGAGGTCGAAGGCGAAGTACGCGACCGCCTGCCAGGTGCGGTTCTGCAGGAGCCCGAAGTCGGGACGGCCGTGCTCGTCGAGCGCGACGATCTCGCCGTCCAGCACCGCAGGCCGTCCTTCGAGCGCGCCGCCGAGCGCGCCGGACAGCTGCGGGAACCTGACGGTGAAGTCGTTGTCGTTGCGGCTGGTCAGCAGGGTGCTCCCGTCCGGTGCGACGCGCATGGTCGCCCGGTAACCGTCCCATTTGAACTCGTACGCGTACGCCGGATCGTCGCGCAGCGCGCCGCCGTCGGGCGAGGCCAGCATCGGCTCGATCGCGGGCGGCATGCCGCCGGCCACTTCGGACATTCGGGCACCTCCGCGCACCACCGTAAGCCGAACCCGCCGGATCCGCCGCCGTAAGATGGCCGGGTCCACGACGAAGGGGCCAGGACCGGTGCCGAGCAAGGATTTCGAACGGATCGTCCGCAAGCTGCGCGAGGTCGAACGCGGCAGCGGCCGCGACTACACGTCGTTCAGCGTGCGCGGGAAACGCTTCGGTTACCACTGGCCGCGCACCGACACGGTCGGGCTCAAGCAGACCATCGCGGAGCAGCAGGCGCTCGTCGCGGAACGGCCGGACGTGTTCGAGGAACAGTTCACCTCCGGCGGGTTCGGCTGGGTGGTGGTGCAGCTGGGCGGCATCGAGGCCGACGAACTGGCCGAGCTGGTGTACGAGGCGTGGCGGCTGTCGGCCCCGGAGGACCTGGCGGCCGAGGTTCCGCTGCCGCAGCTCTGACGATCCGGCACAACCGGTAAGGAGGCGCCGGGTCGCGGCGATCTTCTTCGTGTTCAGGCGGAGGGGGGCCAGCGGCGTTCGGGGTGCTGGCCGTGGGGGTGTCCCTCGGGTGGCAGCCGCTGTTCGCCGCCGGACCCGGTCGCGCGGGCTTCCCGGACCCGCCCCCGTCGTGCGGCCCGGCCTGCGTCAACCCGGCGGAGTGGGGCAGGGTGCTGGTCGGCGGCGCGCTGCTGGCACTGCTGCACCTGCGCTATCTGGCCGACCGCACACAGGTTCGCTGACCCGGCGTCCACATCGAACAGTCCACAAACGACTGCGCCGCGGCCCGGCGCCGTGCGAGCGAGGCAGGCCGGGGCGGGGAGCCACCCCGGACGGGTCTCACCAGGGGTTGTTGTCCTGCTCGTCCGGGTCGATGCCGCCCGGACGGCGGCCCGGCGGCGGCGCAGCGGGCCCGCCCGGTGCGGGCGGCGAAGCGGGCGGACGGGCCGCACCGCCTGCCGGCGGCGGCGGCGTCTTGGCGGGCGGCTCCGGCTCCTCGTCCGGGGCGTCCGGCTGGTCGGCGGGGTCCGGGTCGGGGTCCGGGAAGCGGCTGCGGAGGGAATCGAGCATGACCGCGCGCGTGTCCGGGTCCTCGTCGCCGAGGCTGCGGCCCATGACCTCGGCCACGCGGTCGGTGATGCCCGACTGCGCCTTGCGCATCGTCTCGAGCACCATCCTGGAGAGCTCCTCCGGCGGGATGGTGCGCGTGCGGGAACTGAACACCAGGTCCGACACGACCCCGTCGGCCCCGACGGTGACCTTGACGGTCCCGTCCGGGCTCGTCGCGGTCAGCCGCAGCTGCTCGGTTTCCTGCTGGGCCGCCGCGTAGCGCTCCGCCTTGCGGGCGAACCCGGCCGCCCATTCGTCCATTCGCCGGATTGCGTCGTCGGGGTCCCTGATCAGGTCGCCCAGCCCACCCGCGCTGGTCATGCTTTTCGTTCTCCTCGAATCCCGTCACCCGCGCCGCCTGCGGGCGGGTCTAGTCCTCGCCGCGACGGGCGCCGTCGTCCGTTGACGGTACCCGTCCGCCGCCGCGCCGCGAGGGCGGCGCCGCCTCGCTACGTCTCCTCGGCCCGCTCCGTCGGCCGCAAGGGCTCCACGGGCGTGGCGTCCCGGTTGAACGGCACGTTCTGCCCGGTCGGGGCCTGCACCCCGCCGACCCGGAACCGCTCCTTGAGCTCCCCGCTGTCGGTCTTGCTGAGCATCCCCTCGGTCACCACCTTCTTGAACGGCTCCGACTGTCCCTCGTCGCCCTCCTGGTAGGACTTCGCGGCGGTCCGCACGTTGTCCGCGGTAGCCTGGACGCCCTCGATCGCGCCGCTGATCGCTTCCTTCGCCTTCTCGCCGGTCGGGTTGATGATCGGCGGGAGGAAGGCGCACAGCAGCCCGTACGCGTCGTCGGACATCGCGTAGTTCGCCGCCTGCGCCGCGGTGTTCAGCCGGTCCACCAAGCCGTCCAGGTGGCTCGCGTGCGCCACGAGGTCGTCGGGTTCTACTCGGAACCCCTGTGCGCCTCCGCTCATCGCCGCCTCACTTCCAGTCCTTGTTCTTCCAGTCGCCGATCACCGGCGGGGCGACGACCTCGTCCGGCGCGAAGAACGACGGATCGTCCGACTCGACGAAGCTCGCGATCTTGTGTTCCTTGTCCTCCGGGCCCTTGCCGCCCTTGCCGCCGCCCATGGCTCCCATGCCGGGAGCGCCGGCCGCGCCCTTGCCGCCCGCGCCCGAGCCGGAACCGCCGCGCCCGGCGACGCCCTCCTCGGCCGGGCCGGAACCGCCCGCACCGCTGAACGCGCCCCCGCCGCCGGAGCCAGTGCCGCCCTTGCCGCCGCCGAGGCCGCCCGCGCCGCCGCCGAGCCTGCTGCTGATGCTCTCGCCGTTGACGCCGCCGCCCTTGCCGATGCCGCCGAGCTTCTCCCCGCTCGGCCCGGTGCCGCCGCCCGGGAACAGCGGCTTGCCGTCCGGGCCGATCTTGCCGGGGTTGAACGGCTTCGGCTCGTAGGGCTTGAGCCCGCCGGGACCCTCGGGGATCGAGGGTTTGAACGGTTGCGGCTTGTACGGGTTCGACTTGTACGGGTCGCCGCTCTTGCCGCCGGGGATGGGCGGAATGGACGGCGGGGTGAAGGTCGGACCGCTGCCGCCGGGGTTGCCGCCCGGGACGGGCGGGATGGTCGGCGGCGTGAAGGTCGGACCGCTGCCGGCGGGGTTGCCGCCCGGGATGGGCGGGATGGTCGGCGGGGTGAAGCCTTGCGCCTTCGTCGAACCCGGGTCGCCCGAACCCGGGATGGGCGGGAACGAGCCGCCGGGCCCGCCACCGCCCGGGCTTCCGCCGCCCGGGTTGCCGCCGCCGGGCCCGCCGTCCGGGATCTTCAGCGACGCCGGGTCGAACCTGCGGTCGGGCTGCTGCCCGCCGGGGCCGCCGGTGACGCCGCCCGGGCCGCCGCCGCCGTACGGTTTGCCGTCCGGGCCGATCGGCCTTCCGTCGGGACCCAGCGGCCGTCCGTCCGGACCGATCGGCTGCCCGTTCGGGCCCACGGTGGTCCCCGCCGGGCCGATCGGCTTGCCGTCGGGACCCAGCGGCCGTCCGTCCGGGCCGATGAGCTGGCCGTTCGGCCCGACCGTGGTCCCGGGCGGGCCGATCGGCTTGCCGTCGGGACCGATCGGGCGGCCGTCCGGGCCGACCCGCACCCCGCCCGGCGCGCCCGCGCCGCCGCCCTTGTTCATCGGGGTGCCCTTGAGCGTGGGCTGCAACCGGGCCGTCTCGGTGGGCAGCTTCGGCGGCTCGGCGAACCGCGGCGTCGCCACCGCGCCGCCGATCGTCTGGTCGTACCGCGTCATGATCTGCGCGGCCTGCTCACGGGCGGCCTGCTGGTCGGTGAAGGTCTTCATGGCCGAGGAGTAGGCCACGACGTAGGCGGCCGGATCCTTGATCGTCATCAGGACCTTGTTCGCGTCCTGCGCCGAGAACTGCACCGGCGGGTTGGCGTTCATCGCCTTCTGCGTCTCGTTGAGCGCCTGCGAGTGGACCTCCTGCTGGCGCCCGGTGAGCGACGCGCCCTGCGCGGTGGTGCCGAGCCACTTGCCCACGTTGGCCAGGTGCACGCGCGCCGCGTCGCCCGCGTCGCCCTTCCAGTTCGAGGTGCTCGCGTTGATCGCGTCGCCGAGATTCTTCTGGTGCGTCGCCAGCTCGTTGCCGAGGCTCACCCAGGCCTCCGACGACTCGGCCACCGCGGCCGGGTCCGCGTGCGTGGTGATGGCGTCGACCATCTGCTCGTGCGTCGCGTTCTTCCAGTCGGTGTGCGGGGCGGCGCCGGGATCGCGCATCTCGAGGTCTTTGCCGAGATGCTTCTTCGATTCGTCCAGGTTCCGCTGGTACATCGCCTGGATCAGCTGGTCGCGCGCCTTCCCCTGGACGTTCGGCAGCAGCCAGCCGTTGAAAACGGCGTCGATCTTCGTCGTCGCATCCTCGCGCAACTGGTCGCCCGAGGCCACGTCGTCCGGGCGCACCGGCCCGATGTAGTACTTCGACGAGGGGTCCAGCGTCGGGTTGTACAGCGCGGTGTTGCCCGGGTCGTAATCCGTCGAGGACGGATCGGAGACGGACTCGGCGGTCGGTGCTTTCTTCTCGGCCACTGGTCTCCCCTTCAGCCCTGTTCTTCGGCGGTGCGGTGGATGCGCTCGAAGGCTTCCCGCGAGCTGTGCTCCCGCTCCTTGTAGTTCTTCTTCGCGAGCTTGATCGCCTCGACGTAGGTCGGGAACTCCCGGTTCGCCGCCTGCAGCTGGGTCACCAGGCCCTGCTGGTCGCGCGCGGTCTCGGCCATGTGCTTGCTGACGAACATCCCGGCCGGGCTCTTCGACATCGCCGGCACCCCGGCGATCTTCTCGATCAGCCGCACGTGCGCCTCCAAGGCGTCGAGCACGCCCTGGAGCGCGGCGATCATTTTGTCGCCGGTGCTGTCGTCGACCGCGAACGATCCGCGCTCGGCCAGCGTCTTCAGCTGCTTCGCGGGCAGGAAATCGGTCCGCGCCGCGGTCACGGTCGCCCTCTTGGCGTCCACCGGCGTCATCGGTGCCTCGTCGGTCATCGGGACCTCGTTCTCCTCGTGAACTGTCGCCGCCTGCAGTGCAATGATCAGTAAACCTCGGAAACCGCCTGCTGCACGGCGCGCTTGAGCTCGCGGCGCCCGGCGGGCACGTATTCCGCGGTCAGGTCGCCCGCTTCGCTGACGGTCGAGGTGATCAGGTAGCGGCCGTCGGCGGTGTCGAGCCACCCGATCGGGTTGCCGCCGCGCCGCTCGCCGTGGCGGCCCCAGCCGCTCACCGCGATGTGCCCGCCGCCGAGCCGGGGCTGCGCCAGCACGCGTTCGAGCACCTCGACCCCGCCGGGGGCGGCGCGGGAGACCCGCGGGTCCGGGCGGCGCGGCTGCACGCGCCCGCTGACCTCGATCATCCCGAACGCGTCGGTCTCTTCCTCGTCCTCGGCCGCCTCGGCCCTGCGGCGCGCGGTCATCGCGGACACCTCCGGCGAGGCCGCCTGCCGGATCGTGTGCGCGCCGGTGCTGGCCGGGCGCGCCTGGGGCAGCACGCCGGCTACCACCTCGACGAGATCTTCGTCGTCGAAGAGCGAGAACAGCAGCTTGTCGGTCTTCGGGTCCTGGGTGATCCCGAGCGCCTGCCTGCCGTCGGTGAGCGCGACCACCGCGATGTCCGCGCCGAGCCCGTCGATCCCGCTGACCGCGACCGACACCCGCGGCTTCGCGAGCAGCTCGAAGGCGGTGCGCACGAAGGGGCTCAGCTCGTCGCCGCTGGAGAGCCTGCGCGCCTCGATCGCGTCGTTGACCACCTTCGCGACCTGGACGTACCGGTCCGGTTCCGCGGGCACGGAGCCGATCCGCAGCGGGAACTGGCGGATGTTCCCGCCGGTCGCCTCCCCGATCACCAAAGCTTCGACGACGTCGAGAACGAACTCGAACCTGTCCGCCATCCCGAGGGCATCCTTCCCGCAGCCGGATCGGGCACGGTCGCTCCGACACCCGTGTGAGTGACACCGAATTGCGTTGCCGTGCCAGGGATTCGCAATGGGGAAAGACTATCAGTCCGCCGGCGGCCGGTGATCACCACGGGGACAGCTGCCCCAATGTACCGAGGGCCGTGTCCGAAGAGACACGACCTGCGGTTTCGCCGCGCGTGCCGCTTGACGCGCGGCCCGGAAGCGGCGGAAATTCCTCGGTGCGAGAAAACTGGCACAAGGCCGCCGCGGATCGCGGCGGCCCCTTGCGATGCCCGGTTTTACCGAGTTGTTCCCCTGTCCTTCGCCGTCGTTTCGCCGGTTTGTCGCTCCACAGTGGACAGGGGGTCAGGAGACGCCGCGCGCCCGTTCGATGTCCGGCGAGCGGTACATCCGCTCCGGGATGCGCGCGAGCGTCGATTCGCGCACCTGCGGCCCGAGCCCGTAGAGCTTCTGGAAGCTCATGATCAGCGGCCGCCACGCGTCCGGGTCGACGTGGTCGTCGGCGCCCGGCAGCCGGATGTCGTCGTGCACGAACACCCGCTGCACGCGCACTTCCAGCCCGACGACGCCGCCGCGCTGCGCCTCGTCGTCCTCGGCGAACGGGTGCACGGATTCCAGCACCGCTTCCATCGCGACCGGGCACTCGGCGACCCGGGGCGGCGCGACCGTCTCGGACGGCACCGGCGTGAGCCCCGCACGGGCGAACTTGTCCGCGACGTGGAAGTAGCCGCGCTCTTGCTTGCGCGGCGGCACCGGATCGGATCCGGTGGTCAGCGCCAGCCGGTCCACCGCGGCGGCCAGCGCCGAGGACGGCAGGTTCAGCACGCATTCGCGCGTGCGCAGGAGGTTGAGCACGGTCTTCGAGCGCGCGCCGAGGCCGAGCATCGCGCGCCAGCCGAGCCAGAACGCCGACGACATCGGGGCCAGGTTGGCCGAACCGTCCTCATTGGACGTCGAGAGCAGCACCACCGGGGTGCCGAAGTAGAGAATGCCGGGCTCGATTGCCGNATTGCCGTGTGCGCGGGAAAAGTCGTGTTCACCCCGCCCAGTCTGGCCACCGCCGGCCGCGCCCTGCTGGCGGAAATCAGCCGTCGCTCTCGGCCCCGGAAACGCCGTGAGGGGAACCCTCGGGGAATCAGAGTCAATGAGGGTTCCCCTCACCGACGGTCGGTCAGGCGATGCCGGCGGCGGTGAGGGCGCGGGCGGTGAGAACCCGGGCGAGATGCCGGCGGTACTCGGCTGTGGCGTGCGGTTCCTCCGGCGGCGAAGTGTCCTCCGCGGCCAGTTTCGCCGCCTCCGCCGCAGTCGCCCCGTCGGCCAGCGCGCGTTCGGTGGCCGACGCGCGCAGCGGCGTGCCGCCCATGGTCATCAGGCCGACCGAACGCCCGGTGACCGCGACGCCCACGATCGCCCAGTCGATGGCCCGGCGGGTGAACTTCTCGAACCCCCAGCCCAGCCCGGCCTGGCTCGGCAGCCGGATCTCGGTGAGCAGTTCGTCCGGCTCCAGCGGCGTGGTGAACGGCCCGAGGAAGAACTCCGCGGCCGGAATCCGCCGCTCCCCTCGCGGCCCGCGCGCGACGAGCGTCCCGTCCGCCGCGAGGACCGCCGCGGGCAGGTCGGCCGCCGGGTCCGCGTGCACCAGCGACCCGCCGATGGTCCCGCGATGGCGCACCTGCGGGTCGCCGACCGACCCGGACACGTGCGCGAGCAGCGGCGCGTGCTCGGCGAGCACCGGGTCGTGTTCGAGGTCGTGGTAGCGGGACAACGCCCCGATCACCACCTCGCGGTCCTCGGCCCGGACGAACTTCAGCTCCCGCAGCGGCGCGATGTCCACCACGACCTCCGGCGCGGCGAACCGGAGTTTCATCAGCGGCAGCAGCGAATGCCCGCCCGCGAGCAGCTTCGCGTCTTCGCCGTGCTCGGCGAGCAGCGCGAGCGCCTCGTCCACAGTGGACGCGCGCCGGTAGGCGAACCCGGCCGGGATCACTGCGCCACCTCCTGCCCGGACGCGTCGATCACGGCGCTGACGATGTTGTGGTACCCGGTGCAGCGGCAGAGGTTGCCCTCCAGCGCCGCGCGGACCTCGTCGCGCGTCGGCTTCGGGTTTTCCTTCAGCAGCGACACGGTCGCCATCATCATGCCGGGCGTGCAGAACCCGCACTGCAGGCCGTGCTGCTCGCGGAACGCGCGCTGCACCGGGTGCAGGCCGTCTGTGCCCGATCCGGAGGCCAGACCCTCCACAGTGGTCACTTCGTGCCCGTCCGCCTGCGCGGCCAGCACCGTGCAGGATTTCACCGATTCGCCGTCGAGCAGCACCGTGCACGCCCCGCAGGACGTGGTGTCGCAGCCGATGTTCGTGCCGGTGAGGCCCGCGGTGTCCCGCAGGTAGTGCACGAGCAGGGTGCGGTCGGGCACCTCCCGCGCGATCGTCTTCCCGTTCACCTCGATCGAGACCCGCACGTCAGTTCGCCTTCCTGGCGTCGTTCAGGGCCGTCCACACCCGCAGCGGGGTGGTCGGCATGTCCAGGTGCGTCACGCCGAGGTGGGCGAGCGCGTCCACCACCGCGTTGTGCACCGCGGGCGTCGACCCGATGGTCGCCGCCTCGCCGATCCCCTTGACCCCCAGCAGGTTCCGGGTCGTCGGCGTCTCCATGTCCACCAGTTCGAAATCGGGCAGCTCGGGCGCGGTGACGAACGAGTAGTCGGCCAGCGTCGCCGTGGTCGGGTTGCCGTCCGCGTCGTAGCTCATCACCTCGAGCAGCGCCTGCGCGATGCCCTGGCCGAGCCCGCCGTGCCGCTGGCCGCGGAAGGTCAGCGGGTTCACGATCGGGCCCGCGTCGTCGAGCGCGACCAGCCTGCGGACCTCGACCTTGCCGGTTTCGGTGTCGACCTCGACGACCGCGAGGTGCGCGCCGAACGGGAACGTCGGCGCGCCGTCGCCGAACCAGACGTCCGCGGTGAACCCGTCCGCCTCGGCGGCGACGCGGGCCCAGTCCAGCGTCGCGGCGGACGGCGCGCCGCGGACCTGCCAGACGCCGCGTTGGACGTCCAGCTCCAGGTCGTCCGGCCCGGCTTCGAGCAGTTCCGCCGCGACCCGGCGGGCCTGCGCCACGACCTCCTCGGCCGCCTGCCGGATCGCCGAACCGCCGAGCTGCAGCGACCGCGAACCGAACGTGCCGATCGCGCGCGGGACCTCGTCGGTGTCGCCGTGCCGGACGGTGATCTTGTCCAGCGGCACGCCCAGCTGGTCCGACAGCAGCATCGCCAGCGACGTCCCGAGCCCCTGCCCGTGCGGGGAACTGCCGGTCCACGCGGTGACCGAACCGTCCGGGTGCACGTCGACCCGTCCGCTCTCGCCCGACGCGTCGGCGCCGGTGATCTCCACGTAAGCGGCGATGCCGAGGCCCAGCGCCACCGGATCCCCGGCGTCGCGGCGCTTCCGCTGTTCCTCGCGCAGCTGCGCGTATCCCGCCGCGTCGAGGACCTTGTCGAGCGCCGCGGCGTACTCGCCGGTGTCGTAGGAGCCGCCAGTCGGCGTCCGGTAAGGGAATTCCCCGGGACGGATGAAGTTGACCCGCCGGACGTCGGCCGGATCCATGCCGATTTCCGCGGCGAACAGGTCGATCGCCCGCTCGACCGCGGCGGTCGCCTCGGGACGGCCCGCGCCGCGGTAGGCCGCGATCGGCGTGGTCGTGGTGACCACGCCGCGGCTGCGCGTCTGCACGACCGGGAACCGGTAGACACCCGGGGCCATCATCTCGGTGAGCGTCGGCAGGAACAGCGCCCGCGGGTAGGCACCGGTGTCTTGGAGGACGTCGAGCCGGTAGGCCAGCACCGTTCCGTCGCGCTTGCCGCCGATGGTGACGATGTTGCGCTGCGCGCGGCCGTGCGTCATCGAGGTGAGGTTCTCGCTGCGCGATTCGGCCCACCGCACCGCGCGCCCGGCTTGCTTCGCCGCCCAGGCGAGCAGGATCGCTTCCGGATCCGCGCCGATCTTCGCGCCGAACCCGCCGCCGACGTCCGGCGTGATCACCCGCACCAGGTCCTCGCCGATGCCGAGGCCGCCAGCCACCGTGCGCCGGCCGGTCTGCGCGTTCTGCGTGGAAAGCCACAGCGTGACCCGCCCGTCCTCGCCCCACGCGACGGCCGCCCCGCGCGGCTCGACCGGGGCCGGGGCCACGCGCTGGTTGAGGATCTCCTCGGTGACGACGACTTCGCAGTCCTCGAACACCGAGTCGTCGAACTCCTCCGAGCCGTGCGTGTGGACCACGTTGGTGCCGTGGTCCGGGAACACCAGCGTCTCGTCGGCGAGCGCGGTGTCGAAGTCGGCGACCGCGGCGAGCGGGTCGTAGTCCACGTCGACCAGTTCGGCCGCGTCGGCGAGCTGGTACCGCTCCTCGGCGAGCACCAGCGCGACCGGCTCGCCGACGTACCGCACGACGTCTTCCGCCAGGAACGGCTCGGCGACGGGCCCGGCCTTGCCCGGATCGAGATCGAGATCGGCCGCGGTGTAGACCCCGGCCACGCCCGGTGCCGTGCGGGCTTGCGCCACGTCGATGCCGGCGATCCGCGCGTGCGCGATCGGGCTGCGCACGAAGACCGCGTGCACGGCGCCGTCCAGCGCTTCTTCCTTGAGGTCGTCGACGTATGTTCCGCCAGTGGTGATCAGCTTCTCGTCTTCGACGCGCACCACCCGGGTGCCGACAATGCTCATCTGTCCTCCTGCTCGGGTACCTCGCCGACTATGCCCGCAGGTACCGCCCCGCGTCAGCCCGAACGGTTCTGCCACGCCGGAACCCGGCGCGGGAGAGCCTGCGGCGCCGCGGCCGAAGACAGCGCGCAGGGGGGATCCGGCGAGTTCTCGGCGTCTCCGCCGCTGGGATTCGCTCCTCGAACCATGTCCGGAGCGACTTCAGCATGCCCGCGATGTCCTGACCGGCGAGGTGCGCCAAGGCCTCGTACCCGAACGAGCACCTCGATCGCTCCGCTGTCGAGGAGAAAACCCGCCTCAGCCCGAGTAAGCCTGCCAACCCAGCACCACCGCCAGCGAAAGCCCGCCCAGCCCGATCGCGATCCGCAGCGGGGTCGCGGGCAGGTAGCGCACCAGGACCGAGCCCAGCCAGGAGCCCGCCACCGAGCCGAGGCACACCGCGATCGCCGCGGGCCAGAAGACTTTCCCGGTGAAGGCGAACACCAGCGCGGCGATCAGGTTCGCGGTGCCGGTCGCGATGTTCTTCGCCGCGTTCGTGCGAGCCAGCGACTGGCTCCACACCGTCGTCAGCAGCGCGAGCATCAGCACCCCGGCCGCGGCCCCGAAGTACCCGCCGTACACCCCGGTCAGGAAGGCGGCGATTCCGGTGAGCGGGCCGATTCCGCGGTGTTCACTGTGCTCGGCCATCCTCCGCAGCCTCGGACCGGCCATCAGCACGACCGACGCGCCGCCGATCAGCCACGGCACGACGACGGTGAACGCGTCCGGCGCGCTGACCAGCAGCACGAGCCCGCCGCACGCCCCGCCTGCCGTGGTGATCAGGCACAACGGGAGCAGCCGGCGGCCTTGCCCCTTCAGCTCCGGACGCGCGCCGACCGCGGCGCCGGCGGTCGTGCCCAGCATCGCGACGGTGTTGGTCATGTTGGCGACGACCGGCGGCAGCCCGGCGGCGAGCAGCGCCGGGTACGACACCAGCGACGCGAGGCCCGCGGTCGCGCCGGTCAGCCCGGCCCCGGCCCCGGCCAGCACGAGCAGCAGGAATCCGCCGGGGCCAGTGATCACGTTGTCATCTCAGCACGCCGGTCCCGGCGTTTTCAGGCCGGGCCGAAGCCCGCCGGCGAAACGTATAGGTCGTTATACGACATTGTCCGAAACCGGACGGGATCGGCCGGGAGGGTTGCCCGGCCGCCCGGCCGCCGCAGAGAATCCGCGCTGACAAGGTTGTCAGCACTCGGGAGGACACGGGATGGACGGGTTCACCCGGCGGCAGGCGCTCGGTTTCGCGGGCGCCGGAGCCGTGGTCCTGCTGGCCTCGGGACCAGCGCGAGCGGCGTCCCGGCCCGCTCCGGATCCCGTCGCCGCGACCTATCTGCGGGTCCTGCTCCGGCACACCCGCTGGGCCGAGCAGCAGTTCGACCAGGCTACGGGGATCTACCCGGCCCGCGACTTCACCTTCGCGGTCGTCCTCGGCAACGCGCTGCTGCTGACCCGCGACGGCTACGACGCCGCCGTCGCCGGAACCGACCGCGAAACCCTCCGCGCGCACACCCTCGCCACCATCAAGCACTTCGCTGCCTCGAACCGGCTCACCGGCGGCACCGAGTGGGGCCGAACACTGTTCTTCGACACCACTTTCCAGTCCTACTTCCAGCTCGCCGCGCGTCTCTTGTGGACAGAGCTGGACGCGGCGACGCGCCGCAACGTCGAGCGCATCGCCACCGAACAGGCCGCCTACACGGCCGGCCTCGGCACCGGCAACGATCCCGCTTCCGGCGACTGGACGCCCAACGGCCTGCGCGGCGGCTACGTCGGCGACACGAAGCTGGAAGAGATGGGCGTCTACGCGCAGTCGCTCGCCCCCGCGCTCGCCTGGGCGCCGAACGATCCGCGCGCTCCGGAATGGCGCGCGGCCTTCGGTTCCTGGAGCCGCAACGAAGGCGGCCTGCCCGCGGCGGATCTGGCGAATCCCCGGCTCGTCGACGGAAAGCCGGTCAGCGGCAACACCGCGACCAACCTGTACGACACGTTCCTCGTCGAGAACCACGGTTCGTTCGGCCCGCACTACCAGGAAGAACTCTGGCGCACGTCCGGCCGCAACGCGGCGCACTTCCTCGCCGCCGGCGTCCCGCTGCCCGAGGTCCTCACCGCGCAGCCGAACGGCGAACTGCTGTGGCGCACCATGCTCCTGATGACCAGCGACGCGGGCGAACCGCTGATGCCGATGGTCGCCGACCGCGAACACCTCTACGGCCGGGACGTCATCCCGCTGGCCTTCCGCGCGCAAGTGCTCGGCGACCGCCACGCCGCCTACGCCGAGGCCCAGCTGGCCGCGCGGCTGGAGCCGTACCAGGCCTACCCGCCGGTCGACCGGATCACGAAGTTCTCCGGCGAACCCAAGTACGAGCCGGAAGCCCGCGCCGAACTCGCCATCAGCTACCTGCTGCACGAATGGCGCGCCGGGCACGGCGGCCCGATCCGTGCGGTGCGCAGGGAAGAGTTCGACGCCCGCGCCGCTCGCGCCGCCGACTTCGGCACCGGACCGGGCCTCCTGGCGCAGCGCTCCCCCGCCGCGTGGGCCGCGACCGTCACCAAACCCGGCTTCGTGAAATTCGCCTGGCAGCCCAACCACGACGACTGGCTGTTCGTCCTCGGCGGAGCCAACCCGATGCTGCTGCCCGCCACGAACATCGCCGTGCGCGAACGCCACGCCACGACCTACCGCAAGGTCCGCGACGGATTCGACGGTACCGTCGGCGTCCTGCGGTTCGACGCCGGGTACGCCGCGCTCGCCACGCTCCCCACCGGCACCGCGGTCTACGCCAGCACCGGTGTCGCGTCGGACGAGGGCGTGCTCAACGTCTACAACCTGGCCATGCCAGGCGTTCCCGGCCTCGACGGCAAACGCACCTACACCGCTGCCGAGGGATCGGTGACGCTCCCGGCACAGTCCGGGCCGGTCGGCGCGCGCACCGACGACCTGACCTTCTCCCCGGTGACAGCGCGGCATGTGCGGATGCTCGGCGTCCAGCCGGATCCGCAGTACGGCTACTCGCTCTGGTCCTTCGAAGTCCACGACGGCGAAGGTCCCGATCTCGCCCCGGCCGGAACTGCGTCCGCGTCGTCGGCCGCGCCGGGCAAGGAGGCCAAGTACGCCACCGACGGCGATTCCGCCACCCGCTGGGCAGTGTCCACATCGGACCGTCCGCGCGCGGACAGCTGGCTCGCCGTCGATCTCGGCGCACCGCAACGGGTTGATCGGGTCCGTCTGAGCTGGGAGGCCGGCGCCGGACGGAAGTACCGGATCGAAACGTCGCCCGACGGCGTCGCCTGGACGTCCGTCGCGACCTATCCGGTGCCCGCGCTGCACAGCACCGGCGGCTGGCTCGACATCGACGGCCGGGCCGGAATCGTCGTCACCAGCCCCCGTCCGCTCACCGTCACCAACGACCACGTCACGCTCTCCGCCGGTCCGCCCGCGCCGCTGCTGGCCGAGCTGTACGCCGGCCGCCCGGACCTGCCGAAGCTCGCCCGGCGCGCTCGCGCCACCGCCACCGCCACCGGAGTCCACGCGAGCGTCACCGACGATTTCCTGGTGCTGGCCAATCTTTCCGGCCGCACCGCGACCGGAACCGCTTCCCTGCCCCAGGATCGCACCGCGCTGCTCCTGTACCGAGGCACGCAGAAAGCCACCCCGTCCGGCAGCTCGTTCGGCTGCGAACTGGCCCCCGGCGAAGGCCGGATCGAACCGCCCCGATTCACCGTGCGCGGCCTGTTCGGCAGCGCCGTCCCGCCCGGCCTGACCGCGGTAGTGCACGACGCCAGCCGAGTCGACCTGACCGCCCCGTCTGGACTGCTCCCGGCGGTGGTGACCGTGACCCCGGCCGGCGGCCGCCCGCGCACCGTCGCGCTGCCGCCACGCCGCACCGTGCCGGTCGTCTTCGCCGACGCCCGGCCGTACCCGCTGAACGACCGCGCGCTCGGGGCCGTGACCTTCCCGGCCGAACCGCTGCCACCCGGGATGACCAGCCCGGACGCCGCCGTCGACGACAACCCGGCGACAGCGTGGCAACCCGGTCCCGGCGGCCGGTTGGTGGCGGACCTCGGCGCACCGCTGCAGATCGCGACCGTCGAGCTCGCCTGGACCACCGGACGAGTACCCGCCACCGCCGTCGAGACCAGCACCGACGGCGTCACCTACGCCGAAGCTGCCCGCCCCGGCCGAAAACGCGCCGCCTCCGTCGCGCTCGCCCGGCCAGTCCGCTACCTCGCCCTCCGCACCCTGGACTGGCGACGAGGCGACGCCAGCCTCGCCCGGATCTCCGCCCTCACACCGCCGAACTAGCCGGCCGCTCCTCGAACGGCAACGCGAGCGTGTGCCCGGTCTGCTCGGCTTTCGCGCGCAGGTACCGCACGTTGTCCTCGTTCGCGAAAACCCCGGTACGGACGCGTTCGCGCACGTCGATGCCGTGCCGCGCCAGCTGCGCCGCCTTGTCCGGGTTGTTCGACAGCAGATCCAGCTGCTGAACGCCGAACAGGGTGAGCATTTGCGCGGCCGCGGTGTAGTCGCGCGCGTCCTCGGGCAGGCCGAGCGCGGAATTCGCCGCGTAGGTGTCCAACCCGGAATCCTGCAGCGCGTACGCGTCGAGCTTGTTGTACAGCCCGATTCCGCGGCCCTCCTGGCGCAAGTAGAGCAGGTACCCGCCCGCCTCGGAAATCCGCGCGACCGACTCCGCCAGCTGCGGGCCGCAATCGCAGCGAGCGGATCCGAAGACGTCGCCGGTGAGGCATTCCGAATGCAGCCGCACCAACGGCACCGGACCGGGTTTTCCCAGCACGAAGGCAAGATGCTCGAGCCCGTCGGACAGCCCGGCGAACGTGACCGCCTCGGACTCGGCCGCGGGCCCGTCGCCGAACCGCAACGGGATCCGTACTCGCGTGCGCACCTGTGGAACTGTCGTCATCGGGCAACTCCTCTCCCCCTCGGTGATTCCGACCCTACCCAGAACCACCGGCACGACCGCGGTCCCGGAGTGCGGCCAAGCTCACGCAGGCTCGCGGGCATGCCCTGCCGTCCGGAATTGTTCGCCGCCGAACCGATCCCGCCCGCACCACGGCCGGACTGTCCGCGCCACCGAGCCGGAGGGCGGCGGGCACTTCGCGCCGTTCGAGGAGCCTGAGCGGTACGCCCGGGAACTCCGCGACTTCTTCCGCCCGCTCCGGGAGGGACAACGCCTGGTACGGGCGCGGGCGACGGGAACTCCCGGTGCCCGGCACCCGATCGCCCGTCTTGGCCGCACCGGGATCGCGGCCGCGGCAAGCATACGGCGACCGCCTAGCTCCCCCACGTGGACGGCATCCGCCCGGTCTCGCCCGCCGGCGGCAGCTCCGGCGACAGCAACGCCAGATCCGGCGGCACCAGCACCGCCGCCGAAACCAGCGCCGCCACCAGATCCTCGTCCGGCGACCCCGGCCGGAACCGGAACCGCACCGAATCCAGCACCCCCGCCACCGCTTCCGCGGTCCACCCGCCGTCCGGATCGAGCACGGACAACCGGCGCGCGGCCAGCGGAACCGGCACCGGGCGCGGCCGCTCCTCCCGCCGCAGGAACCCCCGCGCCACCATCGCGAGCACGAGCCGTTCGTCCGGCCGCAGCCGCCCGGCCGGGACCGGCGACGGCGTCCCGTCGGCGATCCGGATCTCCAGCACGTGCTCGCGGTCCCCCGAACCGCGCGCGTACACCGGGAGATAGCCGGGCGGCAGCGGAACCGGCGCGGCCCCGGCGAACACCAGCCGCGACCGCGGCAGCCGCAGCGGCACCTTGCCGGTCGCCCGCACCCACCACCGGCCCGCGTGCCGCTCCAGCACGCCGTGGCGGCGGCTGACCTGGCGGTCGTCCTCGCCGAGCGGCACCGTCACCTCGGCGGTGTTCCGCCCGAACGTGACCGGCTCCCGCGCCGCCGGCGGCACCAGGACGCCCCCCGCGCGTCCCAGCACCGCCAGCGTGCCCGGCGGCGACGCGAACCCGAGCGCGAGGCTCGGGTGTCCCGCGGGCAGCGTCCGCATCGCCTCCCCTGCCACGGACACCCCCCGCGAAGCCGCTGCCGGACCCCGGCCGGGCGGCCGCGACGGCCCGCCGGGGGCGCGGGGGCGCATCCGCCGCGCACCGCGAGTCAAGCAGGAGGAGCCGGGACCCCTCCCGGATCGTCCCCGGGTTCGAGCAGCGCCAGGTCCGGCGGGATCAGCGTCGTCGACAGCAGGAGTTCCTTGATCAGGTTGTCGTTGAGCGCGTTCCCGACCGGTTCGCCGACCTCTTCCCTGGTCAGCCCGGCCACCCCGGCGCGCGCCAGCCGGGCGCGCACCGCGCCGACGAGGTGCTCGACGCGCTTGCCGCTCCAGCGCGCCTCCGGTTTCAGCTCGGACAACTGCTCCGCCACCTGCCGCCACGCGAGCGGCTGCGGATACTGGTCCTGCAGCAGATACCGCTGCGCGAGCGAGACGAGGACGAGCCGTTCGTCCGGCGTCAGCCGCCACATCCGCGGCGGTTCGGTGACGTCCTGCGGCCGCGAATCCGGGCGGCGGCCGTCCGCGCCCGCGACGTACACCTCCAGCAGATGCTCGCGCCCGGCCGAACCGCGCACGAACGCCGCGGTGTAGCCCTCGGCCAGCGGCACCGGCTCCTCTTCGGGGAACAGCAGCCGCGAGCCGGGCAGCCGGATCGGCAGCTTCCCGGTGTTGTGGATCCACCAGGAACCCCGGCGGCGCACCAGGAATCCCTGTTTCCGGCTGACCTTCCGGTCGTCCTCGCCGACGCACACGTGCACGTCGTCGCGGTTGCGCCCGAACAACACCTGCCTGCCTTCGCGCGGCGGCATCCGCACGCCGCCGGTCACCGCGAGGGCGAAGATCGTGCCCGGCGGGGAGGGCGGGACGCCGTGCGCGAGGCTGCCGTGGTCCGGGCCCAGCTCTTCCGGCGGGCCGCCGGGAAACGCGGTCATGTCTTCGGCAGCTTTCCGGCCAGCGAACCGGCCAAAGTGGACACTGGCGCGCACAGCCGGTCCGAGGGCGGCTTTCCCCGCACCACGACCCGCAGCTGTTCCACTCTCGGGTCCCCGTGCGCGTCGGTGTAGGAACGGTAGACGAGGACCGCCTGGCAGGTGTTCTCGGCGAAATCGTCGGTCATGACATAGGCGTCGTGCCCGCCGATCTGCACGAGCTGGCCGGTCTCGCTGCCCGGCGGCTGGTCCCGGTCGAACATGACGGTGACCGAACGGTCGCTCGCCGGGCTCGTCCAGTCGCACCACCAGCCGCCGAAGCCGCGCTCGATCCGGACCGGCGCGGCGACCCCGGCCGTCGCGGAGACCCCGATCGAGTCCAGCAGCGAGCACGCGTCCACATCCGCGAGCGAACCCGCCGGGAACGCCCGCGCGCGCGGGGGAACCCCGGCCGCTGTCATCGCTTTCGCCGCCGAAGCGACCGCCGTGTCGGCGGCCCGGCACAGGTCGAGCTGGTAGCCGTCGTCCTGCCTGGCCGTCACCTTCACCGCGAACCGGTCCTGCAGCTGGATCGTCCGCTCGCACTGATCCGGCGACGAAGCGGCGAAAACCGGGAACGGCCCGGATTTCGACTGCGTGCCTTCCAGCGCGGAACCGGGCGGATCGTTCAGCTCCACCAGGACGTCCGCTTGGCGGTCGCCGCGATGCAGGAGCACGTCGCAGCGGTTGAAGTTCCCGTAGTCCGAAACCACTTCCGGGTCGCCGAACGGCTTCAGCGGCGCGGGGTCGACCAGCCGGCACGGGTCGGCGGCCCGCGGGTCGGGACCGATTCCGAGCTTCGCCTGTTCCACCGGCGGAGTCGCGTCCGTCCTGGCCGGACGCGTCACGAAATACGCGGCGACCACGACCGCGACCGCCGCGGCCGCCACCCCGGCGATCAGCAGCCCGCGCCGGTTGCGCCGCCGCGACGGCACGTCGACCGGCAGCGCGTCGATCCCCTCGGCCAGCAGTTCCCCCGCCGACACCGCGGTCGGGCGTTCGGCGGGTTCGCGCCGCATCAGCAGTTCCAGCGTCGGCGCGAGACCGTCCGCGTGCCGTGCACGCGGTACCGCGCCCTCGGCGACCCGGCGGATGGTGGCGTACTCGTTGCCGCCGGAGAACGGCGGCGTGCCCTCGACGGCGGCGAAAAGCGTTGCCCCCAAGGCGAACACATCCGACGCCGCGGTGGGCGGATGCCCTTGCGCGACCTCCGGGGCGAGGTAGTCCGGCGTGCCGCCGATGAGCGGCGAATCGGTGACCGTCTCGTCCGTGCGGACTGAACGGGAGATGCCGAAATCGGTGAGCTTCGCGCGGCCGTCCGAGGCGATCAGGACGTTGCCCGGCTTGACGTCGCGGTGCACGATGCCGTGCCCGTGCACCGCGCCGAGCGCCGCCGCGATCTGCACGCCGATCTCGGCGACCGTGCGCGCGGGCAGCCTTCCTTCCGCCGCGAGGATTTCGGCGAGGCTGCGCGACGGGACGTACTCCATCACCAGCCACAGCTCGTCCCCGTCGGCGGCGACGTCGAAGAAGGTGACCACGTTGGGGTGCAGCACGCCTGCCGCCAGCCGGGCCTCGCGGCGCAGCGTCCGCCCGCTCACCACGTCGGACAGGCGGGCCTGCTTGAGCGCCACCTCCCGGTCGAGCCGGTCGTCGTGCGCCCGCCAGACGACGCCCATGCCGCCGCTGCCGACGCGCTCCAGCAGCCGGTACCGATCCGCGATGAGCTGGTCCGCGTGCACCGACGCTCCCCTCGGCGTGGTCCGACCCCTGTGAGGTAACTCGCAGTAACGGTACTGCATCACGCGCGTCCGCAGAAAGCGGCCCGGGGACCCCTCCCGCCGTCCGGCCCTATCTTCGCCGCGTACCCCCGTCCGAGCGAAAAAGAGGAGACCCTTGCGCACCCTCGTCCTGGCCGGCGCCGCGGTACTGGCCGTTGCCTTCGCCCCGCCCGCGCACGCCGGTTCCCGGCTGCACATCACCGCCGGCGGCACCCCGGGCCACCCGCGCGTGTATTCCGGCGGCGGGAGGTCCGTCCCCGGCATCGACGTCGACGCCAACTGGGTCGTCGTCGACGGATTCACTCTCGACAGACCGCCGGCGCCCGGCGTGGAAATCCGCGGCGATCACGTGACCTTGAAGAACACCAGGATCACCGCCCCGCAAGGCGGCGACGGCGACGGCATCCGGTTCTTCGGCGACTACCTCGCCATCGAGCACAACACGATCAGCCGGACCTCGAACCGCGACGGCGCGCACGCCGACTGCATGCAGACCTTCTCCAGCGACAGCCCGCCGAGCAACCACGTCCGGATCGAAGGAAACCGCTGCGAGAAAATCGCCAACATGTGCCTGATGGCCGAAGGCCCGAACGACGGCGAGGGCGACGGAAAGGGCCACACCACGGATTTCCTGATCAAGGACAACTTCTGCGAAACTCTCGCGGCCTCGCAGACGCTGATGTTCGAGGACGTCCAGCAGGCCGTCGTCACCGGCAATACCTTCGCGGCGGGCCCGGACCACGCGATCGGCCTGGCGATCCACTCCACCGGCGCCCAGGTCGAAGGCAACCGCGTGGACCCGTCGATCCCGTGCGAGGTCGGCATCGACGATTCGTCACGGAAGGGCTACACCGGACCGGAACCCGCTTGCGCTCCGTGACCTTTGTGGACGGTCCGGCCGACCGCGCACGGTGACCGGAACCGCCGGATTTCGCGCGGGGTTCGGGCAGCCGGGTGAATCGAGGGTGACGCGGTTCACCAGCGGACGGGACGGGTACTTCCTCCGGGACGGCACGCGGGCCGCCGAAGGAGACCTCCATGCTCAGTCACCACGAACGCGTCGAGCTGGACAAGATCGAGCGCTGGTTCGAAACCAGCGACCCGGAACTGGCCGCCGCCCTGCGCCGCGGCAAACCGGCCCGTTCCGCCGCGCTGCTGACCGCGTTCGCGATCCTGCTGGACGTCGCCGCGTGCGGCCTTCTGGTCGCCGGGATCGCCGCTTCGAGCCCCGCGCTGACGGTCTGCGCCCTCTTCGCCGCGGCGGGCGGGGTCGCGGCGCACGTCGCCCGCCGCCGCGGGTGAGCGCACAGACCTCGCCCATCGCACCTGCACGCGACGCCACAGGTCCGTGAGGGCCGCCCTCCGGGAATCTGATTCCGTCAGGGTTCTCCGCACGCACTCTCCACAGGATGCGCCGCCCGCCCCGCGCACCGCACACTGGTCCGGTGTCCGATTGGGTGCTGCACGTCGACCTCGACCAGTTCATCGCCGCCGTCGAGGTCGCGCGGCGGCCGGAGTTGCGGGGGCGGCCGGTGATCGTCGGCGGGAACGGCGATCCGGCCGAGCGCGCCGTCGTGGCGACCGCGTCCTACGAGGCGCGCGAGTTCGGCGTCGATTCCGGCCTGCCGCTGCGGCTGGCCGTCAAGCGGTGTCCGGACGCGGTCCTCCTCCCCGTCGACGCCCCGGCGTATCAGGAGGTCTCCGACCGGGTCATGGCCCGGCTGCGGGAATTCCCGGTGGTCGTCGAGGTGCTCGGCTGGGACGAGGCTTTCCTCGGCGCGACCGCCGACGATCCCGAGGCGCTCGCCGCGGAAATCCGGCGCGGCGTCGAGGAAGAAACCGGGCTCTCGTCCTCGGTCGGAATCGGCGACAACAAGCTGCGCGCCAAACTCGCCACCGGGTTCGCGAAACCGGCCGGAATCTACCGGCTCACCCAGGAAAACTGGTGGGAGGTCATGGCGGAACGGCGCACCGACGCGTTATGGGGAATCGGCCGGAAAACCGCGAAGAAACTCGCCGAAGCCGGGTACACCACCATTCTCGGCCTCGCCGCCGCCGACCCGGACGCGCTCGCCGCGCGGTTCGGGCCGAAGCTGGGTCCGTGGTATCGCCTGCTGGCAGGCGGCATCGGCGACGCCGAGGTGAGCGCGACCCCGTACGTCGCGCGTTCCCGAAGCAGGGAAACGACATTCCAGCAAGACCTCACCGACCCCGACGCCATCGCCAGGGAGACCGCGACCCTGGCCGGACGCGTCGCGCGGGACGTCGCCGACGAGGGCCGTCCCGCGGCGCGCGTCGCGGTCAAAGTGCGGTTCGCGCCGTTCCACACCCACACCCACAGCGTGACGCTGCCCGCACCGTCCTCGGATCCGGCCGTGCTCGCCGCGGCGGCGCAAGACCTGCTGGGCCGCTTCGCCTTCGGCAAACCGGTGCGGCTGCTCGGCGTCCGCGCCGAATTCCCGCGCGCTTGACAGGCCCCGGCCGGGCTTGCCAAGGTGGAACGGACGCGCCCGCTGGGGCGCGGCTCCGGGCCGAGAGGCGCTGCGACGGGGTTTCCCCGCCACGCTCGGCCCGCGGGACTTCGAGCGAAGGGCGCCTCCTGGTTCAGGAGGTGCCGCGTGCCACTGGCGATTTCGGCCGTCTCAGCGCCGTCGCGCGAGGTGGGCCGTGTGGTCGGCGACCAGTTCGACCGTCTCCGGAAGCACCTGCCGGATCCGCCGGAAAACCCGCTCCCGCACCGAAACCGGCAGAATCAGGTACGCCGAGACCGTGGCCAGCAGCCCGATCAGCTCGTCCGCGCTCAGCCTCGTCCGCTGCCGGACGACGACCTGCCGGACGTCGGCGAACAACTCGGACTGCTCAAGTTCCGTGCCGGGCCACTGCAGTGCGTTCCCCGGCGGCGTGCCGTCCGGCGACGGGAACTCCGCGCTCTCCAGAAACGGCGCTTGAGCCTCGTCGATCGCTTTCTGCACAACGGGATCCGCGAGGTCGACCGGTCCGCCGAACGACGCGAACACCCCGCCCGGCGCGAGCAGGGCGGCGATCCGCGGCCACCGCCCGGCCGGGTCCGTCCAGTGCAGCGCCGCGGCCGAGTACACCAGCCCGTACCGCCGGTCCGGCCGCAGGTCTTCCAGCGCGCCGCGGCGGGTCTCGACGCCGGCGGGCAGGTGCTTGCGCAGTTCGGCGAGCATCGCCGGATCCGGATCGGTCGCGGTGACCGCGATCCCCCGTCCCGCGAAGAGCCGGGTCGCTTTCCCCGTCCCAGCCCCGATTTCGAGGGCTTCGGCCACCGGCGCACCCGCGTAGTCCAGCACCTTTTCCGCTAGCTCGGCGGGATATCCCGGACGGTACCGCTCGTACGCCTCCGCCACCGCCCCGAAACTCAACGCGCGTTCTGCCATGCCCGCCATTCTGGCCTGATCCGCACCGCGCGCGCCTCCCTTTTCCGGCACCGGCCAGGCGCCGGTGCTCCGTTATGCCCGAAAACCCCGAAAGGAACGGAAAAAATGTCGCCCACCCTGCGCACCGCCGGCGCCGTGCAGTTCGCGGTCGCCGACCTGTCGCTCGCCGCGGCCGGACGCATCCAGCTCGACCTCGCCGAGCACGAAATGCCCGGCCTGATGGCGCTGCGCCGCGAGTTCGCGGACTCCCAGCCGCTCAAGGGCGCGCGCATCGCGGGCTCGCTGCACATGACCGTGCAGACCGCGGTGCTGATCGAAACGCTCGTCGCGCTCGGCGCCGAGGTGCGCTGGGTGTCCTGCAACATCTTCTCCACCCAGGACGAGGCGGCCGCGGCGGTCGTGGTCGGCCCGGACGGAACGCCGGAGCGGCCCGAGGGCACCGCGGTATTCGCGTGGAAGGGCGAAACCCTCGACGAATACTGGTGGTGCACCGACCAGCTGTTCCGTTTTCCCGGCGGCGCGCTGCCGAACATGATCCTGGACGACGGCGGCGACGCGACCCTGCTCGTCCACAAGGGAGCCGAGTTCGAGAAGGCGGGCGCGGTGCCCGCCGCGCACGAGGACGACCCGGAGGACTACCGGATCCTGCTGCGCACCCTCGCGGCCAGCCTCGCGCAGGACCCGCGGCGGTTCACCCGGATCGCCGGCGCGATGCGCGGGGTCACCGAGGAGACCACGGCGGGCGTGAACCGGCTGTACCAGCTCGCGGCCAACGGCGAGCTGCTGTTCCCGGCGATGAACGTCAACGACTCGGTCACGAAGTCGAAGTTCGACAACAGGTACGGAATCCGCCATTCGCTCCCGGACGGCCTCAACCGCGGCACCGACGTGATGATCGGCGGAAAGTACGCCGTCGTGTGCGGGTACGGCGACGTCGGCAAGGGTGCGGTCGAGGCGCTGCGCGGGCAGGGCGCGCGCGTCGTGGTGACCGAGGTCGACCCGATCTGCGCGCTGCAGGCCGCGATGGACGGGCTCGACGTGGTCGAACTCGACGACGTCGTGGAGCGCGCCGACATTTTCCTCACCACCACCGGCAACTTCGGCATCGTTTCCGCGGCGCAGATGGCGCGGATGAAGCACCAGGCGATCGTCGCGAACGTCGGCCACTTCGACAACGAGATCGACATGGCCGGGCTGGCGAAGATCCCGGGCATCGTCAAGACCGAGGTCAAACCGCAGGTGCACACGTGGCGCTTCCCGGACGGGCACGCGATCATCGTGCTGTCGGAGGGCAGGCTGATGAACCTCGGCAACGCGACCGGGCATCCCTCGTTCGTGATGTCCGCGTCGTTCGCGAACCAGGTGCTCGCGCAGATCGAGCTGTTCGGCAAGCCGGGCGACTACGCGAACGACGTGTACCGGCTGCCGAAGCACCTGGACGAGAAGGTCGCGCGGCTGCACCTGGACGCGCTCGGCGTCCGGCTGACCAAGCTGAGCAAGGAACAGGCGGAGTACATCGGCGTCGACGTGGACGGGCCGTACAAACTGGACCACTACCGCTACTGACCGCGCCGCCGGGCACGGCCGCGGGAGAAGGGGTCCTCCGGCTCCGAGGGGGAGGGAGAGCCGAAGGACCCCCGGTAGTGTTAGCACATCGCCAAGCAGCTTGTACACGGCAAGCTACCCGATCGGGTAAAGCCGCCCCGGCCACGCGGGGTGCCGGCCGGGGCGCCGCCGGAGGTCAGGAAGCCTGCCGCAGCAGGGGTTTCTCGGCTCCGGTGCAGGCGCACCCGGCGTCGAGGGTGTGACAGTCGATGATCAGGCCGTGCCGGACCCGGTCCAGGTCGAGGCAGGACGGATCGGTGCACTCGGCGAACCCGCGGTCCGGGTGGACCACCAGGGTGCCGTGACAGTGGTCGATGCCGCTCGTGCAGAACGCGCACTCCATGCTCAGCCGCCTTCCGCTCAGGTATTCGAGTCCCCGGCGCCGGTTGCTCCGGGCCGGACTCCTCTTTGGTACCACTGGAAATCTCGCCGTCGCAGGATACCCGGCGGCGTGTCGGCGCCCCGGTCCGGTGAAGTCCGCCGCACTCGCTCACCCGGCGTGACGACCGGCGTTTTCCGGACGGCAGCAGTGAAATTTCCCTGTTCCGCGGCGCGGAACATCCGCCGCGCCAGCCGCGTACCGGCGAAATCCCCGATCAGGCGCTCTTCGGCCGCCGAGCCCGCGACGCCGGTTTCTTCGCCGCCGCTTTGCCGTCGCCGGCGGCTTTTTTCGTCTCCTTGGCGGGCCCGCGGGTCTTCTTCGCCGCCGACACGCTCGCCTCCAGCGCCGCCATCAGGTCGACGACCTCGGCCTTCTCCCCCTGTTTCGGCGCGCCGGCCGTCCGGCCGCCGCCCGCCTTCGCCTCGATCATCGCCTCAAGCGCCTCCCGGTAGGAGTCCGAGTATTTCTCCGGTTCGAACACCGGCTCCGACAGCGAGTCGATCAGCGACCCCGCCATGGTCACCTCCTGCGCGCGGACCTGCGGCGGATCCTCGTGCAGGAACGGGAAATCCGGGACCCGGACCTCGTCGGCCCACAGCATCGTGGTCATCACGAGCACGTCGTCCACGACGCGCAGCAGCGCCAGGCTCTCCCGCTGGCGCACCGCGACCTTCGCGATCGCCACGTGGCTCGCCTTCTGCAGCGCGTCGCGCAGCACCACGTACGGCTTCACCGCGTTCTTCTGCGGCTCCAGGTAGTAGGTGCGGTCGAACCGGATCGGGTCGATCGACTCCAGCGGCACGAATTCGAGCACGTCGATCGAATGCTGGGTGGGCAGCGGCAGCTCGGCGAGGTCGGCGTCGGTGATCACCACCATCTCGCCGTCGGGCAGCTCGTAGCCCTTGGCGATGTCGGAGTAGGGCACCTCCTCGCCGTCGACCGAGCAGAACCGCTTGTACTGGATCCGCCCGCCGTCGGCGACGTGCACCTGGCGCAGCGACACGTTCTTGTTCTCGGTCGCCGCGTACAGCTGGATCGGGATGCTGACCAGCCCGAACGACACCGAGCCCTTCCACATCGACCGCATGCCGCGCACCTCCGCCGAGTTCCCCGGTACGTATTCACGCTCGGTGACCACCGTAGCCGCGATCGTCCGATTCCGACAGTCCGCGCAGGTCCGGGGGCTACGCGCGGGCGCCGCGCGTGCGCAGCCGCTCACCGGCGGCGGCCTCCGGGTCCGGTGCCGGGCGCGGTCGGCCGGACCGGATCGGCCTCGTCCGTGCCCGGGCTCTCGCCCGGCGGACGGACCAGAACTCCGGAACCAGCCCCAGCCCGGCGAACGAACCCGCGACGCCGTTTCCCGGCAACGAGGCCAGCACGGTCAGCATCGGCCGCGTGTCGGCGCGGAGATCGACGATCCATCCGCACGAGGCCCGTGCTTCGACCGTCCGCAGTGCCGCTGCCCCGGTCTCGATGCGCCGACGCTCGCCCTCTTGGCGACCGTCGTCGCGGGCGGCGCCTTGGCTCGCCCGGGACTGAGCAGTTCGGTGTGCTGACTGCCCAGTTCGGAGATCACCGCCTGGATCGCCGGACAGGGTGGACCGCGACCAGTCCGGTGCCGAGCAGAACCAGAACGACGACCGCGGCCAGCGCTCTTCTCAAGCCGGAGCGCCCGGGAAATGCGGGTTCTCGATCACCCCGACCAGGTTCCCGTCCGGCGCGCGCACCAGCGCGGCGCGGATCCCGCCGCCGAAATCGGTCACCGCCGAGTGTTCGGCCGCGCCCTCCCCGACCAGCTTCGCCACCGCGGCTTCCGCGTCGGGCACTCCCCAGTAGGTCACCGGCCCGTCGCCGTTCTCCGCGCGGCCGTTCGGATCGAGCGCCAGTTCGTAGCCGTGCACGCGGTACCCGACATAGAACGGCTCGTCGAAGTACGGCGGCACCCCGAGCACCCGGGTCCACCAACCCTTGGCCGCGGCCAGATCGGCGGCCGGATACACGATCGTGCGCAATCCATCGAACATGTGTTCATCCTGGCACAGCTGCCCGGGAACGCGTCCCTACAAGTCGGCCGGCTGCCTGCGCAGCGTGACCTCGCGCCCGGAAGCGGTGCGCACCGTGACCGCACGCACGCCCGGCTGTCCGGACACGACCGTCAGCGGCAAGCGGTCGAAAGTCTCGGCGCCGATGTGCTCCCGCAGCTCCCCAGCGTCCGCGCCGATCTCCAGTCCGGTCACCGCCACCCCGCGCTCACCGTCCCCCGCCGCACCGCGATCCGGATTGGTGGCCGGGTCCTCGCGGTAGAACCAGTTCGGCAGCCCCCGCCGCCAGCACGTGTCGAGCGCGCGGCCGGGGCCGGGCGCGGTGGTGATGACGCGCTGGGTGCCGTCGGGCTGAACGCGCCCCGGAAGCCGGGCCACCTCGCCGCCGAGCCGGTGCGCGACCTCGGCCAGCTCACCGAGGGTGTCGGCGCGCAGGCTCCAGAACATCCACCGGTCGCCGTCCGAGACGACGCGGTCGAACCACGCGACTCCCTCGTCCCGCTCGGCCGCCGGGGCGGTCACCGCCTCGACTTCCAGGTACACGTCCCCGCCGAGCGGGAAGATCGTGTTCGCGATGCCCGCCGCGAAGGCGCCCCCGTCGTAGCAGGCGAGCCCGGTCTCCTCCCGCACTCCGCGGACGCCCTCGCCCAGATCGCGGACGCCGAGGCAGAAATGGTCAAGGTGGAACATGCCGATCCTTTCCGGATGCGTCACGGGGCGGCGAGTTCGTGCGCCCTCAGTGCGGAAAGTTGCCGACCGAATGGTCAGATACGTGCCGAACACACATTAGGGAGCCCCGGAAGCGCCTGTCCACCCTCTTGATCAAGATCGCGACGAGGAGGACGAACCGGAGAAGCCGTCGCGTTTCCGGCGAAAACGAGCGAACCGAACTCGTCGGCGAACGCCGCCACGGCGTCCGCGTCGGGGTGCGCGAAAGCTCGCCCTCCCCACCGGTCGCGCATGCGCGGACGTGGGGCTCTTCCGGCATGCGCCCGGGGCGGAGAGCCGGTCGACGCGCCAGTGCGTTCGCTCGCCTGGACAGGGGGTCGTGGGTGTTGATCCCGGTTCTAACCGGGACCCCCCCTGCGAGAACGCAACTTTTCGCGGTCCGCATAATTTTTCGCGCCACGCAACTTTCGCTGCTACTCTCGTCCCGGTGACCTCCACCGCACCCCTGGGCCTGCGCGAGCGCAAGAAACGAGCCGCGCGAAGGGCGCTCGCCGAAGCCGCGCTCCGGCTCGCGGTCGAGCGGGGTGTCGACCAGTTGCGGGTGGAGGACATCGCCAACGAGGTGGGCGTGTCCCCGCGCACCTTCAACAACTATTTTTCCAGCAAGGAGGAAGCTGTCTGCGCGTTCATCGTCGAACGGCAGGAGCGCGTGCGCGAAGCACTCCTGGCGAGGCCCGCCGACGAGCCGCTGTGGGACGCGGTCGTCAACGCCTCGATCACCCGGTTCGCCGAGGACGACCGTCCGGATCGCGAAAATGTGCGGCGGGTGCGCGCGTTGCTGGAGAACGGCGCCCTGTTCGCCGAAATGCTGCGCGCGTTCGCCACCGTCGAGCGCGTGCTGGCCGACGCCATCGCCGAACGAGCGGGCGAGCACGCAAATCCGTTGCACGCCCGGCTGATGGCGAGCATTGTGCAGAACGCTTCGCGCATCGCCTTCGAAACCTGGCTCAATTCGGACTCCGACGACGAAGAGTTCGTATCGGCCTTCACCGGCCTCCTGCGGGAGGCAGCCGCCGGGATGCCGGCCCTGGCCGCGTCCGGCGCGGCACGCTAGACCCGAACCGACGCCATTCACTTTTTTTGGGGGAGTACCCGACCGTGCTGGTCAAACTGTTGCGCAGTTACCTGCGCCCGTACCGGGCCGTGCTGTGGCTCGTCGTCGCGCTGCAACTGGTGCAGACGATCGCCGCGCTGTACCTGCCCACGCTCAACGCCGACATCATCGACGGCGGCCTGGTCAAAGGCGACACCGGCTACATCGTGAAGATCGGCGGCGTGATGCTGCTGATCACGCTGGTGCAGATCGCCGGGTCGATCGGGGCCGTCTACTACGGTTCCCGCACCGCCGCCGCCGTCGGCCGTGACATCCGCGCCGGAGTCTTCCACCGGGTGCAGGATTTCTCCGCCCGCGAGATCGGCACCTTCGGCACGCCGTCGCTGATCACCCGCACCACCAACGACGTCCAGCAGATCCAGCTGCTCGCCGGGCTCACCTTCACGCTGATGGTGTCCGCGCCGATCATGTGCGTCGGCGGCATCCTGCTCGCGCTGCAGCAGGACGTCCCGCTGTCGTCGCTGCTCGTCGTCATCGTGCCGGTGCTGGGCGTCGCGATCGGGCTCATCGTCATGCGGATGCGCTCGGCCTTCCGGCTCATGCAGGTGCGCCTCGACCGGATCAACCAGGTCATGCGCGAGCAGATCATGGGCATCCGGGTGATCCGCGCGTTCGTGCGGGACAAGCACGAGCGCGAGCGTTTCGGCCGCGCCAACGACGAGCTGTTCACCGTGTCGCTGCGGGTCGGCAGGCTGATCGCGCTGATGTTCCCCACCGTGATGCTGGTGGTGAACGTGTCGAGCGTCGCCGTGCTGTGGTTCGGCGGGCAGCGGGTCGACAGCGGGGCCATGCAGATCGGCGCGCTCACCGCGTTCCTGGCCTATCTGCTGCAGATCCTGATGGCGGTCATGATGGCCACCTTCATGTTCATGATGGTGCCGCGCGCGGAGGTCAGCGCCGAGCGGATCACCGAGGTGCTGGACACCGAGTCGAGCGTGCGCCCGCCGGACGAGCCGGTCGCGGCCGGAGCCGAGCACGGGCACCTCGACCTGACCGGCGTCGAATTCCGCTACCCCGGCGCGGAAAAACCGGTGCTGCAGGACGTTTCGCTGTTCGCCCGGCCCGGGGAGACCACCGCGATCATCGGCAGCACGGGCAGCGGGAAGACGACGCTGCTCAACCTGATCCCGCGGCTGATGGACGCCACCGAGGGCTCGGTCCGGGTGGACGGCGTGGACGTGCGCAGGCTCGACCCGGCGGTGCTCTCGTCGGTGGTCAGCATGGTGCCGCAGAAGCCGTACCTGTTCGCCGGAACGGTCGCCAGCAACCTCCGCTACGGCAATCCGGACGCGACGGACGAACAGCTCTGGCACGCGCTGGAAGTAGCGCAGGGCAAGGACTTCGTGGAACGGATGGAGCAGGGCCTCGACTCCCCCATCGCCCAGGGCGGCACGAACGTCTCGGGCGGGCAGCGGCAGCGGCTCGCGATCGCGCGGATGCTGGTGCACCGGCCGGAGATCTACCTGTTCGACGACTCGTTCAGCGCGCTCGACTACGCCACCGACGCCGCGCTGCGCCGCGCGCTCGCCGGCGAAACCCGCGACGCGACCGTCGTCATCGTCGCGCAGCGGGTCAGCACGATCCGCGGCGCGAACCGGATCATCGTGCTCGACGACGGCCGCGTCGTCGGCACCGGAACCCACCACGAGCTGATGGACACCAACGCAACCTACCGGGAAATCGTGCTTTCGCAGCTGACCGAGCAGGAGGCGGCGTGAGCGAGGAAACGAAACCCGCCGCCGCGCACGACGACGAACCCGCCGCCGCCGCGCGCGACAAGACCCGGCCGCAACCGGCGGCGGGACCCGGCCGGATGATGTCCGCGGGCATGCCCGCCGAGAAGGCGCTCGACTTCACAGGCTCGCTCGCCCGGTTGCTCCGGCTGCTGCGCCCGCAACGAGCGGCGCTGACCGGAGTCCTGGTGCTCGGCGCGGTCGGCGTCGCGCTGACCGTGATCGGGCCGAAGGTGCTGGCCCGCGCGACGGACCTGATCTTCGCCGGCGTGAACAGCAGGAGTCTGCCCGCGGGCGCGACCAAGGAGCAGGTGATCGAGGGCCTGCGGGCGCGGGGGCAGAACACCCTGGCCGACATGTTCACCAGCGTCGACCTGACGCCCGGCCACGGCGTCGACTTCACCGCGGTCGGCCAGGTGCTGATGATCGTGCTGGCGCTGTACGTCTTCGCGTCGTTCCTGGGCGTCATCCAGGCGCGGCTCACGACGAACCTCGTGCAGGGCGCGGTGTTCCGGCTGCGCCAGGACATCGAGGAGAAGTTCGCGCGGCTGCCGCTGCGCTACTTCGACCGCCAGCCGCGCGGCGAGGTGCTGAGCCGGGTCACCAACGACATCGACAACCTGGCGCAGTCGCTGCAGCAGACGCTGTCGCAGATCGTCACGTCGCTGTTCACCGTGCTGGGCGTGCTGGTGATGATGTTCGTCATCTCGCCGCTGCTGGGCGCGATCGTGCTGCTGACGGTGCCGGTGTCGGTGTTCGTCGCGGCCAAGATCGGCAAACGCGCGCAGCCGCAGTTCATCCGGCAGTGGTCGACGACCGGGAAGCTCAACGCGCACATCGAGGAGATGTACTCGGGCCACTCGCTGGTGCGCGTCTTCGGCCGCGGCAAGGAGGCCGAGGAGGTCTTCCGGCAGCAGAACGAGGCACTGTACGAGGCGAGCTTCAAGGCGTCGTTCATCTCCGGCACGATCCAGCCGGGCATGATGTTCATCGGCAACCTGAGCTACGTGCTGGTCGCCGTCGTCGGCGCCCTGCGGGTCGCCTCGGGCACCCTGACCCTGGGCGACGTGCAGGCGTTCATCCAGTACTCGCGCCAGTTCAGCCAGCCGGTCACCCAGATCGCGAGCATGGCGAACCTGCTGCAGTCCGGCGTCGCCTCGGCCGAGCGGGTGTTCGCGCTGCTGGACGCCAAGGAACAGGAACCGGAGCCGGAGCACCCGCAGCGCCCCGAGGTCGTGCGCGGGCAGGTCGAGTTCGAGCACGTGTCGTTCCGCTACCTGAAGGACACGCCCCTCATCGAAGACCTGTCGCTGTCGGTCGACCCCGGCCACACCGTCGCGATCGTCGGCCCGACCGGCGCGGGCAAAACCACGCTGGTCAACCTCCTGATGCGGTTCTACGAAATCGACGGCGGCCGGATCACCCTGGACGGCGTCGACATCAAGGCGATGGACCGCGAGGAACTGCGCTCGAAGACCGGCATGGTCCTGCAAGACGCCTGGCTGTTCGGCGGCACGATCGCGGAGAACATCGCGTACGGCGCGGACGACGTGACCCGCGAACAGGTCATCGAAGCCGCGAAGGCAACCTATGTGGACCGCTTCGTCCGCACGCTGCCCGACGGCTACGACACAGTCCTGGACGACGAGGGCGGCACCGTCAGCGCAGGCGAGAAGCAGCTGATCACCGTCGCCCGCGCCTTCCTGGCGAGGCCGGCGATCCTGATCCTGGACGAGGCCACCAGCTCGGTGGACACCCGCACCGAGGTCCTGATCCAGCACGCCATGAACTCCCTGCGCACCGGCCGCACGAGCTTCGTGATCGCCCACCGCCTGTCCACGATCAGGGACGCGGACGTGATCCTGGTGATGGAAAACGGCAACATCGTAGAACAAGGCAACCACGAAACGCTCATCAACGCGGGCGGCGCCTACTCCCGCCTGTACGCGGCCCAATTCGCGGAAGCCATGGCGGAAACCGAATAACCGCAACCAAACGTACGCGAGGGGAACCCTGGGGAATCAGATTCCCTCAGGGTTCCCCTCACGACCAACGCCCGCCGCCGCACCGCCACCCGCGAACCCCACCGCGACCAACCGCCCAAGCCGCGCAGCCACCGCAGCCACCGCACCCAACCGCCCAGGCAGCCACACTCCCCCCCGCCCCCGATACAAAGCCAAAAACACGGCGCGGGGGAGCTTGTCAAGGCATCTTTCCCGCCTTGACAAGCACCCCCGCGCCGTCGTCACACTCACCCTTCGGGGCGCCCCACGCACCCACCGGGCGCAATGTCGCCCCCAGGCGACGAGCCGCCCCCGAAGATCACAGCCGAGGAATATTCCGCAAATTGGACTTGGCCAACTCCAGCATCTTCCCCACTCCCCCGCTCAGCACAGTCTTGCTGGCCGCCAACGCAAACCCCTTGACCTGTGCCGCAGTGATACTAGGCGGAATAGACAACGCATTGGGATCCGTGACCACATCCAGCACCGCGGGCCCGTCGTGCCCCAGGATGTCCCGAATCCCGTCCCGGACCTCCCCGGGTTTCTCCACCCGCCGCGCATACAGCCCGGCCGCCCGGGCGATCCCGGCGAAATCCACCTGATCGTGGTCGGTACCGAACTCCGGCAGCCCGTCCACGAGCATCTCCAGCTTCACCATCCCCAGCGACGAGTTGTTGAACACCACGGCCTTGACCGGCAAGGCATGCGTCTTGAGCGTCAGCAACTCCCCCATCAACATGGCCAGCCCGCCGTCCCCGCACATGGCGACCACCTGCCGCCCGGGCTCCGCGGCCTGCGCCCCGATCGCATGCGGCAACGCGTTAGCCATGCTCCCGTGCACGAACGAACCGAGAATCCGCCGTCGCCCGTTGGGCGTGATGTACCGCGCCGCCCAGACATTGCACATCCCGGTGTCCACAGTGAACACCGCGTCCTCAGCGGCTTCCTCGTCGAGCACGTCGGCGACATACTCCGGATGCAACGGAATGTGCTTCGACACCTCGTTGGTATAGGCGTCCACCACCCGCTGCAGCCCCCGCTCGTGCTTGCGCAGCATGGCATGCAGGAACGACCGGTCAGCACGCTCGCGCAACCGGGGCACCACGGCCCGGATCGTCGCCCCGACGTCCCCCTGCACCCCGAACTCCAGCACCGACCGGCGCCCCATCCGCGACGGATCGATGTCGACCTGCACGGTGTTCCGCTGCGGCAGGAAGTTGTCGTACGGGAAGTCCGTGCCCAGCAGCAACACGAGATCGGCCTCGTGCATCGCCTCGTAGCAGGCCCCGTACCCGAGCAACCCGCTCATCCCCACATCGAAGGGATTCGAGTACTGCACGAACTCCTTGCCCCGCAACGAATGCCCCACCGGCGCTCCGACCGCTTCGGCAAGCGCGAGCACGTCATCGTGCGCGTCCCGGCACCCCGCACCGGCCATGATCATCACTTTCTCCGCCCGATCGATCCGGTCGGCGAGACGAGCGATGTCGGCTTCGGCAGGCACCACGGCAGGCGGGCTCCCCAGCGACGCCGACTCCCCGGTGGCGTGCGCGGCAGGCTCCTGCGACACATCACCAGGAAGCACCAGCACCGCGGCCCCGCGCCGCCCGACCGCGTTCTGCACCGCGATCCGCCCGAGTCGCGGCATCTGCTCCGGCGAACTCACCATCTCGCAGTAGTGCGAGCACTCGGCGAACAGCTGCTGCGGATGCGTCTCCTGGAAGAACCCGGTCCCGATCTGCGCGGACGGAATGTGCGACGCGATCGCGAGCACCGGCGCCCCCGACCGGTGCGCGTCGTAGACCCCTTGCAGCAGATGCAGGTTGCCCGGCCCGCAGCTGCCCGCGCACACCGCGAGCCGTCCGGTGAGCTGTGCCTCGGCCGCGGCGGCGAACGCGCCGGCCTCCTCGTTGCGCACGTGCACCCAGTCGATCCCGCCACGTTCCGAGCCCCCGGTGCGGCGCACCGCGTCCACCACGGGGTTGAGGCTGTCGCCCACCACCCCGTAGATCCGGCGCACCCCGGATTGCACCAGAACGTCGATCAACTGGTCGGCCACCGTCGCCATGCTCTTGCGTCCCTTCGTGAGAGTCCCTTCCAAGTCTGGCGCCGATCGGGCGAACCGCCACCGCATTGACAGGTATTGTTGTCAATGGCACGGTGATCGGGACCGAGGAGGGAAGCCGCAGATGCCACCCGAGTTCGAGGTGCGCAAAGAGGTTCAGCTGCCCGCGGAACCCGACGCCGTGTGGGAGGCCGTCGCGACCGGGCCGGGCATCGACTCGTGGTTCATGGGCCGCCACGAGGTCGACGCCGCGGCGAAACGGATCCGGTTCAGTCTCGGCGGAATCCGCACCGAGGCGGAAATCACCGCGTGGGATCCCCCGCGCAGGTTCGCCTACCGGGGCGAAGCGGCCGAGGACGGCACGTTCGACGCGATGGAGTTCCTCGTGGAAGCGGCCGAAGGCGGCACTTCTGTACTGCGGTTCGTCCACCGCGGGTTCTCCCAGGACGGCTGGGACGACGAATACCACGAGTCCTTCGCCGTCGGCTGGGAGATGTACCTGCACACGCTCGCCCAGCTGCTGGCCCACTTCCCCGGCCGGTTCGCGACCTACGTGACCGCGGACGGCCCGGCCTCCTCGGCGAGCCGGGACGCCTGGCCGAAGCTGCTCGCGGCGCTCGGCCTGCCCGCCGAACCCTCAGCGGGGCAAGAAGTCCAGTTCACCGTGGGCGACGAAGTGGTAGAGGGCATCTTCGACTACTCGACCCCGAACTACGCCGGAGTCCGCACCGAGGACGCCCTCTACCGGTTCCACGAACGGTCGCTGCTCGGCATGCCGGTCGCGGCCGGACATCACCTGTTCCGGCCGGACGTCGACGAGACCGCCGAAAGCGCGGCCTGGAGCCGCTGGCTCGCCCACGCGCTCAGCTGAGGTCAGCGGCGGCGCAGCAGCAACGCCGCGCCGCCGGCCGCCACGACGACCCCGGCGATCACGTTGCCGGTCACCGCACCGGCCGACGGCACTGTCTCGTCGCCGTACCGCAACAGGAACGGCGACACCGCGGCCCACGCCCCGAGCACCGGCAGCACCCAGGTCAACGCCTGCGCGCCGGAATCCCGCGCCCGCATGGCAGCGAAAACGACGATCGCCAGCCCGGCGACCGTGTTGCTCACCGCGAGTTCGGCGGCCCCGCCGAAGCGCAGCAGCCAGGGCGCGGCGATCAGGTACAGCCCGGCCAGGACAGCGAGGCCCGCCGCACCCCCGGAGACCGCGGTCCTGCCGGACATCGTGCTGGTGGACATCTGGGATCACCTCAGCAGATCTCGGTTCCACCCCACGGGTACCCAGATTCCGGCCGGAGATCACGCGCCCGCGGCGGCGCACGCCTCGCGCAGGCCGCTGCGCACCGGAGCCTCGATCCCGGACACCGCGAAAGCGCGCAGCACGAGCGGCCCGGTCGCCACGATCGAAAGCGCGGGCCGGGCGCGGCTCGTCTCTTCGAGCGCGCGGAGCCCGGCGCAGCTGAGATAGCCGACCCGCGACAGGTCGACCACCAGTTTGCCGCCGGCTCCGGAGGCGGCCGTCAGCGCGGAGCGGAACTGCCCCACCGACGCGATGTCGATCTCCCCCGCGGCCGTGACCAGCACCGTGTCCCCGTCCCTCCGGCTGGTGAAGACGGTGAGACCGGCCGCCCCGCGAGAACCCATTGGCGGAACGGTACGCGCCCGCGCGGCCCTGGCAAACCGTCCCGCCTCAGCCGGGTGGGGGAATTCACCGGAACGTCACCGCTGGGCGAGGAGCTTGTCCCGCAGCTCCGGCCGGCCGGCGAGACCTTCCCGGACTGTGTGGTCGACGAACGGCCGCATCCGCTCGCGAGGAGCGAGCGACCAGTCGAGCGGGCCGAGCGGCGGCCGCGGGTCGTATTCGATGCCGAACTGGACGAGCCGCGCGGCGTCCTCCCCGCGCATCCGCTCCACCAGGTGCAACGCGAGGTCGATGCCCGCCGAGACCCCGGCGGCGGTGATCACCGAACCGGTGTCCGCCCAGCGCTGCCGGACCGGCGTGGCCCCGAACGCGCGCAACGTCTCCAGGAACGTCCAGTGCGTCGTCGCCTCGCGGCCTTCGAGCAGCCCAGCTTGGCCCAGCAGCAGCGAACCGGTGCACACAGAGGTCATCAGCTCGGCGGTGGTCGCGGCGCGGCGGAGATAGCCGATGAGCTTCTCGTCGCCGAGCGCGCGCAGCGTCGGCGCGCCGCCGCCGGGGACCAGCACCCAGGACGGGTCCGGAACCTGGTCGAAGGTGTGGCTCGGCGCGATCCGCAACGGCGTGTCGGTTTCGGTGGTTTCCAGGGTTTCGCCCACGACCGCCACGCGGACCGAGGGGTCGGCCGCCGCGTGACCGGTGATCACCTGCAGCGGTCCCGCCAGGTCGAGCAGCGTCAGGCCGGGGTAGACGACGAACGCGAAGGTTTTCTGGGTCATGCCGCCACCCTCCCGGGCGCGCGGGCAGGACGGGACACGCGTGTCCGGAATCCTGCGAACCCGGTTGATCCGGCCGGGCGAGCTGCTACGGTGCGGCCATGCCGAGTACCGCCCGGCAGGTCGTGATCCTCGGGTACCCCGACGCCGAACTGCTCGACATCGCCTGCGTGTCCGACGTTTTCGACGCCGCCACCCGGCTCGGCGCGGCCCGGCCGTACGAGGTCCGGCTCGCCAGCGTCGACGGGCTCCCCTTCGCCTGCCAGTCCGGGCTCACGCTCGTCCCGCACGTCCGGATCGACCAGATCCGCGGGCCGCTCGACACGTTCGTCGTCGCGGGCGGGCTGGGCCACCTCGCCGCCGCCAAGGACGAGCGGCTGCTCGCTCACGTGCGGCGGCTTTCGCCGCGGAGCAGACGCACCGCGTCGGTCTGCACCGGGGCGACCGTGCTCGCCGCCGCCGGGCTGCTGAGCGGCCGCCGCGCCACCACGCACTGGTCGCACGCGTCGCGGCTCGCCGAGCAATACCCGTCGGTGACCGTGGACCCGGTGCCGCTTTTCGTGCGGCACGGCGACGTCTACACCTCCGCGGGCGTCACCAGCGGGCTCGACCTCACCCTCGCCTTCGTCGAAGAGGACCACGGCCCGACGCTCGCCCGCGAGGCCGCCCGGTCGCTGGTCACCTACCTGCAGCGGCCCGGAAACCAGGCGCAGGTCAGCATGTTCCTCGCCGGTCCGCCGCCGGAGCACCGGCAGGTCCGCGACCTCACCGCATACGTCGCCGAACATCTCGCCGACGACCTCGGCACCCACGCGCTCGCGAACCAGGCCGGCATCAGCACCCGCCAGCTGACCCGGCTGTTCGACGCCCATCTCGGCACCACCCCGGGGAAATACGTGCGAACCGTGCGCGCGGAACACGCCGCCCGGCTGCTGTCCGGCACCGACCTCCCGCTCGCCGCGATCGCGCGACGCTGCGGATTCGGTTCCACGGAGACGCTCCGGCAAGCGTTTCTGGACCATTTCGACACCCCGCCTTCGGCGTATCGGCGGGTCCACCTGCGTTCTGCGCACGCCTGAACGAAACGCCCGCTTCCTCCCCCCACCCGGTACGCGCGAACCGCGGGCCGGGAGGGCAGGATGTCCGCCGTGGCACCGCACGACTACCCCGATCAGGACCCCGACGACACCGGCCCGCTGCCGCGAGTGCCGGGCGAATCCGCGTCCCCGTCCTCCGCCGTGCCACCCCCTGCCGCTCCGCCGCGCGCCCGGCCGGACGGGCCGCGCCGGGCGCGCCGTGCCGGACCCGGGCGACCGGCCGAGCGCACCGGCCGATCGGCCGAGCCCGCACGACCCGTCGAGCGGTCCGGCAACCCCGAGCGCTCCGGCGAGCCCGGATGGCCGGTGGAGCGCTCCGGCAACCCCGAGCGACCAGTGGAGCGCTCCGGCAACCCCGAGCGACCAGTGGAGCGCTCCGGCAACC
>NZ_LWSF01000004.1:748594-802349 GCF_001651785.1 Amycolatopsis sp. M39
GTGGAGCGCTCCGGCAACCCCGAGCGACCAGTGGAGCGCTCCGGCAATCCCGGGCGCACCGGCGAACCGGGACGGCGAGCCGAGCGGCCCGGCGAACCCCGGCGTCCGCGTGCCGCCGCGCCAAGGCCTCCCCAGCCCGGCGCCGCACGCTCGGCGCAACCGGGCGCCCCGCGCTCCGCCGATGCCCGCGGCGGCGCCCCGTCCGGCGAACTGCGCCTGCCTCGCCGCTCCGGCGACACCCCGCCTCCCGGCGGCCGCCGCCGTCCCCCGGCCCGGCCCCCGCAGTCCGAAAAGGACACTCCCGATCCCGCGCCGGCCAAGGAAACCCCGCCGCACACCGGGCACGGCCATGGACACGGACACGGCCCGGCCGCCCCCGCGTCGCACCGGGTCCGCAAGCTCCTGGTCTGGCTCCTCGCCCCGCTGGCGCTGGCGACCGTCGTCGGCATGATCGTCCTGTACCCGTGGGGCAGTTCGCTGCCGAAGAGCGCGGTACCGCAAGGCACGCCGGTCCAGGCGGCGATCACGACCGCGACGTCCGGCCCCTGCCTGCAGCCCGGCCAGGTCCAGGTCGGCTCGCAGCCGGACCCGGACGCGAAACCGTGCCTCACCGTCGACCTGCGGATGTCCGACGGCCCGGCGGCGGGGAAACCGGTGCGGCTGACCGTCCCGATCGAGCCGAGCACGCCGAGGTTCACCGCGGGCGACAAGGTCGTGCTCGCCTACAACGGCGGCAGCCCGCTCGACCCGCAGTCGTTCACGCTCGTCGATTTCCAGCGCGGCACGCCGCTGGTGCTGCTCGCCGCCCTGTTCGCGGTCGCCGTGCTCGTGCTCGGCCGCTGGCAGGGACTGGCCGCGCTGGTCGCGCTGGTGCTGAGTTTCGTGGTGATCGTGCTGTTCGTGCTGCCGGCGATCCTCTCCGGGGAGAACCCGCTGGTGGTGGCGATCGCCGGAGCGGGCGCGATCATGTTTCTCGCGCTGTATCTGACGCACGGCCTGTCCGCGAGAACCTCGGTCGCCGTATTGGGCACCTTGGTCAGCCTCGCGCTGATCGGGATCCTGTCGGCGATCTTCTCCGCCGCCGCGTCGCTCACCGGCCTCGACGACAGCACCACGACGCTGATCGCCTCGCTCGGCCACGGCATCGACGCCCGGGGCCTGCTGCTGGCCGGAATCGTGATCGGCGCGCTGGGCGTGCTCGACGACGTGACCATCACCCAGACCAGCGCGGTCTGGGAACTGCGGCGCGCGAACCCCTCGCTCGGCTGGCGCGAGCTGTACAGCTCGGGCCTGCGGATCGGCCGCGACCACGTCGGCTCCGCGGTGAACACGCTGGTGATGGCCTACGCCGGGGCCGCGCTGCCGGTGATGCTGTACTCCGCGATCTCCGGCGTCGGCCTCGGCGCGCTGCTCGGCAGCGAGGACATCGCCGCGGAGATCATCCGGACGCTCGCCGGTTCGGTCGGCATCGTCGCGGCAGTGCCGGTGACGACGGTCCTGGCCGCGCTCATCGCCGCCCGGGAGCCGGTCGAGCACCTCATCAGCACCACCAACCCCGCTGAATCACACTAGCCACATCCCGGCCGCCCCGGTCGGGCGCGGGCGTCGCGGATGAGGTACGAAGACCGCGACCCCGCACCCCGAGGAGGGGCTGTGTTCTCAGCCGTCCTGGCCGGACCCCGAGTCACCGTGCACCTGATCCGCCGCCTGTTCGCGTCGGTGCTGGAAGCGGCCGAAACGGTCCCGCGGATCGCCACCGCGCTCGACGAGGTCCGCGCGACGCTGCGCCACCTGGAACGGCTGCTCTCCTACGTCGCCGCAGAACTCCCCGAACTGGCCGACCAGCTGGACCGCATCCGCGCCCGCGTCGACGCCCAGGAAGAACGCACCCGCGACCCCGCCAGACGCGAGTAACCCGCCAGAAAAACGCGCCTCGAAACCCAACCCCACCCCAACCCCACCGCGGGATCGCGGGATCGCGTCGGCGTCTGGAGGAGCGGTGCGATCGCCCCCAGGCGGTCGCACCGCTCCTCCAGACGCCGACTTGAAGGCGATCCCGCCGCGTCGGCGAAGCCGACGCCACATCACAGCGTGGCGACGAACCGGCTGATCGCTTCCATCGGAAACCGCTGCAAGTACTTCCCTGACGGAGCCGCCGAAGCCAGCCGGTACAACGGCCGTTCCGCCACCGCGTCCCCTCGTGCCTCCGCCCGCAGCTCGGCCACCAGCAGCTCCGAAAACACCAGCCCGTTCGCCTCGGTGTTGTTCAGCACCGCGTCCGCCAGCCGCCGCAACTGCAGCGCTCCCAGTTCCCGCCCGCCGGTCCCGGAAAACACCGCCAGGTCGAGCTTCACCGCACGCCGCCGGTGCCCCGCGTTCACCAGCAGCGCCACCGTCCGGGTGCCGCGCACGTCGCTGATCACCACGTCGAGCCTCGGCGCCGAAAGCAGGTCCACTCGCCGGACGCCCCACGTGCGCACCACCAGCGTCGTGCCCTCCAGCCAGATCCGGCGGCGATACGCGTAGAGCACCACGTAGATCAGCGGCAGCGCGACGACCGCCGCCACGATCAGCCCGGGCAGCTGCCCGCCGATCAGCCCGGCGATCCCGCCGAACGCCGCGGCCAGGATCAGCACGCCGAAGACACCCGACCCCGCGCGGCGGCGGCGCAGCTTCGGTTCGTCGGCGAACAGCGGCAGGCGTTCCGCCGGTTTGTCGGTCACCGCGCGGCTCCCGGCACGAAGGGGTTGGCGGCGCGCTCGCGGCCGATGGTCGTGGCCGGTCCGTGGCCGGGCAGCACGACGGTGTCGTCGGCGAGCGTGAGCAGAGTGCGCAACGAATTCTCCAGGTCGGAGCCGGATCCGCCGGCGCGCCCGACCGATCCGGCGAAAAGCGTGTCCCCCGTGAACACCAGCCTGCCACCCTCGCCGGTCTCGACGGTGAACGCCACCGAACCCGGCGTGTGCCCGGGAAGCGGAAGTACCCCCACCGTCAGCCCGGCCGTCTCGATCTCTCCCGGGGCGAGCGGTTCGAAGGGCCCGTCGTACCACTCGGCGTCGCCCGGATGGAGCCGGACCGGCGCGGCCCAAGCCCGCGACAGCTCGGCGGCGGCGCCGGCGTGGTCCGGATGGCCGTGCGTGGCGAGCAGCGCGACCGGCGTCAAGCCGTGCTCCGCCAGCGCTTCGGCCAGTGGCTCGGCGGACCCCTCGCCCGGGTCGACAACGAGACACGGACCCCCGGCGGCAGGGGCCAGCAGATAGCAGTTCGAGCGCAGCGGACCCGCGGCGAACCCGGCGACGAGCACCGAACCCTCCTCCCCGGAAGCGGCCTTGATCACGACCCGGTGAAGACTAGCCGCCCCTGTACGGAGTCCTCACAGGCTGTGCCCATACACTGCCGCTACCTCAGACGTGTGACTTCGAGCGGAAACTGGAGGGCGGGTGGCGACCAACCAGCAGCGCCGAGAAGCCGCAAAGCGCAAACTCGAGCGGCAGCTCGTGCGCCGGGCGGAACAGGCGAAGCGACGCAAGATCGTGGGCGCTGGAGTGGTCGGCGGTGTGGTCCTCATCGTCGCCGGTCTCGTGGTGTGGATCGTGAACAGCGGCGGCAGCGACGGCGACCAGCAGGCCGCGACGCCGCCGTCGAGTTCCGCGCCGCCGGTCCCGAGCGTCACGAACATCCCCACCGAGCGCACCGCGCTCCCCAAGCGCCCCCAGGCGCTGCCGAACCCGACGACGTGCTCGTACCCGGCCGACCCCAGCGGCAAGCCGCCGTCGGGCAAGAAGGCGACCGCGCCGGAGGGCAAGAACGTGTCCTCGTCCGGGACCGTGAACATCACCATGAAGACCACCCAGGGCGACATCCCGATGACGCTCGACCGCGCGCTCGCGCCGTGCACCGTGCAGGCGTTCGAAGCGCTCGCGAAGCAGGGTTTCTTCACCGACACGATCTGCCACCGCCTCGGCGTCACCGACCTGCAGATGCTGCAGTGCGGCGACCCGGACGCGAAGGGCGACGCGACGACCGACGGCCGCGGCGGCCCGGGCTTCACCGTGCCGGACGAGGTCATCGACACCTCCAAGTACGGCCGCGGCATCCTCGCGATGGCCAACACCGGCCAGCCGAACAGCGGCGGCAGCCAGTTCTTCATGGTCTACGGCAACGCGCCGCTGCAGCCGCAGTACACGATCTTCGGCAGCATCTCCGACGAGGGCCTGAAGGTGCTCGACAAGATCGCGAAGAACGGCATCGGCACGGTCGGCCCGGACGGGTCGACCGGCGAGCCCAAGCAGCAGGTCAAGTTCACCGCGGTCACGGTCTCCTGACGTGACCGGACGAGTCGAGATCGGCGGCGCCGCTCCCAGCGCCGCCGATCTCGCCGCCGCGGCGACCAGCTACGGCCATTTCACCGCGATGCAGGTCCGCGACGGGCGCGTGCGCGGCCTCCGCTTCCACCTCGACCGGCTCGCGGCGAGTACCCGGGAGGTGTTCGGCAGCGAGCTGGACACCGATCTGGTCCGCCGCTGCGTCCGGCGGCTCGTCGCCGGTCAGGGCGACCTGTCGGTGCGAGTGATCATTTTCTCGCGGTCCTCTCCGCACGATCCCGCGATGGCGCCGGAAATCCTCGTGCGCACCGCACCGCCCAGCTTCCACGTCCCCGCGCCGATGCGGCTGCGATCCGTCGCGTACCAACGGGATCTGCCGCACGTGAAGCATCTCGGCGGCTTCGGTCTCACGCACCATTCGCGTGCGGCCGTCCTCGCCGGTTACGACGACGCCGTGTTCCTGGCCAGCGACGGCCGGATCAGCGAGGCGACGATCTGGAACGTCGGCTTCCTGCGCGACGGGACGATCGTGTGGCCGGAAGCCGAGGTGCTGCCCGGAATCACGTACCTGGTGCTTGAGGAACAGTTGCGCGCGGCCGGAGTGCCGCAGCAGACGCGGCCGGTCTATCCGGCGGAACTCCCGGAATTCGACGCGATGTTCCTGACCAATTCGGCGACGATCGGCCGCCCGGTCGCCTCGGTGGACGACGTGCGGCTGCGCACCTCGCCCACCGCGAGCGCACTGCTGACCGCGGCCTACGAAGCCGCGCCCTGGGACGAGATCTGACCCGGTCTCAGGGTCGGCGGTGCTCCACCCAGACGTTGGGTTCGACGTAAACGGCGGAGTCCTGCGCCACCGACACCAGGACCGGGCTCAGCGCACCTTCCACGTTCACCGGGCCGTCCGTGTCGAACGGCAGCCCGGTCCACTCCCGCCACTGCGCGAGCGTGCCGGGGATGGTCATCGACACCGGGCAGACCTTCACGATCCGCCCGCCCGCGCGCACGTGCACCCGCAGCCACGCGTCGTAGGGCAGGCCGTCGTCGCGCACCCGGAAGGCGTACTCGCTCATCGGGGTCTCGGGTTCGTCCGCCTTCTGCGACGGCCGCACCGGGGCGTAAAGCACGTCGTGTCCGAGGCGGAAAGCGTTGTCCCGCAACGCGTTCACCAGCACCGAGGCGAGTCCGCTGCCTTGCCGTTCCTTGCGGACGACGATCTCCAGCGCGGTCGCCGCGGTGCGTTCGCGCCCGGCCAGCCGGTCGGCGTGCTGCCACCGGATCACCTCGTCCCACCCCGCCTCGGGCAGCGCCTCGCGTCCGGGGCCGCCGAACGCGAACGGCGCCGAGTAGGCCTTGGCGACCGGCTCGTCCCCGTCGGTCGCGAGCAGCACGTAGTCGGCGACCGTGTCGAGTTCGCCGTAGTACAGGTGCCCGGTCGGGTTGTGCTGCATGAAGACCGGCCACGACCGGTCGAAGCCGGCGTGGTCGACCGTCCGGAAGATCTCCCGGTTCTGGCCGCGGTGATGGATTTTCAGCGCCACGGAACCCAGTCTCACCGGCCAGTCAACTTTTTATCCGTCAGCGATAAGTGAACTTCGGCGCGCGCCGGTTCAGGAACGCGTCCACACCCTCGGCGTAGTCCTCCCCGTGCAGCGCGGCGAGCCGGATCTCCTCGACCTCGTCGTCGGTCTTTTCCTGGCCCGCGACGATTTTCTCGATGATCCGGTTCATCCCGCGGACCGAGGCCTGCGACCGTCCGCACAGCGTCTCGGTGAACCGGGCCGTCGCGGATTCGAGGTCCGCGGCCGGGAAAACGTCGTTGACCAGCCCGATCTCGCGGGCCCGGGTCGCGTCGACGAGTTCACCGGACAGCAGGAAGTACTTGGCGTTCGCCGGGCCGACCAGCGACACCAGCTGCCGCGTCGAGGCGAAGTGGTAGACGATGCCGAGCTTGGCCGGGGTGATGCCGAAGCGCGCGTCGTCCGCCGCGAAGCGGAAGTCGCAGGCGACCGAGATCTGGCAGCCGCCGCCGATGCAGTTGCCCTGGACCATCGCGACCGTCGGCTTGCGCATCGCGGTCAGCGCCGCCACCGCGCTGTCCACGGCCTCGTCGTACTTCGCGGCGGCCGCGGCGGTCGAGCGCAGCTCGCGGAACTCGCCGATGTCCGCGCCCGCGGAGAAATGCCGTCCGGCCCCGGTCAGCACGAGCACCTTCAACCCGGGATCGGCCTCGACCTCGGCCGCCGCGCCCGGGATCGCCGCCCACATGCCGCGGGTGATCGCGTTCATCTTCTCCGGGCGGGAGAACGTCAGCCGGGCCACGGCGCCGTCGCGGGTGAACTCGAGTCCGTCCGTCATGCCCAGCACCCTAATGCGCTCGCACGACGATCCCGCTGTGGGACGGCTCACGGTGTCCGAAGTGGACAGTCCAGGCAGGACCGCCCAGATCGCCGCCACCGGGGACTGCTCAGCGGGCTGATCAACGCCGCGCAGCAACCGGGCGGCGCGACAGCCAGTCTCGCGCGAATGAGCGAGCACCTCACTGCCGTCCCGTCCGTCAGGGCACGCGTCGTCGGCCCTGAGTCCGGCGGAGAATTCGGCTACCGCGCCCGAGGACCGCTACGAGAAGTACCTAGACCACCCGGCGCACCTCGCCATGGACCGGATCGGGCTGCCGCTGGTCGGCACATTCGTGTCCTGCGACAGCACCGACGACCCGGACCCCGGAAATCGGCGAGAAGATCGCCGATTCGAGAACGCGCCGGACTGGTCTCCGGCCTCAGCGAGTACACCGGCAGCGCCGCCGAAGCCGACCGCCGGAGCAGCTATGACGCCGACGTCACCCGGTACACGTCGTACACGCCCTCGACCCCGCGCACGACCTTCAGCACGTGCCCGAGGTGCTTCGGATCGCCCATCTCGAACGAGAACCGGCTCACCGCCACCCGGTCCCGCGACGTCGTCACCGAGGCCGACAGGATGTTCACCTTCTCGTCCGCCAGCACCTTCGTGACGTCCGACAGCAGCCGGTGCCGGTCGAGGGCCTCGACCTGGATCGCCACCAGGAACACCGAGGACGACGACGGCGCCCACTCCACCTCGACCAGCCGCTCCGGCTGAGTCCGCAGGTCGTCGGCGTTCGTGCAGTCGGTCCGGTGCACGCTCACGCCGCCGCCGCGCGTCACGAAGCCGAGGATCTCGTCGCCCGGCACCGGCGTGCAGCAGCGCGCCAGCTTCGCCCAGACGTCGCTCGCGCCCTTCACGATGACGCCGACGTCGTTCGAGCCGCGGCGGCGTGTGACCGTGGACGGTGTGGCCCGTTCGGCCAGCTCCTCCTCGGCCTCTTCGACCCCGCCGAGCAGCGCGACCAGCCGCTGCACCACGTGCTTCGCGCTGGTGTGGCCCTCGCCGACGGCCGCGTACAGCGACGAGATGTCGCCATGCCGCAGTTCGGTGGCGACCGAGCCCATCGACTCCGCCGACACGAGCCGCTGGATCGGCAGCCCGACCTTGCGGATCTCCTTGGTGATCGCTTCCTTGCCCGCGTCGATCGCCTCGTCGCGGCGCTCCTTCGCGAACCACTGCCGGATCTTCGCGCGCGCCTTCGGCGAACCGGCGAACTGCAGCCAGTCGCGGCTCGGCCCGGCGCTCTCCGCCTTGGACGTGAAGATCTCGACGACCTCGCCGTTTTCGAGCTTCCGTTCGAGCGCGACCAGCCTGCCGTTCACCCGGGCGCCGATGCAGCGGTGGCCGACCTCGGTGTGCACCGCGTACGCGAAGTCCACCGGCGTCGAATCCGCGGGCAGCGTGATCACGTCGCCCTTCGGCGTGAACACGAAGATCTCGCGCGCGGCCAGTTCGTAGCGCAGAGATTCGAGGAAGTCGCCCGGGTCCGCGGCCTCGCGCTGCCAGTCGAGCAGCTGCCGCATCCACGCGATCTCGTCCAACTCCATCGCGTTGTTGCTGGCGTGCGTGCCCTTGGTTTCCTTGTACCGCCAGTGCGCGGCGATGCCGTACTCGGCGGTGCGGTGCATGTCGTAGGTGCGGATCTGCACCTCAAGCGGCTTGCCGTCCGGCCCGATCACCGTGGTGTGCAGCGACTGGTACACGCCGAACCGCGGCTGCGCGATGTAGTCCTTGAACCGCCCGGGAACCGGCTGCCACAGCGCGTGCACCACGCCCATCGCGGCGTAGCAGTCGCGCACGTCCTCGACCAGGATCCGCACGCCGACCAGGTCGTGGATGTCGTCGAGGTCGCGGCCGCGGACGATCATCTTCTGGTGGATCGAGTAGTAGTGCTTCGGCCGTCCCTCGACCTTCGCGGTGATCCGCGACGACACCAGGTTGTTCGTCAGGTCCGCGATCACCTTGCGCAGGTAGGTGTCGCGCGAGGGCGCGCGGTCGGCGACCAGCCGCACGATCTCGTCGTACTTCTTCGGCTGCAGGATCGCGAACGCGAGGTCTTCCAGCTCCCACTTCACCGTGGCCATGCCGAGCCGGTGCGCCAGCGGGGCGAGCACCTCCAGCGTCTCGCGCGCCTTGCGGGCCTGCTTCTCCGGCGGCAGGAAGCGCATCGTGCGCATGTTGTGCAGCCGGTCGGCGAGCTTGATGACCAGGACGCGCGGGTCCTTCGCCATCGCGATCACCATTTTGCGGATGGTCTCCGCCTCGGCCGACGTGCCGAGCTTGACCTTGTCCAGCTTCGTGACGCCGTCGACCAGCTCGCCGACCTTGTCGCCGAAATCGGCGTTCAGCTGCTCCAGCGAATAGCCGGTGTCCTCGACGGTGTCGTGCAGGAGCGCCGCGACGAGGGTAGTGGTGTCCATGCCCAGTTCGGCGAGGATCGTGGCTACCGCGAGGGGGTGGGTGATGTACGGGTCGCCGGATTTGCGGCGCTGCTCGCGGTGGAGTTCTTCGGCGACGTCGTAGGCGCGTTGCAGCTGGGCCAGGTCGGAGTTGGGGTGCAGTTCGCGGTGGATGACCGCCAGCGGTTCGAGGACCTGTTTGACCGGGGCGGCGCGCTGGGCGGTGATCCGCCGGGCCAGGCGGGCGCGGACGCGGCGGGTCGCGGAGGGGTTCGGCGCGGCTCCGTTGGGCCGGGTCCCGGCGTCCGCGGCGGCGGCCCCGTTCTTGGCGGGAGTCGCACCGCCTTTGGCGGGGACGTTGGCGTCGAGCTCTTGGCTCACCCGCACCTCCAGCTGCTTCGTGCGGCCTCGAACCTTCAGGGTAACCGGTTGGTCTTTTGGCGGGGTGGTGACGTGCCGTTGCGGGGGGTCGCGGTCGGCTCGTCGCCTGGGGGCGACATTGCTTGTGGGGGTTGCGTGGGGCACCCCGAANGAAAGATGCCTTGACAAGCACCCCCGAACCGCAGAGAGGCTTCGTATCGGGGTGCGCGGGAGGGGCTGGGTGCCTGGATCGTTGGTGCGCTGGTGCGGCTGGGTGCAGCTGTGGTGGGTGCAGCGGTTTACGGTCTCGCGGACGGCGGGGCTAGTGCCCCAATGTGGCACTGGGGGGCGTTCGGCGAAGGCCACGGGGCACCGGCGGCGGGCGTGAGGCGTGAGGTCAGACGGTGCGGAGGGTGTGTACGGTGCGGGTGCCCAAGGCGGCGCGGCCGTTGAGGGCGGCCAGTTCCAGCGCTACCGACACGCCGGTGACCGTCGCGCCTGCGTCTTCCAGGAGTTGCGCGGTGGCGGCGACGGTGCCGCCGGTGGCGAGGACATCGTCCATGACCGCGATTCGCTGGCCTGGTTTTACGACGCCTGCGGGCAGTTCGACGCTCGCGGTGCCGTACTCCAGGGAGTAGTCCACCCGGCCCGCCACGGACGGGAGCTTGCCGGGTTTCCGGACCAGCACCACGCCCATGCCGCGGGAGTAGCCGACCGCCGCGGCCAGGAGAAAGCCGCGGGCCTCGACTCCGGCCACCAGGTCGGCGGCCGGGTCGAGGGTGTCGGCCAGGGCGTCGGCGACGGCGGCGAAGCCGGGGCCGTCGGCGAACAGCGGGCTGAGATCGCGGAACAGGACGCCCGGTTCCGGGAAATCCGGCACCTCGGCGATCAGGTCCAGTGCCTCGTCGAGCTTCATCGGGGTCAGCGCTTCTTCTTCCCCGACGGACGCTGCTTCGGGTGCCGCGCCGGGACTCCGGCCGCGGCGGCCATCGCCTTTTCCTTGCGGAGTTCGGCGGCCAGCTGGTCCTCGTCGCCCGCGTCGAAGTCGTCCTCCGAGGCTTCGCGCTTCGCGGCCTTCGCCCGGCGGGCGGCGACGCGGTCGGCCTGCTGCCGGTACTGCGGGTCGCGCATCTTGAAGTCGACCAGCAGCGGCGTCGCCAGCGCGACCGACGACAGGACGCCGACCAGGGTACCGGTGAGCTGCACCAGCGCCAGGTCCTGCAGCGTGCCCGAGCCGAGCAGGATGTAGCCGACGATCAGCAGGCCCAGGATCGGCAGCAGCGCGATGAAGGCGGTGTTGAACGACCGCATCAGGGTCTGGTTCAGCGCCAGGTTCGCCGCTTCGGCGTACGTCCGCCGCGACAGGCCGAGCAGGCCGCGGGTGTTCTCCCGGACCTTGTCGAAGACCACCACGGTGTCGTACAGCGAGAACCCGAGAATCGTCAGCAGGCCGATCACCGTCGCGGGCGTGACCTCGAAGCCCACGAGCGAGTACACGCCCGCGGTGACCACGATGTCGTGCAGCAGCGAGATGAGCGCCGCGAACGCCATCCTGGTGTCGAAGTAGATCGCCAGGAAGATCACGACAGCGACCAGGAACACGCCGAGCGCGATCAGGGCCTGCCGCGAGATCTCGTTGCCCCACGACGCGCTCACCGCGCTGTCGCTGATCGCCTGCTCGCTCGACGTGCCGTTGGCGCCGATCGGGCCCAGGTCCTCGAAGATCTGCTTCTTGACCTTCGCGACCTGGTCGGCGGTGAGGGCCTCCGACCGGGTCTGGATGGTCGCCGCGTTGCCGGTGCCGACCGTCTGGGTCTCGGCCGGGGCCTCGCCGAGCGCGGTGTTGAACGACTTGATCACCTGGTCCTGGGCGATCTGGCCGTGCGAACCGTGCGCGGGCAGCTGGATCTGGGTGCCGCCCTCGAACTCGATGCCGACGTTGAAGCCGCGGAAGATCATCGAGCCGATGCACACCAGCAGCAGCAGCGCGAAGAACAGGTACCAGCGCTTGCGCGAGCCGACGATGTCGACCGCGCCGGTGCCGACGTAGAGCCGGTGGAAGAAGCTTTCCTTCTTGCCGGGCTTGGCCGCCGTGCTGCCCTGGCCGTTCGAGCCGTCGGGGCTGTCCGACGCGACGCCTGCGGTTTCGTCGCTCACGTCAGGCCTCCTTCACGTTCGCGCGACGGCCGGGAGCGGGGCGCGTGGACTTGCGCTGCGAGCCGAGCTTCTGGACGGCGCCGAGGCCGAGATTCCGGGGGTTGGACAGGAACTTCGACTTCGAGGTCGACACCATCGCCACGAGCGGATGCGTGACCAGGTAGACGACCACCAGGTCGAGCACCGTCGACATGCCGAGGGTGAACGCGAAGCCCTGCACGTCGCCGACCGCGATGATGTACAGGATCGCGGCGGCGAGGAAGCTGACCGCGTCCGAGGCCAGAATCGTGCGCCGCGCCCTCGACCAGCCGCGCGGCACCGCGGACCGGAACGTCCGGCCCTCGCGGATCTCGTCCTTCAGCCGTTCGAAGTAGATGACGAACGAGTCCGCGGTGATGCCGATCGCGATGATCAGGCCGGCGACGCCCGCGAGGTCGAGCGTGTACCCGATCCAGCGGCCGAGCAGCACCAGCACCGCGTAGACGAGCAGACCGGACAGCACCAGCGACCAGATCGTGAGGATGCCGAGCAGCCGGTAGTAGAACAGGCAGTAGATGAACACGACCGCGAGGCCGATGGCGCCGGCGATCAGGCCCGCCTGCAGCGAGGCGTAACCGAGCGTCGCGGAGACCGTGGTGGCGTCGGACGAGTCGAACGACAGCGGCAGCGAACCGTACTTGAGGATGTCCGCCAGGTTCTTCGCGTCGGTCTGGGTGAACTTGCCGGTGATCTGCGTGTTGCCGCCGAGGATGGCGTTCTGCACGGTCGGCGCGGACACCACGTCCGTGTCGAGCACGAACGCCGCCTGCTTGCCGATGTTGGCCGACGTGAAGTCGCCCCAGGTCTTGCCGCCCGCGCTCTTGAAGCCCAGGTCGACGATCCACTGGCCGCGCTGCTGGTCGTAGCCGGAGTTGGCGTTGGCGATCTCGGTGCCGGGGATGATCTCCGGGCCGAGCACGTACTTGGTGGCGTCCTTGTCGCCGCAGGTGACCAGCGGCTGGTTCGGCAGGTCGTTGCCCTCCAGCGGGTCCGCGGCGTTCGGCGCGCAGGCGAGCGCGGCGAGCGCCTTCTGCTGCGCGGCCTGCGCGGCGGCGGCCTCCTGCTGGTTCTTCGGGTCCTTCGGCATCAGCGCGGGAGCCTGGCGCACGGCACGGGCTTCCTCGATCGGGTTCTTGCCCGCGTCCTGGCCGTTGCTCGCGCCCGGGGCCGGCGGGGCCGAACTCGGCGGTTGCTGCGCCGGGGCGCCTTCCGCTCCCCCGCCGCCGGCGGGCTTGCCCGGCGCGGTCGCCGGGGCGCTCGGGGCTCCCGAGGCGGGCGGCGCGGCCGGGGTGTTCGGGACCGAGGTGATCACCTCGCGGATCCCGAGCTTGGCGGTCCGGCCCAGGTTCTTCGCCTCGTCGCCCTGCTCGCCCGGCACGGTGATCACGATGTTGTTGCCGTCGAGCACCACCTCGGTGCCGCCGACGCCGATCCCGTTGACGCGGGTCTCGATGATCTGGCGCGCCTGGTTCAGCGAGTCGCGGGTGGGCTGGCCGCCGTCGGGCGTGCGCGCGGTGAGCGTGACCCGGGTGCCGCCCTGGAGGTCGATGCCGAGCTTCGGCGTCGCTTTGCCGCCGCCGGTGAAGAACACCAAGGCGTACAGCACGACCACGATCAGGGCGAAGAAGGCGAGATAGCGTCCCGGGCGGAGATGCCCGGCCGATGGTGCCACGGTGCTTCGGTCTCCTCGAACTGGCACGGACTGGATGGACCCCAAGTGGTTCGGGTGCGCGAGCCGGAAGGGGGTCCCCCGGACGCGGCTGGGCGTGAACTATGACGGCGGACACGCACGCAGCACCGAGACAGTACTCGGTGCTGCGTGAGCCCGGCGTTCGCCCGTACCGACTTTCGTAGGCTGTGGGCGGATCACTGCCCGGTGAAGCGCGGAGGCTACTTCTTCCCGTGCTCGAGCGGGGGCGCCACCTGCGCACCGGAGGTCTGCTTCTCCTCGGCGGAGATCGACTCCTGGGCAGGCGCTTCCGACGAGGCGGCCGGGGCCGACTCGATGCCCGCGACCTCGGTCTCGGCCGAGTCCTCGTTCTCCTCGGTCTCGACGGCAGGCTCGACCTTCTCGCGCACCGCGAGCCGCAGCCAGGTGGTGACGACGCCCGGCGCGATCTCGATGTCGATCGTGGTCTCGCTGCTGGTGTCGGCGACCGTGCCGTACATGCCCGACGTGGTCATCACGCGGTCGCCAGCGGAAATGCTGTTCTGCATCTCCTGCTGAGCCGCCTGCTGCTTCTTCTGCTTGCGGGTGCCCATGACGAGCGGCACGGCCACTACGAGCAGCAGCAGCAACGGCAGCAGTAACTGGTTCATGACTCTCCTCGACGGACGCCTTTCTCGGCTGCCCGCGTCCGGTTTCGACGGATGTGCTGTGTTCGAGTGTGCCAGGTACCGGCGGAAACGCCACCACCCGGGCCGCTGTCGGTCCTTGTCAGGCCTGGTCGAACAGCGTCGGACCGCCCGCCTCGGGGCGTCCCGCTTCCGGCGGCGGCACGAGTCCGAGGTGGTGCCACGCGGCCGCGGTCGCGACCCGGCCGCGCGGAGTGCGGGCGAGCATACCGGCCCGGACCAGGTAGGGCTCGCACACCTCCTCGACGGTGCCTGCCTCCTCGCCGACGGCGACCGCGAGCGTCGAAATGCCCACCGGTCCCCCGCCGAACGAGCGGGTCAGCGCGCCGAGCACGGCCCGGTCCAGCCGGTCCAGCCCCAGCTCGTCGACGTCGTAGACCTTCAGTGCGGCCTGCGCGACCTCCAGGGTCACCTTGCCGTCGGCGCGCACCTCGGCGTAGTCGCGGACCCGGCGCAGCAGCCGGTTGGCGATGCGCGGGGTGCCGCGCGAACGGCCGGCGATCTCGGCGCAGCCGTCGCGGTCGATCTCGATGCCGAGGATGGTCGCGGCGCGGCGGACGACCAGCTCCAGCTCGGCCGCGGAGTAGAACTCCATCTGGCCGGTGAAGCCGAACCGGTCGCGCAGCGGCCCGGTCAGCGATCCGGACCGGGTGGTGGCCCCGACCAGCGTGAACGGCGCGATCTCCAGCGGGATGCTGGTCGCCCCCGGCCCCTTGCCGACGACGACGTCGACCCGGAAGTCCTCCATCGCGAGGTACAGCATTTCCTCGGCGGGCCGGGCGATGCGGTGGATCTCGTCGATGAACAGGACGTCGCCGGGCGCGAGGTTGGACAGCATCGCGGCGAGGTCGCCCGCGCGTTCCAGGGCGGGCCCGGAGGTGATCCGGATGGCCGCGCCCAGTTCGGCGGCGACGATCATCGCCATGCTCGTCTTGCCGAGGCCGGGCGGGCCGGACAGCAGCACGTGGTCCGGCGGGACGTCGCGCCGCCGGGCGCTCTCCAGCACCAGTTCCAGCTGCTCGCGGACGCGTTCCTGGCCGACGAACTCGTCCAGTTTCCGGGGCCGGAGCGAGGTTTCCAGGTCGCGTTCGCCGGTCTGCGCGAGCGCGGAGAGGGTTTCGTCGTCCGCCTCGGCGCCGCCGGGGCCGAACTCGGTCACTTCGTGGTTCATCGGCGGCTACCGCTTGCGGCCCAGCGCGGCCAGCGCCGCGCGCAGCACCGACGCCGTGGTGTGCCCGTCGCCTTCGGACAGCACCTTGTCCACCGCCTGCTCGGCTTGTTTGGCCGGGAAGCCCAGTCCGGCCAGCGCTTCGACCACCTCGCCGCGCAGCGCGCCGGGCGCGGTCACCACCGGGGCGTCGGCGGGGCCGCCGAGCGCGGTGACCTTGTCCCGCAGTTCGAGGCTGAGCCGCTCGGCTCCCTTGCGGCCGATGCCGGGGACCTGGGTGAGCACGGTGATGTTGCCTTCGACGAGCGCCGCGCGCAGCTTGTCCGGCTCCAGCACGGCCAGCGTCGCCAGCGCGAGCCGCGGCCCGATCCCGGACACCGTCTGGAGCAGGCCGAACAGCTCGCGCGCGTCCTCCTCGGCGAATCCGAAGAGGGTCAGCGAGTCCTCGCGCACGACCAGCGCGGTGTGCAGCCGCGTCTGCTCGCCGCGGCGCAGCGTGGCCAGCGTCGCCGGGGTGGCCTGCACGGCGAGGCCGACGCCGCCGACCTCGACCACCACGTGGTCGAGACCGACGGACAGCACTTCGCCGCGTACCGAGGAGATCATCGTCGTGCTCCTGTTTCGTCCTGCTTCGTGGTGGTTCCGGCCGCCTTGGCCGCGGCCGCGAGCCGGGCCTTGTGGGCGCGGACCAGTTCGGCCGCGCGGGCCTCGGCCTCGGCGAGGCGGACCCGCATCGGCTCGCGCCAGAGGTGGCAGATGGCGAGCGCGAGCGCGTCGGCCGCGTCCGCCGGATGCGGTTTGACCTCAAGCCCGAGCAGCCGCATCACCATGGTGGTGACCTGCGCCTTGTCCGCGCGGCCGGACCCGGTGACGGCGGCCTTGACCTCGCTGGGCGTGTGGAAGACGACCGGCAGCCCGCGCCGCGCCGCCGACAACGCCACGACCCCGCCCGCCTGCGCGGTGCCCATCGCGGTGCGGACGTTGTGCTGCGCGAACACCCGTTCGACGGCCACCGCTTCGGGCCGGTACCGGTCGAGCCAGCGCTCCACCTCGTCGGCGATGCCGAGCAGCCGCCGCGCGAGATCCTGGTCGGCGGGCGTGCGCACGACCCCGACCGCGACCGGGCGCACCGACCGGCCCTTGCCGCCGTCGACCACGCCGAGGCCGCACCTGGTCAGACCGGGGTCGACCCCGAGCACCCGCACCGTTTCTCCTTCGCCCGCGCGAACATTAGTTCGAGATGCAGGCTAACGGTCGCCGAGCGCGGCCCCGCGCATGGACACGCGTTAACGGCGGCCGAGGTGGACGCCGGATCCGCTCGGCGAGCACGATTGGCGACATGCCGGAACCGGAGGACTACGTCAAGCACCTGGGATTGGAACCGCTGCCGGTGGAGGGCGGCCGGTTCGCGGAGAGCTGGCGCGCGGACGCGGGGTCGGCGATCTATTACCTGCTCGCCGCGCCCGAGATCTCCGCGCCCCACCGGCTCGATCGCGTCGAAGTGTTCGTGCATCACGCCGGCTCGCCCGCGCGGATGCTCCTGCTGCATCCCGATGGCGAGGTGACGCGCCCGGTGCTGGGCAGCGACGTGGCGGCCGGGGAACGCCCGCAGGTGGTGGTGCCCCCGGGAACGTGGCAGGCGACAGTGCCGCTGGGCGCGTGGAGCCTGCTCGGCACCGTGGTGGTGCCGCCTTATGCCGACGACTGCGTGGAGTTCGCGGATCCGGCGACGCTGGCCGCGCGCTTCCCGGACGCCGCCGCCGACCTCGCCGCCCTCAACCGGGATTAGCCGGGTCACCGACGTCTTCAGGTCCGTGAGGACCGCACACGCGCTTGCGGCACCGGCGCAAGCTGCCGGCATCGGCTTCGGGCGGGTCAGGGGCCGTCGACCCCGGGCGTCCAGCTCTCCGGGTCCCCGCTCTCGGTGAGCACCGGCTGCCATGCGGCGAAGCCCTCGGGTGCGTCGGCGTGCCACGGGAAGTGCCCGTCCGGCGTCGCGACGATCATCTGCAGCGCCGGGAAGTCTCCGTCCGGGTAGACCAGGAACGCGGACCCGAAGTACTCCGGATAGTGGCCTTTCGCGACGCGTTCGAAGATCACCGGCGCGCCGTCGAAGAAATCGTCGTAGCGTTTGCCGACCTCGAAGATCTCGCCGTTGGCGGAGCGGTCGACGTACGCGTCGAGCAGCACCGGGGCCATGTGGTCGGGCAGGCCGATCACGACGGCCTCGGGCACATTGTGCAACGCCCACGCGCACGCGGTGAAGCAGTAGCCGGCCCCCTGGTCGTCGGCGGCCACGGCGATGACCGCGTTGCCCCGTTCCCGTGCCTGGGTCTCGATCCAGGCGATAAGGCTCTGCTCTTGCTCGGTGAGGGCGGAGGTCGTCACGGCGGACATTCTGCCCCACCCGCGCGCCCGAGCCCAGTCCCCGCGCCGGTCATTTTCCGCCCGCCCCAAGGATTTTCGCGTTTTCCGTTGCGCGCCAACGGAAAACGAAACGAAAACGGCCGCGTCCCCGGAGCGCCGGGGCGCGGCCGTGTCGCGCCGGGATCAGTCCACCTCGGCCATGACCTCGTCGGAGACATCGAAGTTCGCGTACACGTTCTGCACGTCGTCGCAGTCTTCGAGTGCGTCGATCAGCTTGAAGACCTTCTTCGCGCCGTCGACGTCGAGCGGCACGCTCACCGACGGCAGGAAGGTCAGTTCGGCCGATTCGTACTCGAACCCGGCTTCCTGCAGCGCCTTGCGCACCGGGACGAGGTCGCCGCCCTCGGAGACGATCTCGAAGCTCTCGTCGAGGTCGTTGACCTCCTCGGCGCCCGCGTCGAGGACCGCCATGAGGACGTCGTCCTCGGTCGCGTCCGCCTTGGGCATGAGCACGACGCCCTTGCGGTTGAACATGTAGGCGACCGAACCCGGGTCGGCGAGCGAGCCGTTGTTGCGCGTGAGCGCGGTGCGGACCTCCATCGCGGCGCGGTTCTTGTTGTCGGTGAGGCACTCGATCAGCACCGCCACGCCGTTCGGGCCGTAGCCCTCGTACGTGATGTTCTGCCAGTCGGCGCCGCCCGCTTCCTCGCCGGCGCCGCGCTTGCGCGCGCGCTCGATGTTGTCCTGCGGGACGGAGTTCTTCTTCGCCTTCTGGATGGCGTCGTACAGCGTGGGGTTGCCGTCCGGGTCCCCTCCCCCGGTCCCGGTGCGGGCGGCGACCTCGATGTTCTTGATCAGCCGCGCGAAGAGCTTGCCCCGCTTGGCGTCGAGGTTCGCCTTCTTGTGCTTCGTCGTGGCCCACTTGGAGTGGCCGCTCATCTTTCCTCCATCTGTTCCCGCGGCCGCGTGCCTCCCGGCGCGGCCGCCGCAATCCTTGCTCAGGCTTTCCGCACGAGCTCGACGAACAGCCGGTGCACGCGCTCGTCCCGGGTGATCTCCGGGTGGAACGCCGTGGCCACCACCGCCCCCTGCCGGACGGCGACGATCCTATCCGCCCGCGTCCCGTCCGGCGGGTCCTCCGGGTCCGCCACGGTGGCCAGCACCTCGACCCCGTCTCCCGCCTTCTCGACCCACGGGGCCCGGATGAACACCGCGTGCAGCGGCCCGCCGGGCAGCCCGGCGAACGGGAGGTCGGCCTCGAAGGAGTCGACCTGCCTGCCGAACGCGTTGCGCCGCACGACCACGTCGAGGCCGCCGAGCTGCCGCTGGTCCGGGCGCCCGTCGAGCACCTGGCGGGCCAGCAGGATCATCCCGGCGCACGAGCCGAACGCCGGCAGGCCGCCGGCGATCCGCTCGCGCAGCGGTTCGAGCAGTTCGAAGGTCTCCAGCAGCCGCGACATCGCGGTGGACTCCCCGCCGGGCAGCACCAGGCCGTCCACTCGGGACAGCTCGGCGGGGCGGCGCACCGGAACCGCGCGGGCCCCCGCGCTCTCCAGCATCGCGACGTGCTCGCGCACGGCGCCTTGCAGGGCGAGCACGCCGACCGCCGGCCGTGCTCCCGTAGCTGTCGCCACCCGACCTCCCGTGAGACGTTCGCATCAGCTTAGGGGGGCCGCCCGGAACGCAACCGGGCAGGTCAGGCGGGCGGCACCGGGGCCGCCGCCCACTCGCGGAGCGCTCCGGCGGCCGGTCCCGGGCCGACGTGAAGTGGACTGCTGAAATCTGTCGCCAGTGGCCACCTCGAAGGTGGTCTCCACTGGTGCCGGGCCAGCCCTTCCGGCGCGGGCCGATCCCGTCTCCCATGGTAGGCCGTTCCGGAAGCCCCAGGTCAACGCTTCCCGGCGGAAAGGCAACCGTGCCTAAGTGGATCTCTCCGCGCGAGAAGTGGACTTCCGAGATAGCCGCGCAATGGCCTGCCTCAGCGGTCCACCGTCGTCTTACGCTGGAGGGGAAGACCCCGTTCAGCTCCCCCGAGAAAGGCCCGCAAGGTGTCGCAGCAGCAGAACGCCGAACCCCAGACCGTCACCGGCACCGCGAAGGTCAAGCGCGGCATGGCGGAGATGCTCAAGGGCGGCGTGATCATGGACGTCGTGACCGCCGACCAGGCGAAGATCGCCGAGGACGCGGGCGCGGTCGCGGTCATGGCGCTGGAGCGCGTCCCCGCGGACATCCGCGCCCAGGGCGGCGTCGCCCGGATGAGCGACCCGGACCTGATCGACGGCATCATCGAAGCGGTGTCGATCCCGGTCATGGCGAAGGCGCGGATCGGCCACTTCGTCGAGGCGCGGGTGCTGCAGTCGCTCGGCGTCGACTACATCGACGAGTCCGAGGTGCTCACCCCCGCCGACTACGCCAACCACATCGACAAGTGGGCGTTCACCGTGCCGTTCGTCTGCGGCGCGACCAACCTCGGCGAAGCGCTCCGCCGGATCACCGAGGGCGCGGCGATGATCCGCTCGAAGGGCGAGGCGGGCACCGGCGACGTCTCGAACGCGACCACGCACATGCGCAAGATCCGCGGCGAGATCCGCCGCCTCCAGTCCCTTCCCGAGGACGAGCTGTTCGTCGCGGCGAAGGAGCTGCAGGCGCCGTACGAGCTGGTTCGCGAGGTCGCCGAAGCCGGCAAGCTGCCCGTGGTCCTGTTCACCGCGGGCGGCATCGCGACCCCGGCCGACGCGGCGATGATGATGCAGCTGGGCGCGGAAGGCGTGTTCGTGGGCTCGGGCATCTTCAAGTCCGGCAACCCGGCGCGGCGCGCGGAGGCGATCGTGAAGGCTACGACGTTCCACGACGACCCTGATGTGCTGGCGAAGGTTTCGCGCGGGCTCGGGGAAGCCATGGTGGGAATCAACGTCGAGGACGTGCCGGAGCCGCACCGCCTCGCTGAGCGCGGTTGGTGACGTACCAGCTTCATCTCATCTTCCCGCGCGAACGGTGAGGGGCACCCGCCCCTCACCGTTCGCGCATTTTTACGCTCCGCACTCGGCCAGCCGGCCCCGGGCTGGGCGCTCGCAAGGCTGCGCTTCCGACCCGGGCTCACCCGTCCCCGCGCGATACCCGTGTGCCCCTGCCGAGGTTTGACCAGGCTTCCCTCGGCGATCTGCCCCGCACTGTCCGGTCGTCTGACGTGCCGCACTTGCCCACTTCTGGCGGCGCACGCCTGAGCATTGCGCTCAGCGAGATCGCCGAGGCCGCCTCCGCCCTCGTCGCCGGGCTTCACGATGGCCAGCCCAGCGGCAGGGGGCCACCCGCCATCCGTGCCGGACAGTCACAACAGCCCACCCGTGATGATTGAAGATGACGCAAATCGCTTACTTCAATCACAAACGATCGTCTACACTGAGGGCCGCGCTCAGTTCACGGACCGAAGGGCCTTCATGTCAGAGCCGTCCTCCCCCGAGTCGTTCTCGCCCGAAACCTCCGCGTCCGGTGCGGCCGACGCGTCCGGTGCGCTTGCCGCGCCGGAGCATGGTTCCTTCGTGGCCGCCGAACTGGCCTCGCAGCCGCAGATGTGGCGCGCCGCGGCCGACTGTGCCGCGCCGGCCGCCTTAGCGCTGCCGCGCCCCGGCGAGCGGGTGGCCGTGGTCGGGTGCGGCACCAGCTGGTTCGTCGCGATGAGCTACGCCGCCGCGCGGGAGCAGCGGGGGCTCGGCGTCACCGACGCGTTCGCCGGGTCCGAGTACCCGGCTGGCCGCGAATACGACCGGGTGGTCGCGATCTCCCGGTCCGGCACCACCACCGAAATCATCGAGCTGCTGTCCGCGCTGGCCGGGCAGCGCACCACGCTGATCACCGCGGTGGGCGACGGGCCCGCGGCCTCGGTCGCGGCGGAGGTGGTCGAGCTGCCGTTCGCCGACGAGCGTTCGGTGGTGCAGACCCGCTTCGCCACGAGCACGCTCGCGCTGTTGCGCGCCGGCCTCGGCGACGACATCGGCGAGCTGGCGCGGCAGGCCGGGCGCGCACTGCTGGAACCGCTCGACGATCTGCTCGACGCCGAACAGGTCACCTTCATCGGGCGCGGGGCCGCGGTCGGCATCAGTTGCGAGGCCGCGCTCAAAACCCGTGAAGCGGCCCAGTTCTGGGCCGAGGCCTACCCCGCGATGGACTACCGGCACGGCCCGATCGCGATCGCGCAGCCCGGCAGGCTCGTGTGGTCGTTCGGCGAGACCCCGGACGGGCTGGCCGGCGACATCGCCCGCACCGGAGCCCGGTTCGTGCACCACGACCTCGACCCGCTCGCCGGGCTGGTCGTGGCGCAGCGGTTCGCGGTGGCGCTCGCACGGCGGCGCGGGCTCGATCCCGACCGGCCGCGGTCGCTGACCCGCTCGGTCATCCTCGCCTGATGGCCGTCCTCGGCGTCGACGTCGGCGGCACGACCGTCAAGATGCGCGTGACCGACGGCCGCGCCGTGTTCGCCGAATGGCGCGAACCGACCCCGTTCGGCGATCCCGCGGCGCTCGCCGACCTGGTGGCCCGCGCCGCCGCGCGCTATCCGGTCGACGCCGCGGGGCTGGTGGTCCCGGGGATCGTAGACGAGCGCGCCGGGCGGTGCGTGCGGGCGGTCAACCTCGGCTGGGACGACGTCCCCGTCCACGACCTCGTCTCCGCTCGCCTCGACGTGCCGCTCGTGTTCGGGCAGGACGTCCGCGCGGGCGCGCTCGCCGAAGCCCGCACCGGCGCGGCGGCCGACGCCTCGGGGCCGGTGCTGTTCGCTCCGGTCGGCACCGGTTTCGCGACCGCGCTGGTGGTGCGCGGCGAGGTCCTCGACGCGAGCCCGTGGGCGGGCGAAGTCGGGCAGATCCGGCTGCCCGGCGGCCGCCGCGTCGAGGAGGTCGCGTCGGCGGCCGGGCTCGCGCGCCGCGCCGGAGCCCCGGACGCGGCCGCCGTCGCCGCGAGGGTTCGCGACGGAGACCCGGCGGCGGTCGAGGCGTGGGACGAGTGCGTCCGCGCGCTCGCGGAGCCGATCGCCTGGGCCACCGCCGTGGCAGGCTGTTCCACCGTGGTCGTCGGCGGCGGCCTCGCCGAGGCTGGTGCCCTGCTGCTCGACCCGCTCGCCCGCGAGGTCGCGCATCGGCTCGGCGCGCTGCGGGCGCCCGCGATTGTCCAGGCGCACCACGGGGATCGGGCCGCCGTGGTGGGCGCGACGCTGCTGGCGCTGCGATGATCGTCGTCGCCACGCCCAACCCCGCGGTCGACCTCACCTACCGGGTCGGCACCCATACCCTCGGCGGCACGAACCGGGTGCTCGACGTGCAGCGCCGCGCCGGCGGCAAAGGCGTGAATGTCGCCCATGTCCTTGCGGCGCTGGACGTTCCCGTGCGCGCGGTGCTTCCGCTCGGCGGCGACGCGGGCCGCTGGCTCGGTTCGGCGCTGGCGGTTCCGTTCGACGCGACTGCGTGCGAAGCCCAGACCCGATCGACGGTCACGGTCACCGGCGACGGCCATCCGACCGTGTACGCCGAGCCGGGACCTGAGCTGTCCGCTGCGGAATGGGAAAGGTTCTCGGCGTTGCTCGCCACCCGGATCCGGGACGCGGATCTGCTCGTGATTTCCGGTTCCCTGCCCCGGAACGCCGCACCGGAACTGGTCGGCGAATGGGTCCGGCTGGCCCGGGATGCCGGGGTCCGGGCACTGGTCGATTCGTCCGGGCCCGCGTTGCTGGCCGCCGCCCGCGCCGGAGCCGACGTGAAACCGAACCGCGAGGAACTCCTCTCCGCCACCGGCGCCGCCGACGAAACCTCGGGCGCCGCGGAGTTGTCCAGGCTCGGAGCCGGGCTGGTCGTGGTGTCGCGGGGCGAGGACGGCATCGCCGCTTACGCCCCGTCCGGAGTCGTCTCGGCTCCCGTCGTGCCTGGCGTGCAGGGGAATCCCACCGGCGCCGGGGACGCGGCGACCGCTGGCCTGGCCGCGGCACTCGTGCGCGGGTTGCCGCTGGAGGAGGCGCTGCGCCAGGCCGCCGCAGCCGGTGCGGCAGCCGTGCTTCGCCCGGTCGCCGGAGAGATCGACCTGTCCGCGTACCGCAGATTCCTGAACGGAGCGTCCACATGATCACCCGCCCCGCCTTCGCCCGGTTGCTCGCCTCGGCCCAGGACCGGGGCGGCGCGGCCGGCGCGTTCAACGTGATCCTGCTGGAGCACGCCGAGGCCATCGTCTCCGGAGCCGAACAGGCGCGGCTGCCGGTGATCCTGCAGATCAGCGAGAACTGCGTGACCTACCACGGCGGGCTGGCCCCGATCACCGCGGCTTCGCTGGAGATCGCGCGCCGGGCGTCGGTCGAGGTGCTCGTGCATCTCGACCACATCGAGGACACCGAGCTGGTCCGCGAAGGCATCGAGCTGGGCGTGCACAGCGTGATGTACGACGGCTCGCGACTGTCCTATGCGGACAATGTGCGCAGCACCCGCGCGGTGGCCGACCTCTGCCACGCGGCGGGAGTCGCGGTGGAAGCCGAACTGGGCGAGGTCGGCGGCAAGGACGGCGTGCACGCGCCGGGTGCCCGCACCGACCCGGCCGAGGCCGCGGAGTTCGTCGCCGCCACCGGGGTCGACGCGCTGGCCGTGGCGGTGGGCACGTCGCACGCGATGCTGTCGCGCACCGCCAGGGTCGACCGCGGACTGGTGACGCGGCTGCGGGACGCCGTCCCGGTTCCCTTGGTGCTGCACGGGTCCTCCGGCCTTTCCGACGACGAGCTGCGCGGGGCGGTGGCCGGCGGGATGGCGAAAATCAACATCTCGACGCACCTCAACGGGCTGTTCACCGGAGCGGTGCGGCAGTTCCTGGACGAACAGCCCGAGGCGGTCGACCCGCGCAAGTACGTGCGGCTCGGCCGGTCCGCGGTGGCGGCTGAGACGGCGCGGCTGCTCCGGCTGCTGGCCGGATAAACAACAAGGCTGACCCAGCGCGGCACCCGGACGACGATTCCGCGCGAATCAGCCTGCCGCCGGACAGATCCGGGTGCGGCGAGGTGCCGGAGACCGCGTCTCCGGGGCTCGCCCGCCGTACCCGGAGTCCAGCACGCCCGCAGCCGGCGCGTGCCCCGGAATCTCGATACCGACGGAAGTCTGCTCCACCGGTTCAGCCGGTGACTTCGCTGCCTGAGTGCGCTATACAAGAGCGCGCTGTGCATTTTAATGCGCAAGAAAGGTATGCAATGAGCAAATATCTGCAACGCCTTCGCTGTCTGACTACAACTCTCGTCCTGCTGGCCGTCGCGACCCCCGCCGTCGCCCAGGCCGCCGCTGCCCCGGCCGGGCAGCTCGGCGACTTGACCGGCGTCTCCGCCGACGGTCCGGTGACCACCCTGACCGCGGGCACCGCGGCCGTCCGGGTCAGCTTCCCCTCAGCGGCCGCGGTCCGGGTGTGGCTCGCGCCGGACGGGACCTTCACCGATCCGGCGGGCAGCAAGATCGTGCTGCCGAACGGCAACCCGCCCGCGACACCGAAGCGCACCGACCGAGGCGCCTACTGGGCCATCGGCACCGGCAAGGCCACGCTCCGCGCCTACAAGCACCCGTTGAAGTTCGCCCTCTACGACGGAGCGGACCGCAAGCAGCTCTGGGCCGAGTCCGCGCCGCTGTCCTGGACGGGGAACACCACCACGCAGACGCTCGCGCGCGGCGGCGCCGAACAGTACGTCGGCGGCGGGGAGCAGAACGGCCGATTCAGCCACCGCGACCAGACCATCAAGATTTTCGCCGACGACAACTGGAACGACGGCGGCGCGCCCAACTCGCAGCCGTTCTACGCCTCGACGGCCGGGTACGGCGTGCTGCGCAATACCTTCGCGCCCGGCAGCTACTCGTTCTCCGATCCGGTCCGCACGACCCACGACGAGCGCCGCTTCGACGCCACCTACGTCGTCGGAGACGGGCTCAAGGACGTCATCTCCGGCTACACCGACCTGGTCGGCAAACCTTTCCTCCCGCCCGTTTACGGCCTGGAGACCGGCGATTCCGACTGCTACCTGCACAACGCGAACCGCGGCGAACGGCACACCCTCGACGCGGTGAAGGTGGCCGAGGGCTATCCCGAACACGGCATGCCCAACGGCTGGATGCTCGTCAACGACGGCTACGGCTGCGGTTACGAAAACCTTCAGCAAACCGGCGAAGGCTTGCGGGACAACAAGATGCAGCTCGGCCTGTGGACCGAGAACGGCGTGCCCAACCAGGCCGAGGAGGTCAAGGCGGGCGTCCGCGTGCGCAAACTGGACGTCGCCTGGGTCGGCCCCGGTTACCAGTTCGCCCTCGACGCCTGCGACACCGCGCACAAGGGCATCGAGGACAACAGCGACGCGCGCGGATTCGTCTGGCAGCCGGTGAGCTGGGCGGGCGCGCAACGATGCGGCGTGCTCTGGAGCGGAGACCAGTCCGGCTCCTACGACTACATCAAGTGGCAGATCCCGACCTACGCCGGCTCGACGCTGTCCGGCATCGCCTACAACACCGGCGACATCGACGGCATCTTCGGCGGCAGCCCGCAGACCTACGTCCGCGACCTGCAGTGGAAGTCCTTCCTTCCGGTCGCGATGACCATGGACGGCTGGGCGAAGGCGGACAAGCAGCCCTGGCGCCAGGGCGAGCCCTTCACCTCGATCAACCGCAAGTACCTGCTGCTCAAGGAACGGCTGCTGCCCTACACCTACAGCTACTCCGTCCAGGCCCACCAGACCGGTGTCGGCCAGGTCCGGCCGCTGGCCCTGGAATACCCCGACGACCCGAACGCGTGGACCGACAAGGCGAAGTACGAATTCCTGTCCGGCACGGACTTCCTGGTCGCCCCGGTCTACGACAACTCGTCCGTGCGCAACGGCATCTACCTGCCCAAGGGCACCTGGACGGACTACTGGAGCGGCAAGACCTACACCGGTCCGACCACTGTGGACGGTTACGACGCGCCGCTGGACAAGCTGCCGCTTTTCGTCCGCGGCGGCGCTGTGGTGCCGATGTGGGCGGAGGGCACGACGTCCTGGCAGACCCGTGACAAGAGCCAGCTGGACGTCGACGTGTACCCGCAGGGCAAGAGCAGCTTCGCACTCACCGAGGACGACGGCGTCACGCGCGGCTACCAGCGCGGCGAGCAGGCCCGGCAGACGTTCACCGTGGACGCGCCGCGGTCCGGTCCGGGCACGGTGACCGTCGGGATCGGCGCGAGCACCGGGTCCTATCCCGGCAAACCGGCGGCGCGGAACTACCAGCTGACCGTCCACACCGGAACGAAACCGGCGGCGGTCCTGGGCGGCCACGGCATGCTGCGGCAGTACGCCAGCAAGGCGGAGCTGGACCAGGCTCCGTCCGGCTGGTGGTACGACCCGTCCGCACGCGGCGTGGTGCGGGTGAAGACCGGCTCGATCGACTCCGGCGCCGCTCAGGACATCCGGTTGCTCGGGGCGAGCGCGGTCGGCGGGTTCTTCCCCGCCGACGACAACGCCTCGGTGCAGCTTTCCGCCCCCGCGACGGCGGCTCCGGGCCAAGCGGTGTCAGCTACCGTCAGCTTCGCCAACAGCACCCCGCTGCCCGTGCGTGACGTGGCATTGTCGGTGCAGGCCAACGGTTTCCACGCGGAGGTACCGCAGGCTCCGGCGCTCGTGTGGCCGGGTCAGACGGTGCGAGTCCCGGTGCGGCTCACTCCCGACCCTGGGCTGCACCCGGCAGACTATGAAGTGACCGCCACCGCGAAGTACCAGGCCAGGCTGAGTACGCACGAAGCGGCCGGGTCAGCGATGATCACGGTGCCGTACGCGACGGTGGCCGCGGCATACGGAAACGTCGGTGTCACTGACGCGGCACACGCCGCGAACGGCGACCTCGACGGCAGCGGCAGCAGCTTCCGGGCGGAGGGCCTCGCCGAAGCGGGCTTGAAACCGGGAGCGCAGTTCACCGCGGACGGCGCCGAGGCGACCTGGCCCGACGCCGGCACCGGGAAGCCGGACAATGTCGTGGCAGGCGGCCAGACTGTCGCCGTGCAGGGCAGCGGCGCCAAGCTGGTCCTGACCGGCACCGGGACCGGCTCCGCCGCGAACGGCCAGGTCGTCGTCCGGTACGCCGACGGCAGCACGAGCCAGGCCGCGCTCGGCTTCCCGAACTGGTGCTGCGCCGACCCGGCCCAGTACGGCGCGACGACGGTCGCCTCGGTGTCCGGCAAGAACACGAAGTCCGGTCCGGCCTATCCGACGGTGGCCTACCGGGTGTTCGCGAACTCCGTCCCGCTCGACCCGGGCAAACGAGTCGTCGCGATCACCCTGCCGGCGAACTCGGCACTGCACGTCTTCACCGCCGCGATCGCCTGACCGGCACGCAGTCGGTGAGGGGGAACCCTGAACCCTCAGGGTTCCCCCTCACGGACGTGAAGATCGGGGTCAGCGGCGCGGAGTCAGCCGCAGGATCTGCTCGCCCGCGGTACGGCCGTCCCCGATCCGGCTGCCGCTGCCGTCGGTCCAGGAGCGCACCGGCGTGGTTTCAGTCTGCCGCCCCGGCTCCGCCGACAGCGCCAGCACCAGTCCGCTGTAGCGGTTGACCAGCCGGGTCCCGCCGTCCGCCGGGACCAGGAACCATTGCTGGGCAACGCCGGATCCGGCGCTCAGGTTCGGCGCGGTCCCCCAGGCGCGGCCGGAGGGGACCGCCGGAACGCCCAGTGCCAGACCGCTCGCGGCGTTGGTGATGCGGTAGGAGCCGTCACCGGACGGGGTGAACCGCCAGCCGGCCCGATCGCCGGCCAGCCACGAGGACACGGACGTGGTGCCGGTGCGGCCGGACTGGGCGAGCACGCGGCCGGAGCCGATCCGGTAGGCGCGGCGCGGGTCGACCGGGGACGCGGCCGGCGCGGCGGACGTGACGGTCACGTCCGCGTAGACGCCGTCACGGCCGTCCGTGCACGAGATCGAGCAATAGGACCGGAACGTCTTGCCCACGATCGTCCCGGTGGTCCGGGTCGCCGAGTCGACGAACCAGCGGTACCACGACTGGTCCTGGTAAGAGCCGGTGTCGCCGATCAACCGCCATTTCGGGTTCGCCAAGTCCTCGGTCGCGTAGAACCGCTGCGGGCCCACGGAATCGACTGCCTCCGGCTCGCCGATATACAGCCCGAGGTGCGCGTCGTAGGCGATGTTCATGACGAACAGGTCGGATTTGCGCGGCAGCGTGCCCGCGGCCACCTGCTGGGCGGCGGTGCCGGTGTGCGCCGGGTCGTAGTCCTTCTCCGGCGGGGTGTAGCCGTTCGGGTCGACGTCCGTGGGCACGAGGTTGCTTTCCTTGCCGCCGACGCCCGGCTGCGACCAGTGGCCGTCGTACCACTTCTGCCACGTCCCGGTGCCCATCTTCCCGGACATCGGCGCGCGGGCCACATGGGCGAGGCCGCTGAACCCGCCGCCGCCCTGTCCGGCCTTCGTCACGACGCGGGAGCCGTAGTAGACGTAGAAGTAGCCGGACTTCGGATCGGCGAACAGCCGCGGATCGCCGTCGCCGTAGTCGAAGGTCTGGTTCGGGAACGCCGCCGTGTCGCCGCGTTTCGTCGAGTACGGCGACGTGATCGCGTGCCCGCCGATCCGCCAGGTGCGGCCCTGGTCGGCCGAGACCGCCCAGTCGATCGCGTCGTAGTGGGAGAACGAATAGGCGCCGAAGGGTTCGGGAGTGAACTCGTTGTGCACCAGGCCGTACCAGTCGCCGGTGTCCGGGTCGACCCAGGTCCCGACGAGATCGCAGAAGTTCTTCTGGGTGTAGCTCGACCCGGCGGGCGGATCGGTCGCCTCGCGGCCGGTCGGGCTGGTGTCGCACCGCCAGGTCGTGTCGTTGTTGCGGTCGCGCGGCTCGGCCGGGTTCACCGCGTCGCTCAGGCCCGCGTCGCGCTTCGCCGAGTCGAAGTCCGCGCCGGTGTAGAAGTCCCATTCCCGCGGGCCGTCCTTGCCGTAGAGGGCGGCGGACTGCTGGAAATGGAAGGTCCCGTCCCGGTCGAGGAACGGGGCGGCCGGGGTGTCGGTCGGGAACGGGTATTCGGCGACGGCCCCGACCGACACGGTGTAGCCGGGGTTGGCGTGCGCGGCCAGGGGCGCGGTGCAGGTCCCGGCGGTGAGGGCCAGGGCCGCACCGGCGGTCAGGGAAGTGCGGAAGCGTGACATGGCTCGGTTCCTCGCAGGCGATCGGCATCAACAATCGACAAGAACGAACAAGTTCACACAGTCTTGATGCTCGATTTTGCGCTGTCAACCCGCCATTCGACCCCCTTCGCGCAGGACAGGGCCGGTCCGCCCGTGGGTCACGATGCCACCGCGAACCTCGGAGAAAATGTTGACAAGTGATTGGTAAGGGCTAAAAATGCGCAGCAACACGCACTCAGTGTGTGGTCTTCGACCTCGATCAGGTGGTGGCTGATGCGGTTTCACAAGCTCGTGGGCTCGACCTTAGCGGCGACGCTGCTGCTCGCCGGGTGCGGCAGCGGGGACGCGGCGGGCGACGGCACTGGGGAGAACGCGCTCCCCGGCGCGGCCGAATTCCTTTCCTCGCCCTGTCCGGAACCGGCGGCGAAACCGGCCGGCGGCGGGCAGCTCGTCTACTGGTCCATGTGGACCGCGGACGAGCCGCAGGGCAAGGTGCTGCACAAAGCGCTGAAGTGCTTCCAGGACAAGACCGGCGTGAAGGTCGACGTGCAGTGGCTGGGCCGCAAGGCCTACACCCAGAACCTGGTCCCGGCGCTCAACACCGGCACCGTGCCCGACCTGTTCGACCAGGACGTCAGCAAGGTCGGCGCGGCGATCATGACCCCGGGCGGCACGCAGAGCCTCGACGACGTGTTCGGCATGAAGGTCGGCGAAGGCGACAAGACGGTCAAGGACGTCCTCTCCCCCACCTCGTACGACTTCCCGCAGAACAAGGACCGCGAGGGGCACAGCTTCCTCGTGCCCTACGAGATCCAGTCCAGCGCCTGGTGGTACGACAAGGCCGCCGGCGGCGCGCTCGGCCAGCCGAAGACCGTGGACGAGCTGATCGGCCTGTTCGACAAGGCGAAGGCGGACGGCAAGGCGGCGGTCAGCCANGTCAGCCAGGACGGCGACATCCCGTTCTACAACATGTACTACTTCACCCAGCTCGCCGAACGCTACGTCGGCGCGGGCGGGCTGGCGAAGGCGGCGCAGGACCCGACCGGCCGCGCGTGGACCGACGTGCCGGGGTTCCGCGAGGCGGCCGCGCAGACCGCGCGGATCTCGAAGTACTTCATCGACGGCTGGGACGCGGCCAAATTCCCGCAGATCCAGCAGCGCTGGGCGGACGGGGACGCGCGTTTCCTGTACGTCGGCACCTGGGCGCCCAGCGAAACCCGCGAATACCTCGACAAGCAGGGCGCGGGCACGAAGATCGACTACGGCTCGTTCCAGTTCCCGATGCCGCCCGGCGCCACGCACGACACCGTGGAGCAGATGTCGATCGGCTTCGCCGTGCCCAAGAAGGCCAAGAACGCCGCCGCGGCCAAGGCGTTCATCGCCTACTTCCTCAACAAGGGCAACCTCGCCGGCATCCCCGCGGTGGCCGACAACCTGGTGCCCCGGCCCGACCTCGCGGTGCCGGACGACCTGAAGCCGGTCAAGACCGTCCTGGACGACCAGAAGAAGGAGCACGTGCTGCAGTACGACGGCATCGACGCGATCGCGGGCGGNCGGGCGGCAAATGGCAGACCGACGTGTTCGACCCCGCCGACACCGCGCTGCTCAAGGGACAGCTGACCCCGGAGGCGTTCGTGGCGCAGCTCGCGCAGAAGTCCGCCGCCTTCTGGAAGAACCAGCACTGATGGCCGCGCTCACCACGGTCACCGGGGCCCGGGCGGGGCGGCGGCCCGCGCTCGGGCCGCACCTGAGCCGCAAACGCAAGCTGTTCTGGCCCTTCGCCGCCCCGGCGCTGGCGCTCTACCTCGCGTTCCTGGTGCTGCCGACGATCGCGACCGTGGTGCTCAGCTTCACCAGCTGGTCCGGGGCGGGCGACACGCCGCGGCCGCAGGGGGTCGGGAACTACGTGCGGATGTGGCAGAGCGAAACGTTTCGCTACGCCTTCGGCAACACGCTGGTCTACGTCTTCCTCGGCGGCGTCGGCACCTTCCTGCTCGCGTTCCTGTTCACCATGGTGCTGCGGGACATGCGCGGCGGGAAGATCGTGCGGGCGATCCTGTTCTTCCCGAACATCGTCGCCCCGGTCGCGCTCGGCATGTTCCTCGGCTTCGTGTTCAAGTACCAGCCGGGCAAGCAGGGGCTCGCCAACTACGTGCTGGAGCACCTCGGCGCGGACGCGGCGAAGTTCCTCGCGCCGGAGAACGTGACCGGCGTCGTGACCGCGTCGCTGATCTGGGCCAGTTCCGGCTTCTACATCACCATCCTGATGGCCGCGGTGGACCAGATCCCGCCCTACCTCTACGAGGACGCGGACCTCGGCGGGGCCTCGCCCTGGCAGAAGTTCCGCTCCATCACGCTCCCGCTCACCTGGGACGTGGTGGGCGTGGCCGGGGTGCTGTGGACGATCAACGCGCTCAAGATCTTCGAACTCGTCTTCGTGCTCGCCGGGCCCGGCACCTACGCCCCGCCGAACCGGGCGTGGACGCTCGGCATCTACGTGTTCGACCGGACCTTCGGCTCGAACGGCACGCCGGACTTCGGCGCGGCCTGCGCCTGCGCGGTCGCGATGATCGCGCTCGTCTCGATCCTCGTCGTGCTCCTGCGCCGGTTGATGCGCCGTGACGCCATCCAGTTCTGAAGGAGACCCTGTGACCGTCACGGAAGCGCCGTCGCGCGGCTCCGCCCCGGGCAAGCCCCGGCGCACCCCGCCGCGCCGTCCCCGCCCGGCTCCCGGCAGCCGCAGGCTCAGCCCGCTGCGGCTGCTCGGCTCAGTGCTCGTGTGGCTGTTCACCGCGGGCAACCTGCTGGTGCTGTACTGGCTGATCACCGCGTCGTTCAAGACGCCGGTGGAGATCTTCACCAAGCCGTTCGCCCTGCCCTACCAATGGTTCCACGTCGGGAAGCCGTTCCGGAATTTCGTCTACGCCTGGAACAACGCCGGATTCGGCGACGCCGTGCTGTCCACAGCGGTCCTGGTGGGTCTGGCGACGATCGTCACGGTCGCGATCTCCGCGCCGTGCGCTTACGCGCTCACCCGGCTCGGCGTGCGCGGTTCGGGCGTGCTGACCAACGGCGTCGCGATCGGCATGGGGGTGCCGTTCCAGACCGTGATCATCCCGCTGTTCGTGGCGTTCAGCGAAATCCACCTGGACAACCAGTACGGGCTGTTCGTGCTCTACGTCGCGCTGTCGATCCCGTTCACGGTGTTCCTGCTGACCGGGTTCTTCCGCTCGCTGCCCGAGGAGATCGAAGAGGCCGCGGTGCTCGACGGCGCGTCGCCGGCGCGGGTGTTCGTCTCGGTGGTGCTCCCGCTGGCCCGCGGCGGCGTGGTCACCGCGCTGACGCTCAACGCGATCGGGCTGTGGAACGAAACCCTGCTGGCGATCGTGTTCCTCAAAGACCAGGCCCACTTCACGCTCTCGCGCGCGCTGTTCACCTTCTACGGCGCGGCGAGCTACCAGTCCGAGTACGGCGGGCTGATCGCCGGGGTGGCGATCGTCGTGCTCCCGATGCTGCTGCTCTACGTCGTGCTCGCCCGCCGGATCATCACCGGCCTGACCCTCGGCGCCGGAAAGTAGGACTCTGATGGCCACCGTGAGCTTCACCGACACCACCCGCTACTACGCCGGGGTCGAGCGCCCCGCGGTGGACGGGCTCGACCTGGAGGTCGCCGACGGCGAATTCCTCGTGCTGGTCGGCCCGTCCGGCTGCGGCAAATCGACCACCCTGCGGATGCTCGCCGGGCTGGAGGGCGTGGACGAGGGCTCGATCCACATCGGCGCGAAGGACGTCACCGAACTGCCGCCGAAGGAACGGGACATCGCGATGGTGTTCCAGAACTACGCGCTCTATCCGCACATGACCGTCGCCGAGAACATCGGCTTCCATCTCAAGCTCGCGCGCATGCCGAAGGACGAACGGGAACGCCGCGTTCGCGAAGCCGCGACCACCCTGGACCTGACCGAATTCCTCGACCGCCGCCCGGCGAAGCTTTCCGGCGGGCAGCGGCAGCGGGTGGCGATGGGCCGGGCGATCGTGCGGGAGCCGAGCGTGTTCCTGATGGACGAGCCGCTGTCCAATCTGGACGCCAAACTGCGGGTGCAGACCCGCACGCAGATCGCGTCGCTGCAACGGCGGCTCGGCACCACCACGCTGTACGTCACGCACGACCAGATCGAGGCGATGACCATGGGCGACCGGGTGGCCGTACTGCGCGACGGCGTGCTGCAGCAGTGCGACTCCCCGGTCGGGCTGTTCGAGCGGCCGCGCAACGTGTTCGTCGCGGGTTTCATCGGCTCCCCCGCGATGAACCTCATCGAGACCACAGCGGACAGTTCCGGCGCTGCGGCGGGCGACGGCACGCTCCCGCTCACCCCGGCCCAGCGGTCCGCGCTGACCGGGCCGGGGATCGTCGTCGGCGTGCGGCCGGAAGGCTGGGACATCGGCGGCGCAGGCTACCGCGCGGTCGTGGAAGTGGTCGAGGAACTCGGCAGCGACCAGTATCTCTACTGCCGGACCGGGGACCGGGTGCTGACCGTCCGGACCCCGGGCATGGCGCCGTGGAAACGCGGCGAGGAGATCTCGCTGGCCCCGCGGACCGGCACGGCGCACTTGTTCGACGCCGCCACCGGCGAACGGCTGCCGGACGCATGAGCACGATCACCCGCACCGAACTCGTGCTCCCCGCGGCCGGACTGGGCCCGGAGAACCCGTTGCCGCCGTTGCTCCGGACCGAACCGGCGGCTTCGGTGTCCAACGTGGACGAACTGCCCGCGGACCTGGCGGCGAACCTTTCCTACGGCAGGCTGGACACGGTGCTGCCGTGCCGGATGCAGGACGGGTACGGCCGCGACCGGACCGAACAGCGGCTGCCCGCGCTGGTGCTGGAGAACGAGCGGCTGCGCGCCACCATTCTCCCGGGGCTCGGCGGGCGGCTGTATTCGTTGCTGGACAAGGAAACCGGCCGGGACCTGGTGTACCGCAACCCGGTGTTCCAGCCGGCGAACCTGGCGCTGCGCGACGCGTGGTTCGCCGGCGGCGTCGAGTGGAACCTCGGCAGCACCGGGCACACCACGCTGACCTGCGCGCCGATGTTCGCCGCCGCGGCGCCCGGTCCCGGCGGCGAACCGGTGCTGCGGCTGTGGGAGTGGGAACGCACCCGCGATCTCCCGTACCAGCTGGATTTCTGGCTTCCCGGCGGATCGCGGCAGCTGTTCGTGGGCGTGCGGATCCGCAATCCGCACGCCCACGACGTGCCGGTGTACTGGTGGTCCAACACCGCGGTGGCGCAGACGGCCGGAACCCGCGTGCTGGCCCCGGCCGCGCAGGCGTGGCACTACGGCTACTCCGGGCGGCTCGACCTCGTCGACGTCGCGGGCGATCTCACCTATCCCGCACGGGCGGAGGCTGCGGCCGACTACTTCTTCGAGGTCGACGGGCCGCCGTGGATCGCCGCCGTCGACTCCGGCGGGCACGGGCTCGGCCAGGCTTCCACGGCGCGGCTGCGCGGGCGGAAGCTGTTCGTGTGGGGCGAATCCGCGGGCGGACGGCGGTGGCAGGACTGGCTCGCCCCGGGCATGGAGGGCTACCTCGAAATCCAGGCCGGGCTGGCCCGGACGCAGCTCGAACACCTGCGGCTGCCCGCGGGCGCCTCGTGGGACTGGCTCGAAAGCTACGGCCCGGTCACGGCCGACCCGGAGATCGCGCACGGACCGGACTGGCCCGCCGCGCTCGCTTCGGTCGCCGCCGGGCTGCCTGCCGCCGACGAACTGGACCGCCGGTGGCGCGAATGGCGCGCGGTCGCGGATGCCGCGCCCGGGGAACTCCTGGCGGCCGGATCCGGCTGGGGTGCGCTGGAAACCCGCCGGATGCTGACGGAACTGCCCGGCACGCCGTTTCCCGAGGACAGTCTCGGCGCGGCCCAGCAGCCGTGGCTGGAGTTGCTCGACGGCGTGGCGCCCCGGGCCGAGCCCGCCGCCGAACCACCGGACACCCTGGTCAACCGGCACTGGACCGAACTGCTGGAGGCGGTGCCCGACGCCGGCTGGCTCACCTGGTACCACCGGGGAATCGCGCGCTGGGCGGCAGGCGACCGCGACGGCGCGGCGGCCGCGTGGCGCAGGTCCCTCGATGCGGAGCCGAACGGCTGGGCCTGGCGCAATCTCGCCGTCGCCCAGGACGATCCGGCGCGTGCCGCGGAACACTACCGGCGGGCGGTCGGCTTGCTGCCGAAGCTGGCTCCGCTGGCGCTGGAGGCGGTCGCCGCGCACCTCGCCGCCGGAGATCCCGCCGCCGCACGGCACTTGCTCGAACCGTGGCCGGCCGAGGGCCGGTTCGCGTTGCTGCGAGCGCGGACCTTGCTCGCGCTCGGCGATCCCGGCGGCGCGCGCGAGGTGTACGAGCGCGGCTTCGCCGTGCCCGGCATCCGCGAGGGCGAGACGTCGCTGAGCGATGTGTGGCACGCGATCTCCGCCGGCCCGCTGCCCGCCGAGTACGACTTCCGGATGAAAACCGGTGGTGGGGCCGGATGAGCGCGAGGGGCCCGCGGGGTGAACAATGGCGCCGCGGCGGGCACGCAGGGACGGGACCGGCTCGAAGGGAGCATCAGCCGATGGCTCGGCACGAACGGTTGAGCACACTGTTGGACCTCTTGGCGAAGCGGGAGAAACTCGACGTCGAAGAGGTGGCCGCGGAGCTGAACGTCTCCGCCGCCACGATCCGCCGCGACCTGGACCACCTCGCCGAACAGCAGCTGCTCACCCGCACCCACGGCGGAGCCGTCGCGAACGACCTGGCCTACGATCTGCCGCTGCGGTACAAAACCGCCCGCCACGCCCCGGAAAAACAGCGGATCAGCGCCGCGGCGGCGGCGCTGGTGTCCAACGGCATGGTGGTCGGCCTCAACGGCGGCACCACGACCGCGGGCGTGGCCCGGGCGCTGGCCATGCGCGCGGACCTGGCCGACGCCCCCGGCCTCACCATCGTGACCAACGCGCTCAACATCGCCCACGAGCTCGCGGTGCGGCCGAACATGAAGATCGTCGTCACCGGAGGGGTGGCCCGGCCGCAGTCCTTCGAGCTGAGCGGGCCGCTGGCGACCCTGGTGCTCAGCCAGCTCAGTCTGGACCTGCTGTTCCTCGGCGTGGACGCGCTGCACCCCGCCGCGGGCGCGTTCGCCTGCCACGAGGGCGAGGCGGACATCAACCGGCTCATGGTGAACAACGCCGCCCGTGTGGTGGCGGTGGCGGACAGCTCGAAACTCGGCCGCCGCGCCTTCGCGCGCATCTGCGACATCTCCGACGTCCACGAAGTCGTGACGGACAGCGACGCCGATCCCGACGTCACCGCCGCTCTCAAAGCCGCCGGGATCCCGGTGCAGATCGCCTGACGCCGCGCGGCTGCACTCTCTCGGAAGTCCGTGCGGGGAGCCCTGGGGGAATCTGATTCCCCCAGGGCTCCCCGCACGGACCTGCACGCCGCGCCCAAGCCCGCCCGAGCATGAGGGGTCTTGACAAATTCGCTGCGCAACGTGCTTACTACTGCACGTTCGAGCGTCACCTTGAGCATCTTCACGCAGAATAGGAGGCTCCAGTGCCTCGACGACTCGCGTACGCGGCGGCCGGGCTCATCCTCACCAGTTCCGTCGCGACTCCCGCCGCGGCGCAACCGCTCTCGTCGATCTCCGTGCCGCGCGGTCCCGGCTCGCCCGGTTACCAGCTGCGCATCGACACCACCCGCCTGGGCATCAGCCTCTCGCGCGGCGGCGAACAGTTGCTGCGCACCGCGTCCGACGCTTTCACCTTCGACGGCGGCGTGGCCACGCGCGTGCGGTCGATCTCGCGAGACGGCGCGACCGTCGTCGCCACCGCCGACAGCACCGCGGGCCGCCCGGTGACCCTGCGGATCACCCCGCACCCGGACCGGTTCGATCTGAAGTGGACAGTCGGCGGGCTGGCCGCCGGGCAGCGCGCGACCCACTTCGACCTGGCGGCGTCCGGGCACTGGTACGGCGGCGGCGAAACCAGCGAAGGGAAAGCCCAGCCGTACCCGCTTTCCGCCGGAACGGTGGACGAGCCGGAGTTCTCGCCCGCCAGCTACATGATGCAGGAACCCTATTTCTTCACCTCGAAATCGGTCGGGCTCTTCGTCCGCACCGCGCAGCCGATGAAGGTCGCGATGGCAGGCGGGCGCGCCGACCTGGCCGTGACGAACTCCGCGGAATATTCGAGCACGGTGTTCGTGGAGTCGAACCGCCGCGCGGTGTACGACGACTACGTCGGCGAGGTCGGCAAACCGGCCAAGAGCGACGCGACCGACGCCGAGTACGCGAGTCCACTGTGGAATTCCTGGGCGCAGTACTACCGCGACATCGACCAGGACAAGGTGCTTTCGTGGGCGCGGGACCTGAAGGCGGCGGGCGTCGCCGGGCACACCGTGCAGCTCGACGACAAATGGGAATCCGGCTACGGGAACCTGACCTTCGACCCGAAGACGTTCCCGGACCCGAAGAAGCTGGCCGAGGGCATCCACGCCATGGGCCAGAAATTCGGCCTGTGGACCACGTTCTGGATCAACCTGGACTCGGCGAACTACGCCTACGCCCGCGACCACGGCTATCTGGTGCGCGCCAAGGGAAACCCGGCCCAGCCGTGCACGGTGACCTGGTGGAACGGCACCGCGGGCATCATCGACCTCGGCAATCCGCAGGCCCGCGACTGGTACACCGGCAACCTGCGGAAGCTGATGGCGGACTACGGCGTCGACGGCTTCAAGTTCGACACCCGCTTCTTCGACGACCGCTGCGCCGCCACCGGGAACCTGACCCCGCAGGACTACCAGAAGCTGGGCGCGGACATGACCGACGCGTTCGACCAGCAGGGGGCGGGCATCCGCACGCACTGGGGCAACCAGCGCTACGGGTTCGTGATCCGGGCGGTCGACGCGGACACCACGTGGGACGGCCTGCGCACGTCGCTGCGCCGGGCGTCGGCGATCTCGGCCAACGGCTATCCGTTCGTCGAGACGGACATGATCGGCGGCTCGAACAGCATGCCGCCGCCGTCGCGCGAGGTGCTCGTGCGCTGGGCGCAGGCCGCGTCGCTGATGCCGCTGATGTACGCGTCGACGTCCCCGGTGACGACAGTCGACACCACGACCGGCAAGCCGGTCGCCTACCCGGCCGACACCGCGAAGCTGTACGCCGACGCGGTCCGCACCCACGCGAAGCTGGCGGGCTACCTGAAAACCCAGGTACAGCAGGCAGTCGCGGACGGCACGCCGATCATGCGGCCGGTGTACTTCGACTTCCCCGCCGACCACCGCTTCGACACCGTCGACGACGAATGGCTGCTCGGCCCCGCCCTGCTGGCGGCTCCGATGATCACGGCGGGCGCCTCCCGCGACATCGCGCTGCCGCAGGGGCTGTGGTTCGACCCGCACACCAAACGGGTCGAGATCGGCGGCCGGACGCTGCGCGACTACTCGGCTCCGCTGGACACGACGCCGATGTTCGTCCGGATCGGCGCTCCCGGCTGGACGGAACTCGCGGCGAAGCTCTGAGCCGCCGGCGGCGTCCGGCGGGACCTGCCTCCACAATGGACGAAAGGGAGCTTCCCGCGCACCGGGAACCTGTCAGGTGTCGGCGACGAGGGAAATCGGGCTCGGCGTTCGCGGCCCGCAGGTGGCGGAGGTCGGCATAGCGTCCCTTTCGGAAAACCGGTGCAGCGGACGCGCGAATACATCGGCATCGTCAGGAAGGCGCTGCGCTGCGAACGGTTCCGGCACAACGCATCCGGATCTCGAAGCGGGCAAGGCCCCCTGCGCATCGCGGCCGAAGCCCTCGCGGCGTCTGGTGCCGGCGACTGATCCTTCGTGGACCCTCCTCACCGCATGGCCGTGACCCAGCAGCTCGCCCGCATCCCCGCGGCGCACCTCGCCGCCTGCCGGCAGTCGGTGGAAACGCTCGGCGGGCTGTGTTCCTTCACCTCGATTCCGGAAAGGGACTACTGCGACCTGGATTGGTGGCCGGTCGTCCTGAAATCGGCTTGGCAGCTGACCGGAGCCGATGACCGGACCCTCGCGGCGGGCTTCGACGGCGACGAGGAAGTCAATCCGGCCTGCCGGGATGTGCTCTACTCGATCGACGGACATCCGGTGGCCGAAGCGGTGTGCGGCATCACCCCGGACGCGGTCCGCGCCGTCGTGCCGCCGGACCCGGAGCAGATCGAGGCCAGGCTGGGCTCGCTCGCGCGGGAAGCGCTCGGGGATCCGGCTGAACATCTGGCCGAGCAGCACACCGTCCCGCGCGAATTCTACGTGGAAGCCGCACGCCGGGAGCTGGCCGTCGCGCGGTGGTGGGACTGACCCGTCACAGACCCTTCAGCACCCGATCCAGCGCCGCCCGGCCCGCCGGTCCCCAGTGCGGTTTTCCGCCGGGAAGGCCCTGCTCCCCGTTCTGCCCCAGGAGGATCAGGAAGAGGCTTTTCATCGCGGCCAGCCCGCGGGCGCGCCGGATCGCCGGCTCGTCCGCCCGCGCGTAGCTCTCGAAGAACCGCGCGGCCGTGCCCGCGGGCAGCACCACCCAGGCGGCGGCGAGATCCCACGCCGGATCACCGGCGGACAGGTCGCCGAAGTCCACGATTCCCGAGAGGGTTCCTTCCGAGACAACGACATTCGCCGGATGCAGGTCGCCGTGTACCCACACCGGAGGGCTCTCCCGCGCACGGGCCGCGACAGCGTCGTCCCAGACTGCCCGGACGTCGTCCTCCATGCCGTCGAGGGCAACGGCCCCGAGGAATTTCTCGAAGCCGCTCGTGCACTCCCGGGGATGGGCGCCGCGATCCGCGGCGATCGGCGCGTCGGCGGGAGCTTCCGCGTGGAGCGCCCGGAGGAAGTCCGCCAGAGTGTCAGCCGCGTGCGTGCCGCGGCTGATCGTGCCGCGGTCGAGCGGTTCTCCGGGGACCCACGTCAGCACGGTCCAGTACTTGGGGAAACGCCCGGACGGTTCGCCGTACCGCACCGGCACCGGCACCGGAAGCGGCAGGCGCGGGGCCAGGACCGGCAGCCACCGGCGCTCCTTGAGCTGCGGCTGCGGGGTGGGGTCCATGCGCTGCATGCGGACGGCCAGTTCGTCCCCGAGACGCCACATCTGGTTGCCCCAGCCGCCCGCCACCTCGCGGATCGGCAGACCGGCGAGGTCCGGGTGCTGCTGCTGGAGCAGGTCGCGGACCAGGTCAGCGGTGATCTCGGTGGCGGTCATGCGGAACGACACTACCGGCGCGACGGCCGGAGCCCGCGCGGACGGTCGTCGCGGCCGGTAATTGCTTTGCGGGACAAGGGAATCAGGTCCCGCGCGGTCAGCGTTCACCAAGCCGGGCGCGGAGGCCTGCGATGCTGTCGTGGGCGGCGGCGAGTTCGTCCGGCAAGCCGCTGATCCGGGCGGCCGACACGAGAGAGCGGCCTTCGTCCAGTTGTTCGCGCAGCCGCACCGCCGGGTCAGCTGGCGGCGGGAACAGCGGCGACGCCCGAGCGCACGACAGCCGCGGTGTCCAGGCTGCGCGGGAAGGCCCGCTGCACGCCCGGCATTTCGGCAGCCTGCCCGGTCGTGCCAGCCGGGCAGTCCTTCTCTCCGGGACCGGCTTAAGATTATGTGAACTCTCTGCTTGACATAATCTTCAGTGAGCGCTATAGAAATAGTAGCCGCGACAGCTGACCTGGGTGCCGAAACCATGTAGCCGGGGAGTGATCGACGATGCCGGACACCACCAGCCGCCAGGCCGATCCAGCCGGGCCGGGTGCGCCGTGCTGGTGCCGGGCGTGGCCCCCGGAGCATCGAGAGCGTTCTCCTCCGAGGCCAAGCGGCAGCACGAAAGCCGTGCCATCGCCGGGGAGGTGAGAACCCGGCGCGACGGGCCGGGGCGGTCTGCCACGACGCTTGGCCGAGGAGGCTCGCCCGGCCCCGGCAGTGCGTGTCGCGACGCGGTCCCGCGGCCGCCCAGCCCGGCACAGCTGCTTTTCACCCGAACTGGTTCCGGTCCCGCCGTTCGCGTCCGGCGGGACCGGATCCCCGCGACAACCCCCAAAGCGAAGACCCGCCCTGCCGGCGGGACACGAAGGAAGGAGAAAGGGAGGCGCATGGTCATGTTGATGCGAACTGACCCGTTCCGGGAGCTCGATCGGCTGACCCAGCAGTTCTTCGGCGCCACCGGCACCGCGGCCCGTCCGGCGGTGATGCCGATGGACGCCTACCGGTCCGGCAACGACTACGTGGTGCAGTTCGACCTGCCGGGCGTCGCACCGGAGTCGATCGACCTGGACGTCGAGCGCAACGTGCTGACCGTCAAGGCCGAACGCCGGCCCGGCTACGGCGAGGACGCGGAGGTCCAGGTCTCCGAGCGCCCGCGCGGGGTGTTCTCCCGGCAGCTGTTCCTCGGCGACACCCTCGACACCGACAGCATCAAAGCCGACTACGACGCGGGCGTGCTCACCCTGCGGGTGCCGATCGCCGAGCAGGCCAAGCCGCGCAAGATCGCCATCGGCGGCAGCGGCCAAGCCAGGCAGATCCGCGCCTGACCGGTTCGTCGCCGGCCCCGCCCCGCGGCGGGCGGGGCCACGGCTCCCCCGGCAGCGCCGGTGCCGGTGCCGGTGCCGGTGCCGGTGCCGGTGCCGGTGCCGGAAGTACTAGTACCTTCGCCGCTTCCCGCGCCACAGCCCCGTCGGCAAGCTCGCCGCATGATCCGCTTTTCCCTGTCCAGACGGGCTCGCCGCTGGTTGATCGCCGTGGCCGTCGTGCTGGTGCTGATCCTCGTCGGCGGTTACGTCCTGTTCCGGATCGCCGATTCCCGGACGTTCCAGTTCTTCGGCGGCCTCACCGCCCGCGTGGAGACGCCGGAGAAAGCGGTCGCGCTGACCTTCGACGACGGTCCCAGCCCCGCCGGGGTGAAACCGGTCCTCGACACCCTGGCCGCGCGCGACGTCCACGCGACGTTCTACCTCATCGGGTCTGAGCTGGCGGCGCATCCGGATCTCGGCCGCGCGATCGCCGCGGCGGGCCACGAGATCGGCAACCACACCTACTCGCACGAACGCATGCTGCTGATCACGCCCGGGTACGCGGCGAGCGAGATCGAACGCACCGACGCGCTGATCCGCGCCACCGGCTACCCCGGCGAAATCACCGTCCGCCCGCCGAACGGCAAGAAGCTGTTCGCGCTGCCGTACTACCTGCACGAGCACGACCGGAAGACGATCACCTGGGACGTCGAACCGAACTCCTTCCCCGAAATCGACCGCAGCGCCGCGGCGATCGCCGACTACACCGTGACGCACGTGCGCCCCGGGTCGATCGTGTTGTTCCACGCCATGTACCCGGGGCGCGAGCAGACCCGGCAGGCCATCGGACCGGCTGTCGACCGGTTGCGGGCGCTCGGCTACCGGTTCGTCACCGTGTCGGAACTGCTGGCACTGCGAGGCAAGGGATGACCGCCGCGACCGACCAGCCCTCTCCTTCGGGCCCCGCGGCGAGCGAACCGCCCCGGGCGGCGAGCTGGGTGCGCAGGCTGTCCAGTCCGTACCCGGTGCCGGTCGTCGGATGCCCGATCCGGTCGCTGCGCACCACGATCCGGACGGACTCCGGGGCCACCTCGACCTCGACCCGCAGCCGGACGCCGGGACCGTTGTGCCGCAAGGCGTTGATGGCCGCTTCGGAGACGATCCGGTCGGCGAGATCCCGGACCTGGTCCGGAATCCGGTGCAGCGCGGGCTCTTCTTCGATCACGAGACCGGCCGCGGTCAGCTCGGCGAGCACGGCAGCGACCGCCGGTCCTGGCTGCTGCTGCCCGTCGTCCCGCAGTTCGCGCAGGGTTTCGCGGACCTGGCCCAGCGCGTCCCGTCCGGCGGCGAGCATCGCGTCCACCCTGGCGCGGTCCGTGCTGGTCAGCTCGCCGACCGCGAGGAGCGCCTCGGCCTGCACGAGCATCACCGTGGTGGTGCGCGCGAGCGTGTCGTGCAGCCGTCGCGCGGTCTGCTCCCGGCGTTCGGCGGCCAGGCGCTCCAACTGGAACCGCGTGCGCTGCGCCGCGAACTCCGCGCGCTCGGCGGCATGCCGCTGCCGCTCGGTCCCGAGCAGCCACGCCACGACGCAGACCGCGACCGCAAGCAGCGCACCGTCCACCGGACCCCTCGACACGGTCATGGCGGCGCCGAGAGCAGCGGCGGAAAGCCCGCCGAGCCCCCATCGCACCGACGCCCGGCGTGCGCTCGGCACTGTGTACAACGCGATCAGCACCGGCACGTAGTCGATGTTGTGCGGCTGGGTCGTCAGCAGCCGGGCAAGCGTCGCCGCGGTGACGAGGGCGAGCACCCACCCCGGGAACCGGCGGCGGAAGGCCAGCGGCAGGACCTGCGCGGACACGAGGGCGACGCCGTCCCACCCCGTCGCGGGCGGCCACGCCCCGCCCACCGCGAGCAAGACCGCGACGAGCACGGCGGTTCCCAGGTCGAGCAACGATTTCCGGTCGCGGAACCAACGCACGAAGCGAGCGTAGACTGCCGTGGTGATCAGGGTCCGGGTCGTCGACGACCACGCGCTGGTGCGGGAGGGCCTCGCGCTGATCCTCGGCGCCCAGCCGGACATCGACGTCCTCGGCGCCCACGCTGACGGCGCCGGCCTGCTCTCCGCGCTGGATCCCGCCACGGACGTCGTCCTGCTGGACCTCTACCTCCCGGGAACGGACGGAATCGAAGTCCTGCACCGGGTCCGGGGGCCGAAGGTCGTCATGCTCACCACGATCGGCCGCGCAAGCGAAATCCGCCGCGCCCTGGCCGCGGGAGCGAGCGGATTCGTGCTCAAGGACAGCACCGGCGCGGAACTCGCGGCCGCGGTCCGCGCCGCGCACGAGGGAATCACGGCGATGAGCCCGGCGGTCGCCGCGGCCCTCCGCGCGCCGGCGGCCGAGGGAGTCACCCCGAGGGAACGCGACGTCCTGCTCCTGCTCGGGCGAGGACTGTCCAATCGCGACATCGCCGCCGAGCTGGGCTTGGCCGAGCGCACAGTGAAGGCGCACGTGGGCAACCTGCTCGCGAAGCTTCAGGTGGAGAGCCGGACGCAGGCCGCGTTGCTGGCCGAAGAGATTCTCGGGAACCCTGCTGGGACGGTGCCTTCCGGCTGAGGAAGGAACGTCGCTCGATCCTCTGTTCAGGCGCTGCTTCGCGACCTTCGCGGCCTTCGCAGGCGTTGCGGAGGTCGTGCTGTGGCGACGTCGGCGAGGTGATGCGGCCCCGCCCAACAGACCCAGCGCCGCTGGTCGGCGGTAGCGCGCCACCCCGCTCTCCGCCACCCTGGGCAGTCGAGGACGGGAGGCAGCACGTGAAGGTCGTCATCGCCGGAGCGGGCATCGGCGGGCTGACCGCGGCCCTGCGGCTGCACCGCGAAGGCATCGAATGCACGGTGTACGAGCAGAGCACCAGGATCGGCGAGCTCGGCGTCGGGATCAACGCCTTGCCGCACGCGGTCAAGGAACTCGCCGCGCTCGGGCTGCTCGGCCAGCTGGACGAAATCGGGATCCGCACCCGCGAGCTGTTCTACACCCATCGGCTCGGGCAGGTGATCCTGCGCAAGCCGTGCGGGCTGGACGCCGGGTTCACGCTCCCCCAGTACTGCCTGCACCGGGGCAGGCTGCAGAACATGCTGCGGCGAGCGGTCCAGGCCCGGCTGGGCCCCGAGGCGGTGCGGACCGGACACCGGCTGACCGGGTTTGCTCAGGACACGCGGGGCGTGCGAGCGCACTTCGCTGAGCGGGAAAGCGGCGAAGCGGTGACCGTGGCCGGGGACGTCTTGGTGGCGGCCGACGGGATTCACTCGGCCGCGCGGTCCCTGCTGTTTCCCGATGAGGGTCCGCCGCGCTGGAACGGGGTCCTGATGTGGCGCGGCGCCACCGACTGGCCCGAGTTCGGCGGCGGCGCTTCGATGATCGTCTCCGGCGGCACCGAGGCCAAGCTGGTGCTCTACCCGATCGGACCGGGCCGGAGCGCGGGCACCCGGCTCACCAACTGGGCGGTCTGCGTCCGGACCGGCCGGCCCGGCGACCCTCCCCCGGACCGGCAGGACTGGGCCAAACCCGGCGATCGGGCAGAACTGGCTCGGCACGTCGGGCGGTTCCGGTGCCCGGAGGTCGACCACGCCGCGCTGGCCGAGGCCACCGAGGAGATCTTCGAGTTCCCGATGTGCGACCGGGACCCGCTGCCCGCCTGGTCGCACGGACGCGTGACGCTGCTCGGCGACGCCGCCCATCCGATGTACCCGATGGGGTCCAACGGCGCCGGCCAGGCGATTCTCGACGCGTCCAGCCTCGCCGCACAGCTGACGCGGCACGCCGATCCCGTCGAGGCGCTGCGCGCCTACGATGCCGGCCGGCTGGCGGCCACCGGCGAGATCGTGCTGCGCAACCGCCGGGGCGGCCCGGAAAACGTCATCGACGAGGTCGAACGGCGCGCGCCGGAGGGCTTCGACCGTCTTGAGGACGTCATCGACGCGGCGACGCTCGACGCGATCGTCAGCGGCTACGCGCAGGTTTCCGGGGCGTCCCAGCAGCAGGTGAACCGCACCTGAGTTCAGGCGCCCGCCACCGAACCGGGCGGCAGGAAGTCGACGTCGTGCAGCGCCGACACCCGGACCACCTCGGCCGGGTCCGTCAGGTTGTGCAGCTTGTCGAACAGCGTCGCCAGCTTCCCGGCCGGGCTCACCCAGAACAGCCCCCGGCTCATGCCCTCGCCGCGGTTGTAATAGGCGTGCGGGAGCCCCTTCGGCATCCGCACGGTGTCGCCGGGACCGGCGGTCTCCCATCGGCCGTCGAGGTAAAGGGTGAACACGCCTTCCAGGATGTAGATGTGCTCGTCCTGCGTCGGATGGACGTGCGGCGGCACCCCGGTGCCGGGCGGGTCGAGGGTCTCGAACGCGAAGCTCGACTCGCTGGCCGCCTTCATCGAGTAGGTGTGGCCGAGCACGTTCCACACCTTGTTCCGCATGCCTTCGCGGGCGGGCGTGATCCCCTGGGGCAGGGGACCGAGCACGATTTCCTCGCCGGTCATCACACCTCCTGGCCGATGGTTTCGTCCGACAGGGACTCTGCGCTATCCGGTCGCCGGTGTACAGCCTCCCCCAGGACCGGGGAAGCGGAAGTCCTTCAGGACAAGCGCGGTCAGGCCTTCCCGGCCTCGACGCAGCGCCCGATCTCCGGGACCGGCAGCGCGCGCCCCGTGGGAACGACATATCGGCGACCGCTTCGGGAAACCGCCCGCAGCGCCACGGCGGCGGCCGCTTGGCCACAAACCGCCGGTACAGCTTCCGCGCGTCGTACATCTCCGTGCCGTCGAGGAACGAATGTGGACAACAGCGTGCTCCTGGCGCCCGCCGTGGCCAGCGCGTCGAAGGTCGCCCGCACTGCGGCCTCGGCCAGATACTGGGTGACGCCTTCCCAGAGGAACACAGTCCGGCCTCTGGGGCGCCAGCCATGCCCGGCCAGGACGCTGCCGAGGTCGTCGGTGTCGACCGGCACCTGCGTCACCGGGTACGAGGGCAGCCGCGCCTGCTTGGCCCGGATGGTCCACCTCGAACGCCGGGACGCCCGAGGGAACGGCGATGCGGGCCGGGCGGGTGTCCAGCCCGGCGCCGAGGACCACGACGCTGTCGGCGCCCGCTCGCAGCGCGTCGCGAAGCCGCTCGTCGAGATAGCGTTTGCCGCACGCGATCCCGGCGCAGATTCCGGAGCTGTCCTTCTCCGCGACGGCGATCAGCCGATCCGCAGCGGCGCCCAGCGGGCCGGCCTGGCCGCGGCACGCATCCCGGCCGGCCGCATTCGCGCCGCGAGTTCGTCGTCGGTCAGCCGCCGCCCGGCCGGGAAGTGCCGTTCCACGGCCGCGGTCGTCATCGGCCCGGCCGCGGTTCCCGTCGCCTTGCCTGCCATGGCGCGCCCCGCTGTCAGTTGTATTCGGAGATCTCCACCCCGAACGTCCCCGGCTCCAGCGCCTCGAAGATGTGCGGCACGTCGCCCGGATAGCAGATATAGTCCCCCGGCAGCAGCTCCACCGGGTCGTCCATGATGCCGATCCGCGCGCGGCCCGCGCACAGCACGGTGTGCTCCACCACGCCGCTCATGTGCGGGTCCGACCGCCGAGGGATGCCGGGCTCCGCGCTGACCAGGTAGATGTCGCGGCGCGCGGCGGACGGGCACGCGGACAGCAGCGTGCACGCGTAGTCGGCGTGTTCGGCGAACACCGTCGGGCCCTTGCCCGCGCGGATCACCTTCACCTCCTGCCGCTCCGGTTCGACCAGCCGGGAGAACGGCACGTCCAGCGCGACGCCGAGTGCCCACAGCGTCTCCACGCTCGGGTTGCCCGATCCCGATTCCAGCTGGGACAGGGTGGATTTCGCCAGGCCTGCCCGGCGCGCGACCTCGGTCAGCGAGAGGCCGGCGCGGGCCCGCTCGCGGCGCAGGGACGCCGCGATGATGTCCAGCGGCGCGCCTGTGCTCTCGTTCGGCATGTGTGTTCGCTCCATCAGTCTTCTCGTTCGCCTTGACGAACAGGCCCCGACGTGTTCAGCATAGGACACTATGCGTTCGATTTGGCGAACACTCGACCGCGGCCTCGCCCGCGACATCGGTCTCGTATGCCTGGCCGACGCCCTCGTGGGCGTGTCCTACGGCGCCATCGCAGTGGGTTCCGGCTTCCCGCTGTGGGCGCCGATGCTGCTGTCCCTGCTGGTTTTCGCCGGCGCGTCGCAGTTCATGTTCGTCGGCATCGTCGCCTCGGGCGGCAATCCGCTCGCCGCGGTCGCCGCCGGGCTGCTGGTGAACGCGCGGCACGTGCCGTTCGGGTTCGCGGTCGGCGACGCGCTCGGGCGCGGACTGCTCGGGCGGCTGGCAGGCAGCCACCTGATGATCGACGAATCGGTGGCGTTCGCGCTCGCCCAGCGCGACGCGGCCCGGCGGCGGGCGGCGTACTGGGCGTGCGGCACCGGGCTGTTCGTGTGCTGGAACCTCGGGGTCGTGGCCGGCGCGTTCGCCGGGTCCGCGATCAGCGACACCGACGCGTTCGGCCTGGACGCCGCCTTCCCGGCGGTGCTGCTGGCGCTCGTGCTGCCGTCGCTGAAGGACCGGGCGTCCCGGCTGCCGGTGCTGATCGGCGTGGTGGTCGCGCTCGCGGCCACTCCCCTGCTCCCGGCGGGCCTGCCGGTGCTGCTGGCGCTGGCCGGGGTGGTCGCCGGCGCCGCGGCGAAAGAGCCGAAGTCCCTGGAAGGAGCGCACTGATGGACGGCGCGGAACTGATCATCGCGACACTCGTGCTCGCGGCGGGCACGTTCGCGTTCCGGCTCGCCGGGCCGCTGCTGCGCGCGAAAGTGCGGTTGTCGCCGCGAGCCGAGCGGCTGATGACGCTGTCGGCGGTGGTGCTGCTCGCCGCGCTGGTCGCGACCAGCGCGTTGACCCAGGGGCAGGAATTCGCCGGGATCGCCCGGCCGGCCGGAGTACTGGTGGGCGGGGTGCTCGCGTGGCGGAAGGCCCCGTTCGTGGCGGTCGTGCTCGCCGCGGCGGCGACGGCGGCCCTGCTCCGCCTCGCCGGGGTGCCGTAACCGTTCCGGGAAAACCGCACAGCGAATTTCCCGGTCGGGATTTTCCGCGATCGAAGAACGACACGTCTTCCGGCAGGAAAAATACCGACCGGGAGAGGGAGACGAGTGCTCGTCGCCCTCTCCCGTCGGCGGGAAATCAGCTTTGGCTCATCGAGCGGAAATTGCGTGCGAATTGGCCGCACCGACCGCGCCGCAGGTCGGCTCGTCCGGCTGGGCGGACACGCTCACCGCGTCCCAGGCCGCCTTCACGGAGTTGAACTCGGTGCAGCTGTTCGGGAAGAGGCTCTTCGCCGCGGTCAGCGTCCAGGTCCGGTAGCTCTGGTAGGAGCTGCCGCTGGTCTTGAGCAGCATCGCGTTGTAGAAGATCTTCACGGCGGTCTGCACGCCGAGCCCGGTCACCGTCGAGTTGTCGCACGTCGGGCTGGCGGGCTGGCCGTTGGCCGGGTTCGACCCCTCGGCGAGGAGGTAGAACCAGTGGTTGCCGGGGCCGGCCGCGGCGTGCACCTCGGTGCCGGGAATCGAGTCGTCGTAGCAGTTCTTGTGGCCGAGCTGGGACGGGTCGTACATGTTGCGGATCGGCCCGCTGCCGACGAGGTTCACCTGGTTGCCGACCAGGAAGTCCGGGACCGCGTACGGCGCGGGCTCGTTGGCGAACCATTCGGACGCGGCGCCGTAGACGTCCGCGACGAATTCCTGGGTGCCGGCGCCGGACATGCTGCCCGGGGTGTGGTCGTCGATGCCGTGGCCGAACTCGTGGCCGACCACGTCGAGCGAGCCGATCCACTGGCCCGCGGTGTTGCTCCCGATCTGGACCTGGGTGCCGTCGTAGTAGGCGTTCTGCTCGTTGAGGCCGACGCGGATCGGCCAGGCGCCGCCGTTGCCGTCGAAGCTGTTGCGGCCCAGCCATTGCGTCAGCATCTTGTTCTCTTGCTGGATGCTGTAGAGGGCGTCGGCGCAGCCGGTTTCCCGGTCGGTCTCGTCGCCGTTGCCCCAGCTGTCGGTCGGCTTGGTGAAGGTCTGCTGGGTGTCGGCGTCCTGGCAGCTGAGGTTCGCGATGGCCGGATCGGTCATCGAGTAACCGCCCGCGCCGTCCGAGGACGTGTCGAGGTGCAGCGGCTCCGGGCCGTTCCACACGCCCTGCGCGTCGCCGTAGGCCACGTGCTCCTGCGTGTGCAGGATCTTCCCGGTCGTCGCGTCGACGACGACGTCCAGCTTGCTCGGCCCCTCGGCGTTCCGCCCGCTCACCCGGGTCGTCCAGGCGAGTTTCGGGCTGCCCAAAGCGTAAGCGGCGAGCGTCGCGGGCCGCACGCTGTCCACAGTGGGCACTTGGGTGCGGGCGATCGCTTCGGCCTGCTTGGCGGTCAGCTTCGGCGACGTGCTGGGCAGGTCGATCGCGGCGGTCTGCGCGACCGAGGTGGCGAGCACCTGCCCGGCGGAGTTCGTGGCCACGACGAAGTCGCCGCCGATGACCGGCAGGCCATGGTACGAGCGGTCGTAGGGCACGTACTTCAGGCCGTTGGTCGAGGAGATCACCTTGTGCTGCTGGAAAACGTCGTCCTTGCCTGCGTGCAGCGCGGCGGGCCGGGAGGCGACCAGCTCCTGCGCGGCGGTGGCCGCCATGGCTTCGGCGGCCTGCGGGCTCTGCGGTTCGAGCGGTTGCGCGTGGGCGGCGGTGGCCGTGGTGACGGCCCCGGCCAGGACCCCGGCTGCGAGCAGCACGAGCGGTCGGCGCGATTTCATCGGCGGTGTTCTCCTCCGGACAGGCCGGATCAGACCCGGGGGTGGGGGCCGGATTCGGAAGTGGAATGGGATCGAACCTCGCCAAGAGTCGGGTTTTTTCCCACTCCGGACAACCGACGAAGGTCGCTAAGTTGTCAACTTCGGCGCCTCCGTCCCGATTCTCGGTGCACGATTTCCGGAAATTCCTCTTTCCGCCCAAGAATCGCCACTCGCCCACCTCGGCAGCAGTCCGGCGTTCCGGATGAATCCGGCGGGAATGCGCCATCGAATCCTTTGTGGAAAGTGCGAATACAGCTGTCCGCGGTGGAATCGGCCGGTCCGGGCCGCCGGGACCCCGCGCTGAGCGAACGGCTGGTCCCGAGCCGATCGCCTTGCTTCCCGGCGGGTCCCGGGTGTGTGATCGGGGACACAGTCGCACCATCCGCCGTCGCTGAGGAGGCCGTCATGGCCGACAAGCAGAACAGGAGTACCGACCCTGGGGCCGCCGTCGCTGTGGCCGACCCCGCCAAGGTGCGCAACGTCGTCCTCGTCGGGCCTTCCGGTTCCGGGAAGACCACGCTCACCGAGGCTTTGCTCGCCGCGTCCGGCACGGTGCCGCGCGCCGGTTCGGTCGTGGAGGGCACCACGGTGTGCGACCACGACCCCGCGGCGGTGCGCCAGCAGCGCTCGGTCGGGCTTTCGGTCGCCCCGGTGCTGCACGCCGGGCACAAAATCAATCTCATCGACACCCCGGGATACGCCGATTTCGTGGGCGAACTGCGCGCCGGGCTGCGGGCCGCGGACGCCGCGCTCTTCGTGGTCTGCGCCGCCGAGGGCGTGGACGCCGCCACCGTCGCCGTGTGGGAAGAGTGCGCGTCGGTGGGCATGCCGCGCGCCGTCGTCGTGTCGCGGCTCGACCACCATCGCGCCGACGCGCTCGCCGAGATCGCCGCCTGCCAAGCCGCCTTCGGCGCGGGCGTGCTGCCGCTGTACCTTCCCGTGCCGGACGGCCTGGCCGGGCTCGTCACCCAGCGCCGCTACGACTATTCCGCCGGCTACCCGCCGCGCGTGGGCGACGCGGGCCCGGCCGTGGCCGAGGAGTTCGCCGCCGCCCGCAACGAGCTGATCGAGGGCATCATCGCCGAGAGCGAGGACGAGACCCTCATGGACCGCTACCTCGGCGGCGAGGAGATCGCCGAGGACGTGCTGATCGCCGATCTCGAAACGGCCGTCGCGCGCGGTTCGTTCCACCCGGTCATCCCGGTGTGCGCGACCAGCGGAATCGGGCTCGCCGAGGTGCTCGACGGCATCGTGCGGGCCTTCCCCTCGCCGCTGGAGCACACCCCGCCCGGCGTGACCAGCCCCGACGGCGCCGAGCACGCCGCGCTGTCGGCCGATCCGGACGGGCCGCTCGCCGCCGAGGTCGTGCGCACCGCGGTCGATTCGTATGTGGGACGAGTTTCGCTCGTCCGGGTGTTTTCCGGGACCCTGCGGCCCGAGAATCCGGTGCACGTCTCCGGCCACGGCCTCGCCGAACGCGGCCACGAAGACCACGACGCCGACGAACGCGTCGCCCACCTCTACTCGCCGCTCGGCGCGAACCTGCGCGAGGTGCCGTTCTGCGTCGCGGGCGATCTGTGCGCGCTCACCAAAGTGGGTTCCGCCGAAACCGGCGACACGGTGTCGTCGCCGGACGATCCGCTGCTGATCAAGCCGTGGCGGATGCCCGAACCGCTGCTGCCGGTCGCCGTCGTCGCGAAGTCCCGCAGCGACGAGGACACGTTGTCCCGCAACCTGTCCCGGCTCGTCGCGGGCGACCCGACCCTGCGCTTGGAACGCAACGCGGAAACCGGGCAGCTGGTGCTGTGGTGCATGGGCGAGGCGCATTCCGAGGTCGTCCTGTCGCGGCTGCGCGCGGGCGGTGCGGACGTCGGCACCGAGCCGGTGCGGATCAGCCTGCGTTCCACGTTCGCGAAACCCGCCCGCGGCCACGGACGGCACGTGAAGCAGTCCGGCGGGCACGGGCAGTTCGCGGTGTGCGACATCGAGGTCGAGCCGCTGCCGCGCGGCGGCGGGTTCGAGTTCGTGGACAAGGTGGTCGGCGGTGCGGTGCCGCACCAGTTCATCCCGAGCGTCGAGAAGGGCGTGCGAGCGCAACTGCAACGCGGCGTCCAGGACGGCTGTCCGGTGGTGGACGTGCGCGTGACCCTGACCGACGGGAAGGCGCACAGCGTCGACTCGTCGGACGCGGCGTTCCAGACCGCGGGCGCGCTGGCCCTGCGGGAAGCCGCGGCGGCCAGCCGGATCTCGCTGCTGGAACCGCTGGACACGGTCGAGGTGAGCCTGCCGGACGAACACCTGGGCACGGTGCTGGGCGACCTGTCCTCCCGCCGCGGCCGGGTGCTGGGCACGGAATCCAGCGAGGGCGGGCACGCCGTGGTGCACGCCGAGGTGCCCGCGGCGGAACTGCTGCGGTACGCGGTGGACCTGCGCTCGCTGACCTCGGGGACGGCGACGTTCACGCGGCGGCACGCCCGGTTCGAGCCGATGCCGGAGGGGGCGGCGGTCCCGACCTGACCCGGGCGAAATCCGTGAGGGGAACCCGGAGAGGGTGTTTCGAAACCCGGTGGCGTGGTCGGGCGTTAGCTGTGATACCGGGGCGGCGTGGCGTTTATCGGGCGGTTG
>NZ_LWSF01000004.1:802394-856767 GCF_001651785.1 Amycolatopsis sp. M39
CCTCACGGACGAACCTCGGTGGGCGCGGCGGTCAGAACTCGAAGCCGCCCGGTCGCCCGTTGCGGTCCGCCACCAGCCCGGCCAGCGTCGCGATCGCGATTTCCGCCGGGGTGCGCGAGCCGATGTTCAGCCCGACCGGCCGGTGCACCCTGGCGATGTCCGGTTCCGAAACGCCCAGCCCCCGCAGGGCTTCCCCGTGCGGCCCCGGATGCCGCGGGTTGCCCAGCACGCCCACCCACCGCGTGGGCGTCGCCAGTGCGGCCCGCAGGACCGTCCCGAGTTCCGGCCGGTGGTGGTCGGTCACCACGACGTCCGCGTCCGCTCCCGGAGCCGGCGCGGTGGTGCGGACTTCGACGCCGTCAGGCGCATCGCTGGCCCGCGCTTCGTCCGGCTCGAACAGCACGGCACGGTAGCCCAGATCGGCCGCGTAGCGCAGCAGGTACCGGGCCACCGGCGAGGCGAACACGGCCACCAGGGTCCGTTCCGCGGGCGGCTCTTCGACCTCGCCGTGTGCGACGGCGCAGGCATCGGGTTCGGTCGTCATGCTGCTCAGTCTGCCTCAGAGGTCCGGCTCGGCGAATTCGAAGTACTCCGGCAGCGGCGCGGTCCCGGCGAGCTTGAAGTAGCGCACCTTCCGCCGCCGCCGCAGCGCCAGCGTGTCCCGCACAGCGTCGTTGTGCACGCGACGGGCGATGACGACCCGGTGTTCGGCGTCGGTTAGTTCCCCGGCGAGCACGACCGGCAGCCGGGACCGGTCGATCGGGGCCAGGACCAGCGTCAGCTCGTTCTCCGCGGCCTCACGGTCCGGCCGCGCGGCAGCTTCGGCGCGCGCGGCCGCGGCGTGCAGCTCCGCACCGTCGTGCAGGACCGCGGCGACGGCTCGGGCAACCACGGCTCGGCGCGCGAGGGCAGCTTCCAGAGCCGCCCAGCCCGCGTCGGTCCGGACGTGCAGGCGGTCGAGGCGGTTCGCGGTGGCGACCAGGAACAGCCCGCCGAGCACCACGATCGCGGCCGCCGCCACGAGCAGCCACACCAGCACCGTCACGCCAGCTCCCCCGCCGCGACCAGCCGGGGATCCGCCGCGATGGCCGTTTCGTACACCCGCAGCACCTGGGTCACCACGACCGCCCAGTCGTACGCCGTCACCCGCTCGCCTGCCGCGGCGGCGAGCGACGCCCGGTGCGCCGGGTCGCCCAGAAGTTCGCGCAGGCCGTCAGCCAGGGAGGACGGGTCACCGGTCGTGGTGAGCATTCCGGCGCGGCCGTCGTCGAGGACGCGGCGGAACGAGTCGAGGCCGCTGGCCAGCACCGGTGTGCCCGCCGCCATCGCCTCGGTGAGGATCATCCCGAAGCTCTCGCCGCCGGTGTTGGGCGCGCAGTAGACGTCGACGCTGCGCAGCGCACGCGCCTTCGTCTCGTCGTCGACCTGGCCCAGCAGGTCGATGTGCGGCCACAGCTTCGGCCCGGCCATCCGACGCAGCTGGTCCGGTTCGCCTCGGCCGACCACGAGCAGCCGCAGGTCCCCGAACTCCGGGAGCAGCCGCCGCGCGGCCTCCAGCAGCACGTCCATGCCCTTGCGCGGCTCGGTGAACCGCCCGACGAACCCGATCGTCCCGCCCGCGCGCGGATAGCCCTCCAGCGGCAGCGCACGGGAAAAGAACTCGACGTCCACGCCGTTCGGGATCTCGACCGCGTCACCGCCCGCGTGCTCCACCTGCACCCGCCGGGCCAGCGCCGACACCGCGATCCGGGCGGTGATCTTCTCCAGCAGCGGACGCAGCACCGGCTGGAACGCCGCCAGCGTCCGCGAGCGTGTCGTCGCGGTGTGGAAGGTGGCCACGATCGGCCCGTCCGCGACCTTCAGCGCCAGCAGCGACAGGCTCGGCGCGGCAGGCTCGTGCAGGTGCAGCACGTCGAACCCGTTGTCCCGGATCCACCGCCGCACCCTGGCGTAGGAGACCGGTCCGAACTGCAGCCGCGCGACCGAGCCGTTGTACGGAATCCCGAGCGCCTTGCCCGCCGGGTGCACGAAATCCGGCAGCCGCGCGTCCTCGTCCGCCGGAGCCAGCACCGACACCCGGTGCCCGCGCTCGATCAGCGCCCGGGCCAGGTCGCTCACGTGCCCCTGGACCCCGCCGGGAACGTCGAACGAGTACGGGCACACGATCCCGATCTTCAACCCGCGCGCCACCGGGTCAGCTCGCTTCTTCCAGCGCCGTCGCCGCGGAATCGGCGGGCCAGAACGGCTGCAGCATGTGCCAGTCGGCCGGATGCGCGGCGATGTCGCCGGCGAACACGTCGGCCAGCGCCTGCGTCGCCGCGGGCACCTCGGCCCGCTGCGTGACGCGGATGCGCGGATGGATCCGGATCTCCCAGCCGTCCTCGGTGAACCAGCAGCCGGTCGGCAGCAGCGCGGCGCCGGTGGTGGCGGCGAGCCGCGCGGGACCGGGCGGCAGGTGCGTCTGCTCGCCGAAGAAGCGCACCGGGATCCCGGACGAGGTCAGGTCCCGGTCCCCCAGCAGGACCACCACCTTGTTCTCGCGCAGCCGCCGCAGCAGCAGCCGCATCGCCGCGCTGTCGCCGGTCAGCGGCACGATCTCGAAGCCGAGCGATTCCCGGAACGACACGAACCGGCGGTACAGCGATTCGGGTTTGAGCCGTTCCGCGACCGTGGTGAAGGTGCCCGCGTAACTGGCGAGCCAGACTCCCGCGATGTCCCAGTTCCCGCTGTGCGGCAGCGTCATCACCGCGCCGTTGCCCTCGGCGAGCGCGGCGTCGATGTTCTCCGCGCCGGTCACCGTCACCCGCTTCGCGACCGCCGCGTGGTCCATCGCCGGAAGCCGGAACGTCTCGAACCAGTACCGCGCGTACGACCGCATCGCGCGCCGGACCAGCTCGTCCAGCTCCGCTTCGCCTGCCTGCGGCACGACGCGGGCGAGATTGGCGCGCAGCTGCCGCACTCCCCCGCCGCCCCGCCGCGCGGCCATGTCGGCGCCGAAGGCGAACAGCGCCGACCCGAACGACCGCGGCAGCCGCCGGACGAGCCGCCAGCCCGTCGCGTAGCCGAACTCGCTGAGCCGCTGGGACAGTGTGCTCACGGTTGCGCCCCGCCCGCCGGTGAGTCGGCCTGTTCCGCCGCGGCCGCCCGTGCCGCGCTCGCCACCGCCGCCGTCCGCTGCAGCAGCGTGACCACCGACAGCACGGCTAGCAGCCACAGCGCGATCTCGACGGTGTAGGGCACGCCCAAGCCGTGCAGCCCGGTGCCGACGAGGGCGATGATGAGCCGCTCCGCGCGTTCCACCAGCCCGCCGTCGGCTTCGAGGCCGGAAGCTTCGGCGCGCGCCTTCACGTAGGAAATGACCTGGGCCAGCACGAGGCAGATCAGCGCGGCGGCCGCGGCCCGGTTGTTGTGGTCCTGCACGAAGCACCACCACGCGATCGCCGCGAACAGCGCGCCGTCGACCAGCCGGTCGCAGGTCGCGTCGAGCACCGCGCCGAAGGGCGTGCCGTAGCCGCGGGCGCGGGCCATCGCGCCGTCGAGCAGGTCGAGCATGGCGAAGCCCCACACGGTGAACGTGCCCCACAGCAGCATCCCCTGCGGGAAGAACGCCAGCGCGCACGCGACGGCGCCCGCGGTGCCGAGCACGGTCATCGCGTTCGGGGTCAGTCCGGCGCGGACCAGGGCGGCGCCGATCGGGTCCGTCACACGGGAGACCGAGGCACGGGCGAAAATGTTGAGCATCTTCCTCGTCTGTGCACCTGATTCGGGGGCGGGTGGGCGACGAAAGCCTATCGACCCCGCTGTCCGAACCGGACCCGCCCGCCCGCGACCCGCCGGAACGTCAGCCGGATTTCGGCAGTTCGGCGACCGGCGCGGCGAATTCCGCCGCCTCCTCGGCCTCCCGGACGGCCTGGCATTTGGGCCGCAGCCCGGCCAGGATCGCCTCGGAAATCTCGCCCAGCTGGCGCACCTGCTCGGCGCTCAGCTGGTCGAACAGCGTCTCGCGGACCGCCTCGACGTGCCCGGGCGCGGCTTCCTCCAGCGCGGCGAACCCGGTGTCGGTGAGCACCGCCCAGGACCCGCGCTTGTCCGTGGGGCACGACTCGCGCTGGACCCAGCCCTTCGCCTCCAGCCGCGCCACCGCGTGCGACAGCCTGCTGCGCGACGACCCGCGCACGGACGCGAGCTCGCTCATCCGCAGCCGCCTGCCTTCGGCCTCCGACAGCGAGACGAGCACCTCGTAGTACGTGTGCGGCATGCCCGACTCGTGCTGCAGCTGTCCTTCGAGGTGGGCGTGCAGCAGCGAGCTGGCCTGGGCGTAAGCGCGCCAGGTCCGCTGCTCGTCGTCGGTCAGCCAGCGTGGTTCGGACATATCGTCATCATACGCTGGTTGAGCACTCAATTACCGCCCCGCGACCGGCCTCACCACGCGTCCGCGAGCAGGTCGCGGGTTTCGCCGAGCAATTGCGGCAGCACCTTCGTGTGCCCGATCACCGGCATGAAGTTCGCGTCGCCGCCCCAGCGCGGCACCAGGTGCTGGTGCAGGTGCGCGGCGATGCCCGCCCCGGCGATCACGCCCTGGTTCATCCCGATGTTGAACCCGTGTGCCGCCGAGACCGCCCGGATCACGCCCATCGCGTGCTGGGTGAACTCCGCCAGCTCGCGCGTCTCCTCCGGCGTGAGGTCGGGGTAGTCCGCGACGTGCCGGTACGGGACCACCATCAGATGCCCCGGGTTGTACGGGTACAGGTTCAGCACCGCGAACACGGCCTCGCCGCGGGCGACGATCAGCGCGCGCTTGTCGTCGCCGAGACCGGGCAGGCGGCAGAACGGGCAGCCGTCGGACTCCTCGCCCTCGGGCTTGTCCTGGCCCCGGATGTAGGCCATCCGGTGCGGGGTCCACAGCCGCTGCAGCGCGTCCGGGACCCCGACCCCGTCCTGTTCGGCGAGTTCCGGCTCGGTCACTTCAGGATCTTCTCCACGGCCTCGGCCGAGGGCGACGCGTTCTCCCGCCGCTCGACCCACTCCGCGATCGCTTCGACCGCCTGCTCCACCGGGACGCCGTTGATCTGCCCGCCGTCGCGGAACCGGAACGACACCGCGCCCGCCTCCGCGTCCTTCGCGCCCGCCAGCAGCAGGAACGGCACCTTCTGCGTGGTGTGCGTGCGGATCTTCTTCTGCATCCGGTCGTCGCTCGCGTCGACCTCGACGCGGATCCCCTTGGCGCGCAACGCCTTCTCGACGCCGCGCAGGTACTCGACCTGGTCGGCGGTGATCGGGATGGCGACCGTCTGCACCGGCGACAGCCACGCCGGGAACGCGCCCGCGTAGTGCTCGGTCAGCACGCCGAAGAACCGCTCGATCGACCCGAACAGCGCGCGGTGGATCATGATCGGCCGCTGGCGGCTGCCGTCGGAGGCGGTGTATTCGAGACCGAACCGCTTGTTCTGGTTGAAGTCGAGCTGGATCGTCGACATCTGCCAGGTGCGGCCGATGGCGTCCTTCGCCTGCACCGAGATCTTCGGGCCGTAGAAGGCCGCGCCGCCCGGGTCGGGCACCAGTTCGAGGCCGGAGTCGACGGCGGCCTGGCGCAGCGTCTCGGTGGCCTCCTCCCACTCCCAGTCCTCGCCGATGAACTTGTCGGAGTCCCCTCGGGTGGACAGTTCCAGGTAGAAGTCGGACAGGCCGTAGTCGGCCAGCAGGTCCAGCACGAACTTGAGCAGCGACCGCAGCTCGCCCGGCATCTGCTCCTTGGTGCAGTAGATGTGCGAATCGTCCATCGTCAGGCCGCGCACGCGGGTGAGGCCGTGCACGACGCCGGACTTCTCGTAGCGGTAGACGGTGCCGAATTCGAACAGCCGCAGGGGCAGTTCGCGGTAGGACCGCCCGCGCGAGCGGAAGATCAGGTTGTGCATCGGGCAGTTCATCGCCTTGAGGTAGTAGTCCTCTTCCTCGAACTGCACCGGCGGGAACATGGTGTCCGCGTAGTACGGCAGGTGCCCGGAGGTGTGGAACAGGTCGCCCTTGGAGATGTGCGGCGTGTTCACGAACTCGTAGCCGGCTTCCTCGTGCCTGCGGCGCGAGTAGTTCTCCAGCTCGCGGCGGATGATGCCGCCCTTGGGGTGGAACACCGGGAGCCCGGAGCCGATCTCCTCGGGGAAGGAGAACAGGTCCAGCTCGGCGCCGAGCTTGCGGTGGTCGCGGCGCTCGGCCTCGGCGATGCGCTCCAGGTGGGCGTCCTGCGCCTCGGCCGATTCCCACGCGGTGCCGTAGATCCGTTGCAGCTGCGGGTTTTTCTCGTTGCCGCGCCAGTACGCGGCGGCCACCCGGGTGAGCTTGAAGGCCGGGATGAACTTGGTGGTGGGCACGTGCGGGCCGCGGCAGAGGTCGCTCCACACGCGCTCCTTGGTGCGCGGGTCGAGGTTGTCGTAGATGGTCAGCTCTCCGCCGCCGACCTCCATGACCTCGGTCGTGTCCACATCAGACTTGATGTCCACCAGTTCGAGCTTGAACGGCTCGTTCGCCAGTTCTTCCTTGGCCTCGTCGGTGGAGGCGAACACGCGACGCGAGAACTGCTGCGCGCCCTTGACGATCTGCTTCATCCGCTTCTCAAGCTTCTGCAGATCCTCGGGCGTGAACGGCTTTTCGACGGCGAAGTCGTAGTAGAAGCCGTCGCGCACCGGCGGGCCGATGCCGAGCTTGGCGTCCGGGAATTCCTGCTGCACGGCCTGGGCGAGCACGTGCGCGGCGGAGTGCCGGATCACGCTGCGGCCGTCCTCGGTGTCCGCCGCGACGGCTTCGACCTGCGCCTCGGCTTCCGGGGCCCAGGCGAGGTCGCGCAGTTTCCCGTCGGCGTCGCGGACGACGACGATCGTGTCCGGGCCCTTGGTGGGCAGCCCGGCTTCGCGCACCGCGGCGCCCGCCGTAGTGCCCGCCGGCACCACCACGCGCGGGGCGGGTACGGCGGCAGCTGACGACGGTTGGGACACGATCGGACTCCTTTGGGAGAAGTGACTGAAACGACTCCCGCTGATGCTAGTCGGCGGCGGGTTCGCCGATTCGACCGCCGTCAGCCAACCCTGCCCGCGGACGCCGAGAGGCCGCCCCGGGCGTGCGGGGCGGCCTCTCGGCGGCGCGGCAAGGGTCAGAGGGTCTCGACGACCTGGTCGAAGTCGAGCCGCGGCAGGCGGTCGTACCACGGGTTGTCGCCCGGCTTGCCGACGTTCACCGCGACGAGCGAACGCCAGTTGTTGCCGGAGAAGAACTCCTTGTCCACGCCCGCGGCGTCGAAGCCGGTCATCGGGCCCGCGGCCAGTCCGGCGGCGCGCACGCCGATGATGAAGTAGCCGACCTGCAGCAGCGAGTTCAGCTTGGAGAACTCGACGCGGCCCGCTTCGTCGGCGAAGTTGTCCTTCACGCCGGGGTTGTGCGGGAAGGTCTGCGGGATGTTCTCGTGGAAGTCGACGTCCGCGGCCAGGATCACGGTCAGCGGCGCGGCCTCGGTCTTGGCGCGGTTGCCCTCGGCCAGGTGCGGCAGCAGGCGCTGCTTGGCCTCGTCGCTGCGGATCACCAGCGCGCGCAGCGGCTGGGTGTTCATCGAGGTCGGAGCCCACTTGACGAGGTCGTAGATCGCGCGGACCTGCTCGTCGGTCACCGGCTCGGCGCTGAAGCTGTTGGCCGTGCGCGCCTCGCGGAACAGCAGGTCCTGCACCTCGGCGGGCACCTGCAGCTGCTGGGACTCTGCGAAAGTAGTCATCGGATTCGGCGTTCCTTCCCGTGCTGTCGCCTACGCACGGCACCAACCTGGTTGAACGCTTGACTATTTCCCGAACCCGGCCGTTGTGACTCAGCGCACGCGGGCGACGGGATCCTCGCAGCTCAGTAGGCGCCCTGCCCGGCGAGGACAGCGCGCAAGGTCTTCCAGAGGATCACCAGGTCCAGCGCCAGCGACCAGTCCTCGACGTAGCGCAGGTCGAGCCGGATGCTCTCGTCCCAGGAAAGATCGCTGCGCCCGCTCACCTGCCACAGCCCGGTCAGCCCGGGTTTCACCAGCAGCCTGCGGCGCGCGGCCGGAGCGTAGGTCGCCGTCTCCTCCGGCAGCGGCGGCCGGGGGCCGACCAGCGACATCCGCCCGGCGACGACGTTGAACAGCTGCGGCAGTTCGTCGAGCGAGTACCGGCGCAGCAATCCGCCGACCTTCGTGACCCGGGGGTCCTTCTTCATCTTGAAGAGCGGCCCCGCGCCTTCGTTCGCCTTCTCCAGGTCGTGCCGGGTCGCATGCGCGTTCACGACCATGGTGCGGAATTTGAGCATGGTGAACGCTTCGCCGTCCTTGCCGATGCGCCGCTGCCGGTAGATCACCGGACCGCGGTCGCCCGCCTTCACCGCTACCGCGAGCGCCAGCAGCACCGGGGAGAACAGCGCCAGCAGGAAGGCCGCGCCACAGCGGTCGACGACCTCTTTGACCAGGCGGCGCCCGCCGGTGAACGCTGGCGCGGTCACCCGCAGCAGCGGCATGCCCAGGACCCCGCTGACGTTCAGCCTCGGCCCGGCGACCTCCATCAGCACCGGCGCGACGACCATCTCCGACGAGGTGCCTTCGAGATCCCAGGCGAGCCGCTGCAGCCGCTCGGGATTCCAGTACTGGTCGGCCGTGATCGCCACGACCCGGTACCCGCCGCGGCGCACGTGCCGGGAAAGCTCTTCGAGCCGCCCGACGACCGGAACGCCTTCGATCTCCCCGTGCCCGGTGGACGTGCAGACCGCCTCGACCCGCCATCCGACGTGCGCTTCGGCGCGGGTCCGCTTGATCAGGTCCGCGACCGTTTCCGCGCTGCCGGCCGCCATCACCGGCAGCAGGCACAACCCGCGCCGCCGTCTCCGGTGCAGAATCTGCCGGAGCACGTATCGCTGGGGGAACAGTACTGACGCGACGGCCGGCACGACGTAAAACACCCAGGGCTGCACTTCGAGCGCACCGAACAACAGCCCGCCGAACGCGACCAGCACCGCCGCGGTGATCAGCGCGCGGCCGAGCGTGCGGTACTCCTCGGGCCCCTCCCCCAGCACGCGGGCGCTCCAGGCCCGGCTGACCGGAAGCGCGCAGAGGATCGCGAACGCGGTGCCGAACGCGTGCATGTCGTGCGGTGCGAGCCGGTCGATGACGAACGCGCTGATCGCGATCACCACGCAGGCCGCGACGAGATCCGAAGCGATCACCGTCCTGCGGTAGCGCTTTTCCCACTCCGCGGCGTGCGTTTTCGGCGGATCTCCCTCCGCCGGACAGACCGTGGCGGGGTCGAGCCGGGCGTCGGCGGCACGGCCGGGCGGCGGTGCCGCCACGTCGACCGGCGGTGCGGAGACCGCCCCCAGGTCGACCCGCGGCGGCGCGACGCCGTCCGCGGGCCATGGCCGCACCGGTTCTTCCATCAGTCCTCCCGCGCTACGCAAGCTCCCCGGACCTGATCGCCACCGGCACGCTGAGTCAGGACCGATGATCACGATCAGTGATCAGGGGGCGGTCCGGCCCGATGTCGCCGAAGGTGTGCCACTGGCCAAGGTATCGGGTGGTCAGCGAGCGGCGTTACAGAGATTTTCCAGCCACGGCCTGCACGTCTTTCCCGTCAGGAAGCACCGGTGAGATAACGGGAATGTCACGATGGGTCACACCGGCCCGGCAACCGAAATTACCCGCAGTAGTCAAGTTTCCCACTACCTACACCGAACGGCCCAGCAGGCCCGCAGCCGAATCAGCTCCCCCGCACGGGTCAGCGCCCGCGCCCGCACCCGCCCCAACCGCCGTTCGGGCACAAGCTCTCCGCCGACTCGCCGATTTCCCTTGCTCTCCTGCGCACTCCGCACCGGAATGCGCAGGAGGGCCCGGTTTGCGGCTATTCGGGTGGTCTGAACCATTCGTGGGCACCCTCGCCACCGGGGCCGGGCCCCGCCGCACATTTCTCCCGGACTGGCGCCGTGTTCCCGCCGCGATCAAGTCCACACTGGACACCCAGCCGACGTCCGGGCTCATCCCGGCGGAGCGGCAGCCGCCGCGTTGAGCGCGGCTGGCCCCGCGAGATCGGAGCGCCGCCAGTCCGTCGACGGCACCGCCGCCGCGTCCAGCGCGGACCCGCCCCTCGAAATCGCACTGCGCCGCCAGCTCCCGAAACGGAACCGGCGTCGCCCCGGCTCAAGCCGTCTGCGGCACCACAGCCGCGTCCAGCGCCAGCCTGCCCGCCAAACCGAAGCACGCCCCGGCTCAGCCCACAGCAGCCAGCTCCCGAAACGGAACCGGCGTCGCCCCGGCTCAGGCAGTCGGCAGCACCACAGCCGCGTCCAGCGCCAGCCTGCCCGCCAAACCGAAGCACGCCCCGGCTCAGCGCACAGCAGCCAGCTCCCGAAACGGAACCGGCACCCCCGGCTCAATGCACAGCAGCCATCTCCCAGAGCGGAACCGGCGCCGCGGCTCAGGCCGTCGGCGGAGCGGCAGCCGTCGCGTTCAGCGCGGTCACCACCGTTTGCTCCTCGAACTCGAAGTGCGCCTCCACCTCACCGGCGAGCCGCTCCAGTTCGGCACGCAGCCGCACCGGGTCGGATTCGCCTGGGACGAAGCCGTCGACCAGTTGCCGGATCGCGTCCTGCAGCCGCGCCACCACCTCGTGCTGTCCGGCGAGCTGCGCGATCGCCGGAGCGAGCGCAGGGAACTGCTCGGCCAGCGACGGGAACACCACCGAGTCCTCGCCGAGGTGATGCCTGCGCAGCGCGGTGCAGAAGCCGAGGCAGTGCGTCCGCATCTCGTGAGCCAAGTCCGGTTCCGGCCGGACGAGCGCCGTCGCGCTGCCGTCGGCCAGGTCGTCGGCCTGCTCGCGCAACGCCCGCAACTCGGCGCGAAACCACTGGTGCACCTCGACAAGCCAATCGCCCATGCCTTTGCCGCGCTTGTCGATCCGATGCAACACGACCACCGGGATTTCCCGGGTCGTCTTCGCCTGATAATCGCCGTAACCCGGAGCCTTCGCGACCACCTGCGCGAAAAGCCTCTCGTAAGCGGCCCCCCGCGGAATGGCGGCCATCGCCTGGTAGGCGTCTCCGCCTGCCTCGACAGTCACCATCGGGTTCCGCCGGATGTTGTGGTACCAGGCCGGATGGCGGTCCGCCCCGTTCGCCGAGGCGACGACCACTCCGTTTCCCTCGATCTCCAGCCAGCCGAGGAGCACCTCGCGGCGCAGGCCGGTCCTCGCTCCGGTCGTCGTCAGCACGGCCAGCGGCCAGCCCTCGAACCTGCCGCCCAGCGCGCCGCGGTTCGCTCGGAACTCGGCGATCAGGCGGGAGGAAAAAACGTCGCTCACACAATTCCTTTCGGTTTTCCGGAAAGGAGGAGTCGAGCACGGAAAAAGGACGCGAAAACACCCCGCAGGCACACGCATGGCGCGAAAATCCGGTCGACGGATCCGCGGAACCGCGGGAGAGGGGAAAGCCCGATCTCCGTGCTGGCTGGTTAGCCGCTACCTCCATGCGTAGGCCCATACGGGGCGCACGGCCAAGTTAGCACAAGCCGGGAACCCCTCGACCAGCCCCCCGCAGTCCGGGCCAACCGCCGCCGAACGGAAAATGAACGCGACGCGCCGGCCAGGTCGTCGGCACGCGGCGCAGTGCGGCGGGCCATTCGGCGGGCCCGGTATTCCGCCTGGAGCACCGATCGGCACAAAAAGGACTTCGCGATCGGCGAATTCACGACCGGCTGCGCGGATTCGGGACCGTTCGGCGCAGCAGCCTGCTCCCCTCGCCATTCGAGAGCCGCCTGCCGGGGCGCACCGGAATGGGGTTGCTGACAGTTCCCGCGACGCCGCGCCCTTGGCTTGATCTTCTCTCTGCCCGAGACCGGACGCCTGGCGATTCCACGCTGACGAATCCGGGCACGACATCTTCCTCTCCGGACACAAATCGTTGCGCCGCAATGCATCTGCCCACATACTCGGATCGGGAAGAGCGCCCCCGGGCCGGCGGCAGAACCGATCAGCCCCCGTTGCCTCACGGGCGGCCCGCCACGGTGCCCGCACCCGCCACCTACTCCCGGGAAACCACGAAACCATGATTGTTTGCGACACATATCAGCGAAATCTGCTTCTGAAAGTCGTGCGCGTTGCGGAAAATCCCGAGCATTGACCCGTACTCAGCTTGCATGGCAACATCTTGCAAGGCAACCATTGGGGGACCATGCGTCAGCATCAATCACTTGACCCGAATGATTCCGCGAGCCCGCGACGTGCGATCCGTGCCAGGGCGGCAACGGCCCCGGTGCGCATTCGGCGCTCACCGGTCCCGGTGACCTGCGAGGTCGCGAGCCACGATGGCCGTTGAGGAGCACCCTTCCGTCATTCAGACGCTCCGGGGAATGTCGAGGCCTGTCTGGCTGCTCCTGATCGGCACCCTGATCAACCGGCTGGGCAGCTTCCTCCAGGTCTACCTGGTGCTGTACCTGACCGACCGCGGGTTCTCGACGGCGAGCACCGGATTCGCGCTGGGAGCGTTCGGCGTCGGCACCGTGGTCGGCGTCATCATCGGCGGTTCGGTGAGCGACCGGCTCGGCTACCGCCACACCATCGTCGGCTCCATGCTGGTCGCCGGCGTGCTCACGGTCGTCCTGCCGCATCTGACGAACATCGCGGCGGTGGTCGGCGTCGTCGGGGCCGTCGGCCTCACCTCGCAGGCCTACCGCCCGGCCGCGTCGGCGCTGCTCATCGACCTGACCCCGCCGGAGCGGCACATCATGGTGTTCGCCGCCTACCGGCTCGCCTACAACGTGGGCACCGTGGCCGGTCCGCTGCTCGGCGCGCTGCTGATCACCTATTCCTACGAAGCGATGTTCTACTGCAACGCGATCGCGCTCGTGGCGTTCGGGCTGCTCGCGTTCAGCCTGCCGAAGCACTCGGAGGTCGCGCACGCGTCCCCGTCCGGAGACTCCGAAGAGGTCGCGGACGCCCGGGAATCGCCGGAGACGGCCGGCCGGCCGGCGTCCTATCTGGCCGTGCTGACCGACACCCGCTTCATCGTGTTCAACATCGCGATGATCCTCGGCGGGATGGTGTACATCCAGAGCATTTCGACGCTGGCGCTGCAAGTGACGGCGGCGGGGCACGCACCCGGTTTCTACGCCGCGCTGCTCTCGATCAACGCGTTCGTGATCACCTGCCTGGAACTGCCGATCACGAGGTTCGTCCAGCGGATGACCGACCGGGCGACCGTCGCGCTCGGCAACATCCTGGTGGGCGCCGGGATGATGCTCTACCTGGCCGGGCCGTCGGCGGCGGTGCTCGTGGTCGCGACGCTCGTGTGGACCGCGGGCGAGATGGTCGGAACCCCTACCATCACGGCGTATCCGGGCCGGATCGCACCGCCGCGGCTGCGCGGGCGCTACATCGCGCTGTCGGAGTTCGCGACCCAGGTCGGCTACGCCGCGGGCCCGGCGCTGGGCGTCGCCCTGTGGGCCGTGTGGCCCGCCGGGGTCTGGTGGCTGTGCGGAGTGCTGACCGTCCTCGCCGTTTTCGGTTCCTCCGTGTCGATGCCCGGCGCGGCGGACCGGAACCGGCAGCCGCTCGACAGCTGATTCGCACCGGCGGCGCGGCGCACCCAGTGGCGTGCTCGCGCGCACTGCCCCGCGGGCTGCCCGGACGCGCCCACCGGCGCGAAGTGGGGTTCATCGTCGAAAACGTTTGCGGTACAACGAATACGTTGGACACGGGGAGGGGCGGATGAGCGGCACGGCGGGTCCGGGCACGGAGCAGGCGATCAGAGTCGTCGTGGTGTCCCAGGTACGGATCTACCGCCAGGGACTGGCGCACCTGCTCGACGTCGAGGACGGGTTCGAACTGGTCGCCGCGACGTCCGAGGCGGACACCGCGGTGACGCTGCCCGGGCAGGCCAGGATCGACGTCCTGCTGCTCGACATGACCGGCGACATGGCGGGCAGCCACGGCCTGGAAACGCTGCACCGGCTGGCTGGGCTCAGCGACGTTCCCTGTGTGGTGATGGGAATCCCGGAACGGACGGCGGACGTGGTGTCCTTCGCCGAAGCGGGGATAGCGGGCTACGTCACCACGGAGAACTCGTTCACCGATCTGCTCGACACCCTGCGCTCGGCGACCCGCGGCGAGTTCGCGTGCAAGGGGAATGTCGCCGCCGGGATCGTGGAACGGCTGGCGGCGCTGGCCAGGGAACGCCGGGCCGTTTCCCTGCCGCAGCTCACCGCGCGCGAACAGGAGATCGCGGTGCTGCTGGAATCCGGCCTGTCCAACAAGCAGATCGCGGGCATGCTGCACGTCCAGCTCACCACGGTGAAAAACCACGTGCACAAGATCCTGGAGAAGCTCGGCGTCCGGGGACGGGCCGAAGCGGCGGCCATGGTCCGCGAGCACCGGCTGGCCGAGACAGGATCCGGATCCTCGAAGAGATCCATTTCAGATCGGGAAGGTTCATGCCCGCCGACGCGGGTGTCAGCAGAATAGCTGTGACCGATACCGGTTGAGGCGGAGGCCGTGGTGTTCGCACACGTCGCACAAGGCACCCCAGGACAGGCGCGCGCGGCAACGCCTTCGCCGCGGCAAGCCATCCGCGGGCAGGTACGTCCACAGTGGACGAATGCGTCCTTTTCACCGCAGGCGGCCAGCAACGGGCGAGCCCTCCGGTCACTGCGTTCCGCGGCACGAGACAGTTCGCTTTCGACGACGGCAGCGGCCGGGAGGTGCAGCCGATCATGATGTCCTGCAACGGGATGCGGGCCGGAGCACCGGCCGTGGACTGGTGCCGCCGCACGGACCTGCCCTCCCCCGCCGGGCCGCCTTGAGTCGCCCGCCGCGCTAGAGCGACCGAGTACCGGGCCGGCGCCGCCGAGGATCGCGCGCCGGGCCGGGCATTGCCGTCCCCGCGGCCGGCGATGTGCCCGCGGGATCGGCCCAGACCTTTCCCCGGCCCTCCGCCGGACCAGGATCCGTTGCGGCGAGCGCACATCCGTGCCGCCGGCGAGCGCGCACCCGCCGGGCGGATGCGGGCGAAGACTCCCCGAGCCCCGCCCGTTTTCGGCACCGGCGGGCGCAGCTTCGCGATCCGGACGCACCGGTCTCCGTCCTGCCGCGAGCCGGTTCCGTTTCCCCAGCGCCGAATCCGCGTGGTCCCGCTTCCTCCTGACCACAGCGGACGCACGAAACACCATGACCTGTTCGCGCCCCGGTCCGGGGATCAGGCGGGGATCCAGATCCCGTCTGGGCCCAATGTTGACCCCGGGGATTCATGCCGTCGGTCCGGAACACCACCAGACTGGCCATAGCTGAGGCGGTGCACGCCGATGAGCCCGATTCGAGTCCTTGTCGCCGGCATGGCGACCCTTGACCGCGACATTGTCGAGCGACTTGCAGGAGAGTGGCGGGACATGACGATCGTGTGCGAAGGAGCCGATCTCGCCGATGTCGACGTACTGCTGGTGCCCGAACCGGACTTGCTGGCCGGATACCTGAGCCTGATGTGGACGCACCGGCGGATCGGGATCGTCGTGCTGGACCCGGCCGAGCGGAACGGACTGGTCCGGGCCTGCCGGATCACGGTGCCCGCGTCCGACGCGAGCTCCACCTGGCAGCAGCGGCTGGCGGGAGCCATCCGGTCGGCGGCGGGCCCGGCGCGGCGCTTCCGGAACAGACGTTGACCCCGATGCCGCCGCCCCGCCCGCGCAACGCTCGCCAGGCCACCGAACGAGAGGACTTTCAATGACCAGCGTCCACGTCGCCTTCCTTGAGACCAACAGGACGGGCAGCGGCTACGAGGTGATGCGCGTCGCCAAGGAGCGCGGCTACCAGGTCACCCTCGTCGCCAAAGACCTCGACTTCTACCGGCAGCCCGGCCAGCAGCAGATCCCCATGGACGTCTTCGACCACGTCGTCAACTGCGACACCGACGACCCGGAGGCGGTGGCGGCGACCTTGTCCGGGCTCGAGCACCGCCCGGACGCGCTGCTCTCCGCGAGCGAGTTCCACATGCTCGCCACCGCGCGGACGGGGCGGCTGCTGAAGGTGCGGGGACAGGATCCCGAGGCGGTCCGGGCGTGCCGGGACAAGTCGCGGGGGCGGGAGCTGAGCGCGGCCGCCGGGGTGCCGATCCCCCGGTTCGTGCTGGCCGCCACGCCGGAGGAGGCGGCCGCGGCCGACGTCGGATTCCCTTGCGTGGTCAAGCCTTTGGACGATTCGGGCAGCTACGGCGTCAAGCTGTGCGCGAACGCGCAGGAGGTCGCCGACCACGCCAAGGCCCTGCTCGCCTGGACCCACAACGAGGTCGGGCAGCCGAAGCTCCCGTCGGTCCTGGTCGAGGAGTACCTGCACGGCCGGGAGATCAGCGTCGAGGTGGTCGTCGCCGACTCGCGGGCCCGGATCGTCGCGATGACCGACAAGGTGCTGCTCGACCCGCCCATTTTCTACGAAATCGGGCACACCGTCCCGGCGGCCCTCGCCCCCGAGGCGGAGGCCGCCTGCCGCGAGGTCGCCGTGCAGGCGCTCGAGGCCATCGGCTACGACTTCGGCGCGGCGCACGTGGAGCTGATGATCACCGGCGACGGGCCGAAGCTGATCGAGGTGAACTGCCGGCTCGCCGGCGACCAGATCACCCGGCTGGTGAAGATGGCGACGGGGTACGACATGCACGCGGCGCTGCTCGACATCCACCTCGGCGCGGACCCCGGCGAACCGCCCGCCCCGCAGCGCGGCGCGGCCGTCGTGTTCGTGGCGAGCCCCGGCGGCCGGATCCTTTCCCTGGACGGGGTCGAGGACGCCCGTTCGATGCCGTACGTGAGGGAAGCGGACAAGTTCGTCGAGCCCGGCGCCGTCCTTCCGGAAGAGGCCGCGGGCTACGACCGCCTCGGTTACACGATCGCGGTCGCCCCGGACGGACCGGCCGCCGCGGCCGCCGCGAAGGACGCGGCCGACGCGATCAAGGTGGGCTTCGAACCCGTTCCGGGAACTGATCTCCGGTGACCGGCGCCGCCGGCCGGCCACGAAACCCGTTCGCCCTCGCCCGGAAAGGAGGCACCGGATGACCGAGGCAGCCCACGCGCTCGCGGAACTGGCCGCGGAATTCCGGGGGTGGCGCACCCAGACCCAGCCTGACGCGGGCGACGACGTCCCGCGCGTGGACCGGCCGGCGGGCTGGCTCGCCGACTGGTCGGCCGGCGCGGTCGCCAAGCGCCGCCTGGCGCTGGCCGGCTACGTCGAACGGCACCAGGCCGTCGACGTGTCGGGCGAACCGGTTTCCGTCCAGGTCGACGGGCGGCTGCTGGGCTCCGCGCTGGCCCGCGTGCACTGGGAACTGGACCTGCTGCGCGGCTGGCAGCGCAACCCCGGGTTCTACGTCGAGCAGGCGCTGCTGCAGATCTTCAACCTGCTGCTGATGCCGCCGCCGTTCGACCGGGAGCGGGTCGCCGAGATCGTCCGGAACCTCCGGCACGTCCCGGTCGTCCTCGGCCAGGGGCGGGAGAATCTGCCGGGACACGCCGCCGCTCCCTTCGCCGAGCAGACGCTGCGCGGACTGGCCACGGCCGCGGCGGAGGTCGAACTCGCGATGGCCGAGCTCGCCGCTTTCCTTGCCGCGGCGGGAAATTCCGGACCGGAGACGGCCGAATTGCCCGCCGCGGCCGGAGAGGCCGCCCGCGCTCTCGACGCGTACCGGGACTGGCTCGGCTCGCAGTCGTTCGACGGCGACGCCGTGGTCGGACCGGCCGCGATGCGGTACTTCCTGCACAACGTCGCCCTGCTGCCCTACTCCGGCGACCAGCTCCGCGACCTGGCCCGCGAGGAGTTCAACCGCGCGGTCGCGGCCGAGGCGATCCTCGGGAAACGCGTGCCGCACGGCGAACGCGTCCCGCCCGGGAACCTCGACGAGATCATCGAGCGGCTGCGGGCCGACGAGACCGCCGTGCGCGCTTTCTACGCCGACCGCGACCTGCTCAGGCTGCCGGACGACCTGCGCCGCTACACCTTCGCCGCGATGCCGTCCTACCTCGCGCCGTTGAGCTGGCTCGGCGTCACGCACGACATCGGTTCGCTGGATCGTCCCGCCCAGGACGCGATCTGCTATCTGAACCCGCCCCGGGAGGGCATGTCCTACTTCGCCAAGGCCAAATCGCGAGATCCGCGCATCGGCCTCACGCACGAGGCCGTCCACGCTTTCCAGTCGGCGCTGTCGTGGCGGCATCCCAACCCGGTGCGCCGCCATTTCTACGACTCCATCCCGAACGAGGGCGTCGCGTTCTACAACGAAGAGCTGCTGCTGCAGGCAGGTTTCCTCGACGACATGCCGGACAGCGCCGTGTTCATCGCGAACTCGATGCGGCTGCGAGCGCTGCGGGTCGAGGTGGACATCCGGCTCGCCGAAGGCACGCTCACCATCGACGAGGCCACGGACCGGCTCGCCGACATCGTGCCGATGGACCGGCCGACCGCCTGGCAGGAGGCTGCCTTCTTCGCGGGCACTCCGGGCCAGGGCCTCAGCTATCTGGCGGGCAAGGCGCAGATCCTGAGCCTGCTCGCCGCGTGCGCGCACCGGTCGGAAAGCTTCGATCTCCGCGCGTTCCACGAACGCCTTTGGTTCGAGGGCAACGTCCCGGCCGCCTTGCTCCGCTGGGAACTCCTCGGCCTCGACGACCACCTCGGCCGAGCCGACCGGCTGGCCGGCTGATCCGAGCGGCGGGCCCGGCCCGCCCGTGACAGAAGGGGGAACGACATCACGACCAACGCCCCGTCGTCCGGCGCGACGCCGGCAACCGGCACCGGCTGAAGTTCCGCTCCCGCCGGGACCGGTGCGCGGCGCGCGCATCGCGTCCGCGGTCCCGTCGCTCCCGGCAGGCCCGGTCCTGATCCGGCCTGCCCTGGGCCCTCGCCCGATGTTCGGCTTCCTCGGCGCGGCTCCCGACGCCGCCGCCGGTCCTTTTCCTGCGCTCATAAGGGGTTTCTGATGTCCGAAGTGGACAGCGCACCGGCGGAGAGCCCGCCCCGCGACCGCTGCCGGGTCGGCTTGACCAGCGCGGCGGCGGGAACTCCGGTGCTCAACCTGGTCCATCCGGCGGGCGGGTCGGTGGCCTGCTACCGCGGGCTGGCCGGGGGGCTGTCGCCCGAGCTGGCGACGGCGGCCTTCCTCCCGGCGGCGCTGGACGGGGGCGTGCTGGACCAGGACGTCGAGACCATGGCCGACCGCTATCTGGCGGAGGTGCCGCCGGGCCCGGTGCTGCTGGGCGGGTGGTCGTTCGGCGGGCTGGTCGCCTTCGAGATGGCGAGAAGGCTCGCGGCCGCGGGGCGCGCGACCGGCCCGTTGCTCCTGATCGACACCCCGCTCCCCGGGTTCGGGGCAGTCGACGACGCGGCGCTCGCCGCCGAGTTCGAGACCGAGCTGGCCAAGACGACCGGCGCCGACGGCAGTACCGCCGAGGAGCGCGCGAGCCGGTTCGAGGTGTTCCGCACGCACTGCCGGGCGCAGGTCGCCTACCGGCCGCCGGAGCCGATCGCCAACGACCTCGTCCTCGTCGCCCGCAAGGACAACGAGGACGCGCCGCGCTGGCAGGACCACACGACGGGTCGCCTGCGCCTGCGCCGGCTGCCTGCCGGCCACTACGAGCTGATGAGGACACCGCACGTGGGCGCCTTGACCCGATTCGTGAAGCCGGCGCTGATCGCCGCAGGGAAGAGTCTCCGATGAACCCGACGCTGACTCCCGAGCTGGACCTCTTCCGGGAAGAGCTGCGCGGCCTGCTGGCCCGGCCCGAGGTCGGGGCGGAACTGGCCGCCCTCGCCGATACGCCCGTCGAGGACCGTTTCCCCGCCAGGACCTACCGGCTGCTCGGCGAGCACCAGATGCTCGCCCCGGCCTGGCCGCGGCGCTACGGCGGGCGGGACGCGACCTCGGCCCACGCCGCGATCGTGCAGGAAGAGCTGTCCGCGCACGGAATCCCGGACATGCCCTTCATCAACACGATCACGAACGCCGGGGCACTGCTGCTCTTCGTGGCCGACGCCGCGCAGAAAGCCCGCTTCCTGCCCTCGCTCGCCGCCGGCCTCGCCACGATGGTGGTGCTCTACACCGAGGCCGAAGCGGGATCGGACCTGGCGTCGCTGCGGACCCGGGCCGAGCGGGCCGAGGACGGCTGGCGGCTGTACGGGGCCAAGTGGTACGCGGTGCAGGTCCGCCGCGCGGGCTACGCCGTGGTCGCCGCCAGGACTTCCGAGCGGGGCCGGGCCGCGGCGGGCATCACGCTGTTCCTCGTCGCCCTCGACGATCCCGGCGTCACGGTGAGCCTGGTCGAATCGCTTTACCCCGACCCGTTTTACGAGGTGCTGCTGGACGGGGTGCACGTCCCCTCCTCCGACGTGCTGGGGCCGGTCGACGGCGGCTGGTTCGTGCTGGCCGCCGCGCTGGCGATCGAGCGGACCGGCGTCGACTACATCGCCAAGGCCACCAGCTGGCTGGAGATCGTGGCCAGGCAGGTCGAAGCCCTCGACGACCCCGTTCTCTCCGATCGCCTGGCCAGTCTGCAGACCCAAGCCGCGGCCGGGCGCGTCCTGGCGTGGCGGATGGTCGAGCGCCAGCAGCAAGGCGACCTGAACGCCGAGGAGGCGGCGATGGCCAAGTGGTTCAACAGCGAACTGTGCGTGAAGGTGGCGCGCCTGGCATTGGAGTCCGGCGGCCCGGCGGACGACGCCTCGGTGGCGATGCTCCGCGAGGCGCCCGGGCTGACCCTTTCCGCGGGCGGCTCGGAAATCATGCTGGGAATCATCGCTTCCAGCCTCGGTCTCGGAGCGGCGTCATGAGCGTCGAGACCCGGCAGGCGGCGTCGGGCTACTCGTCCGCCTATGAAAGCGGAATCGCGGGTGCCCCGTACGCGGCGATCGAGCACGCTGTCGCCGCTGAATCCCTTGCCAGCCATGACATCGACGAAGCGATGCGGGCACGGGCAGCGTCTCCTGTCGCGGTGCTGATCCCCGGAGCGCCCGGGCAGGCGGTCGCCGTGGGCCCGGCCGAGTGGCTGCTCGCAGTGGGCCCGCAACTGGTTCTCTACAACAAAGACGATGTCACCCGCCGGCCCCTGCGCTCGCTGCTGGACGACGAGGAGCTGTACGCCGTCGACAACGGCCCCGCGACCGGACTCGTCGTGTGCGACGAGGCTGGCTGCACGGCCTGCGCGCTGACGCCGGCGCGGCTTCGCAGCCGAACCGCCGGCTATCTCTGCGGTCTCGCGCAAGGTGCCGTCGACGCGGCAGTCCGGCGCGTGCAGGACCGGGTGCAGTTCGACCGGCCGATCGGGAGCAACCAGACGGTCGCCTTCCAGCTGGCCGCGCTCACCGCCCGGCTCGCCGCCGTGCACGCCCTCGGCGAGCACGTCTCCGCCCGGATCGAGTCCGGCCAGGCGGAAGCCGATCCGGCGGGGGAAGCCTCGCGGCTGCTCGCGGCGAGCGCGGAACTCGCGGTCGAGGCGAGCGCCGCCGGCCTGCACCTGCACGGCGCTTTCGGACTGCGATCCGACCAGGACGCCCAGCGCCGCTACCGCAAAGCCTGCGCATTCTCCGTCCGCCACGGAACAGCCGCCCGGCTGCGACAGGCGGGCTCAACCCGAAGGGAAGGTTCCCGATGACCAGCACCGGCCGCCCGGGCGGTCCCCCCGAGCCGGAGGCGATCGGCCTGCACCACCTGGTCGAACGGCAGGCGGCGGCGACGCCCGAGGCGATCGCCGTGACCGCGCCCGACGCGACCTGGACCTACGCCGAACTGGACGAGCAGGCGGCCCGGATCGCGGCCGGACTGCGCGAGCGCGGGGCAGGCCGCGGCCGGCTGATCGGGATGGCGATCGAGCGCTCCGCCGCCGCCGTCGCCGCCATCCTCGGCATCCTCAAGACAGGCGCGGGCTACGTGCCGCTCGATCCGGAGTTCCCGGAAAGCCGGCTGCGCTTCATGATCGAGGATTGCCTTCCCCTCGTCGTCCTGCACACCGGGGCCGAGCTGCCGTCGGTGGCCGGGACCGCGATGGCGGAGCTCGACGACGTCCTCGGCTCCCCCGGCGCGCGAGAAGAAGCAGCGGAGATCTCGCCGGAGCAGACGGCCTACGTCATCTACACCTCCGGGTCCACTGGCCGGCCGAAGGGCGTCGAGATCCCGCACCGCGGCATCGTCGACCGGGTCCTCTGGGAGCGCACCGCCTACCCCTCCGGGCCCGGGGACGCGGTGATCCTGCATCACGCGCTGAGCTTCGACGTCTCGTTGTGGGAGATCTTCATCCCGCTCACCACGGGCGGGCGGCTCGTCGTCGCCGACCCGCTGTACGGGCAGGATCCCCGGTACCTGACCGATCTCGTCCGCACGGAGAACGTCACCTGCCTCGCGGTCGTCCCAGCACTGCTGCAGGCGCTGCTGGACGAGAAGCCCGGACTGGGCGGCTGCCCGTCGTTGCGCGAGGTGTTCTCCGGCGGCGAAGTGCTTTCCCCGGCACTGGCCCGCAGGTTCTTCGCGACCGTGAAAGCCGGGCTGCACAACCAATACGGCCCCACCGAGTATTCGATCGACACGACGTACTGGGACTGCGTCGCGGACGACCCGTCCGCCTCGGTCCCGATCGGTTTTCCGCGAACCAGCGCCCGGCTCTACATCCTCGACCCGCAGGGCCGCCCGGCAGGCGAAGGAGAGGCGGGCGAACTCCACATCGCCGGTCCGGGACTCGCGCTCGGCTACCTCAACCGGCCGGAGCTGACCCGGGAGCGCTTCGTCGGCAACCCGTTCGACGGCGGCCGCATGTACCGGACGGGCGACGTGGTCCGCCGCCGCGACGACGGCGCGCTGGAGTTCGTCGGCCGGGCCGACGACCAGGTCAAGGTGCGCGGGTTCCGCATCGAGCTCGGCGAGATCGAGCGGGCGGTCGAAGCGCTCCCGGAGGTCGAGCGGGCGGTGCTGACCACGGTGGGCGACGGGGACGACCTCGCGCTCGCGGCCTTCGTGACGCCGGGCTCGGTCGACGGCCGGCAGGTCCGGGCGCGGCTGGCCGAGGTGCTGCCCGAGTACATGGTCCCCGCGCACGTCGTCGCGCAGGACCGGCTGCCGCTCGGGCCGACCGGCAAGGTGGACAAGTCCGCGCTGGCCCTGCCCGCGCAGTCCGCCCGGCCCGCCGGAGAGGTTCCGCGCGACCCGGAAGAGGAACTCGTCGCGGGCACCTTCGCCGAGATCCTCGGCGTGCCCGAGGCGGCGGCGGGCGACGACTTCTTCGAACTCGGCGGCAATTCGCTGCAAGCGTTGCGGCTGCTGAACATCCTGCGGAAGAACTCGCCCGAGCTGCCGATCGCGGTGCTCTTCGAAACCCCGACCGTCGCGGGCATCGCGGCGGCCCTGCGCGAGGTCGGCCAGACCCCGGATCCATCGGCGGTAGCCGGGCCGTGACACCGGCCCCGCGACCGCGCCAGCTGAATCCCACTGGAACACACGGAGGAACGATGCAACGCCCGAACTCTGCCAACCCGGAAACGCCGAAACAGGCCGACGTCGTCATCGTCGGCAACGGAGCGCTCGGCCTGTTCCTCGCCGAGGAGCTGATCGAGCGCAACGCCGGCTCCGTCGTCGTGGTCGGCCCGGACGACCGCGACGCCGGGGCGAGCAAGGCCGCAGGCGCCATGCTCGGCTGCTTCGGCGAGGTGACCGCGGACTCGCTGCGGACCCACGCCTCGCGGACGAGGTTCGAAATCGGCCTGCGAGCGCACGAGCGCTGGCCGGACGTGCTCAGCAGGCTCGAGCCCTACTCCACGACGGGGTCCCCGCTGCAGACCGCCACCGAATCGCACGTGGTCCTCAACGCCATCGGCGCGGAGCTGGACACGATCAACTTCGACGCGATGATCAAGGCGCTCGACGAGTACGGCAAGCCGTGGTCGGAGATCGACCCGAAGCAGATCCCGGGCTTCAAGCCGCGGACCGACGCCCGGTCGCTGCGCTCCATCCACGTGCCGGGCGAGGGAGCCGTGGACGCCCGCGGCGTGCTCGCCGCCCTTGAGGCGCGCCTCGACGAGATCGGCGCGACCCGCGTCGACGCGATCGTGCGCAGGCTGGTCAAGGACGGCGAAGCGGTGACCGGGGTCGAGCTCGCCGACGGCCACGTCATCGAGGCGGGGACCGTGGTCGTCGCGACCGGGGCGAGCAGCGAGGGCCTGGTGCGCACCGCGGCCGAGGACCTCGAACTCATCCCCATGATCGCGGGCCTCGGCTTCGCGATGCTCGCGAAGCGCACCGGCGGCGAGCCGTTCCGCAGCGTGGTGCGGACCCCGAACCGCGGCTTCGCGTGCGGCCTGCACGTCGTGCCCGCCGGAAACGGCCGCGAATACCTCGGCGCGACCAACCGTCTCGTCGACGACATTTCCAGCGTCACCTGGGTCGGCGACGCGCGCTACCTCGCCCAGTACGCGATGCAGCAGCTGGACGAGCAGATCGCGCGGCACGAGGTCGTGGGCTGGCTCAGCGGGAACCGCCCGGTGACCTTCGACGGCTTCCCGATGATCGGCTGGCTTCCGCTGCCCGGCCTCTACCTGATGACCGGCACCTACCGCGACGGTTTCCACTGCGCGCCGCTGCTGGCGGACCACGTCGCGAACGAGTTGCAGGGCCAGCCGGGGCTCATCGACTCGATGTTCAACCCGGTGCGCCGCCCGATCCAGGTCAGGACGGTCGAGGAAGCCATCGAGGAATACGTGGTGCACAGCCTCGCCGCCTGGTTCGAGACCGGTGCGGAGGCCGCGCCGCAGATGACGACCACGCAGCTGGCGGCCTACTACCGGACCCGGGGCCGGGAGGCCTTCGAGCACTTCGGCACCGACTACGCGTTCGGCCCCGACGTGCTCTGGTACGCCGAGGGCAGCCTCGTCGGCGGGCGGCGGATCGCCCGCTACCTGAACCGCCTGCGCGGCAGCGCCGCCGACTTGGCTTCGGTCGGCAGCACGGCCGGAGCAGCGCGATGAGCGCGCCGCGGGAGTCCGCCCGGGACCTCGTCGCGACGCTGGCCGCGAAACACCTCAACCTCGGCCATCGCGAACTGCGCCCCGGCGAAGACCTCTGGAACCTGGGCATGACCTCGCTCACCTGCATGGGCTTGATGCTGGAGATCGAGGACGCCTTGGACGTCGAACTGCCCGCCGACCGGCTCAACGCCGAAACCTTCGCTTCGGTGGACGGCATCGTCGCCGCGGTCGAGTCGGTCCAGCTGGGCGTCCCCGGCGAAGAGACGCGCGCGCGGACCTGACCGCCGCCTCGCAGCGCCGGTTCGCGGCGCATTCATCGAAACCTCGAGAGGAGCCCAGCGTCATCATGCCTCGACGAGAGCGGCGGCCGGCGAATCCGTTCCCGCTGGTCCGCGAGCCCGCGGCGGGCGGGCGCCCGCCCGCCGCGGGACAGGAGCGGCTCTGGTGGGTCCACCAGCTGGATTCCGCGAACGGGCAGTACCACATCCTGGAGGGCTGGAAGTTCCCCCAGTACCTGGAGCCCGCGGCGCTCGGCTCGGCCCTCGCCGGGCTCGTCCGCAGGCACGAGCTGCTCCGGACGAGGTTCGCCCCGCGTCCGGACGGAACGGTCGTCCTGGAGGTCCTCGACGAGGTCGCCGTCCCGGTCGACTGGGCGGGCCGGGACTGGCGCGCGGCTCTCGACGACGCCGCCGCCCGGCCGTTCGACCTCGCGCGGCCGCCGCTGTTCCGGGTGATCGCCGCCGAATTCGACGACGGCCCGCGGCTGTGCATGGTCATGCACCACATCGTCACCGACCGCGCGTCGATGGACGTGCTGTCGCGCGACCTGGCCGAGCTGTACGCGGCCGCGGTGGAGGACCGGCCCGCGCGGCTGCCGGAACTGCCGGTCCAGTACGGCGATTACGCCGCCTGGCAACGGAAATTCCGCACCGAGGAGCGGCTCGCGCAGCTGCTCGGCTGGTGGCGGGACGCCTTGGCCGGCCACGAACGGCCGGAGCTTCCGCTGGACCGGCCGCGTCCGGCGGCCGCGGACGGGGCGGGCGACACCGTCGTCGCCCGCCTGTCCGAGGAGACCGCCTCCGCGCTGGCGGACCTGGCCTGGCGAGCCCGCGCCACCCCGTTCATCGTGGTGCTGGCCGCGCTCGCGGCGACGATGAGCGCCTACACCGGTTCGGACGACGTCGTCCTCGGCGCGATCGTCTCCGACCGTCCGCATCCCGATCTGCAGGATCTGGTCGGATTCTTCATCAACACGGTGCCGGTCCGGATCCGGCTGGACGGGCCGGACCTGACCTTCCGCGACCTCATCGTCCGCGCCCGCGACGCGTGGATGGCCGCGGACGCGCACCAGGACGCGCCCTTCGAGCAGATCGCGGGCGCGGCGGGAGACGGGGCGCGGTCCCAGCGCAACCCGGTGTTCGACGCGGTGCTGAACCACGCGGGCGACCGGGTGGACCTGACGGAGTCGGGCGGCGCGCTTTCCCTGTGGCGTCCCGAATTGCCCACGACCGCCCGGTTCGACCTCTCGGTCACCACGCTGCCTGCCGACGGCGGCATCGAGGTCACCTTCCTGTACCGCCAGGACTTGTTCGACCGGGCCCCGATCGAGGCGATGACCGCCCGGTACGTCCGGCTGATCGAGCAGGCGGTGGCCGAACCCGAGCGCCCGCTGCGCGACTTCGCCCTGGTTTCGGCGCGGGAACTCCAGCTCCTGCACAGCCGCAACGACCCGAGCCCCGCCCCGGAAGCCACCGTCGTCGAGCTTTTCCAGGCACAGGCCGCTTCCCGGGGCGAGGCCCCCGCGGTGACCGGAGCCGACGGAACGCTCTCCTACCGGGAGCTGAACGAGCGGGCGAACCAGCTGGCCCGGCACCTGAGCACCCTCGGCGCCGGGCCGGAGCGGATCGTCGGCGTGTGCCTTGAGCACAGCGTCGAGCGCTACGTGGTTCTGCTCGCGATCGCCAAGTGCGGCGGCGCTTATCTGCCGCTGGACCCGGGTTTTCCCGCCGAGCGGCTGCGTTTCCTGCTGGAGGACTCCGGCGCGGTCCTGACGGTGGTCAGCCCGTCGTTGCACACCGCGCTTCCGGCGGACACCGGGCCAGTGCTCGAATTCGGCCGCGGCACACCCGATCTGACCGGCGCCGAGACCGGGGATCTCCCCCTGGCCGCGCGGCCGGCCAACCTGGCTTACCTGATTTCCACGTCGGGTTCCACCGGGACGCCCAAATCGGTCGCGATCCCCCACCGAGGGCTGAGCAGGCTGGTCGCGGGAGCCCCGCGCTACCTCGAGACCGGCCCCGGCACGACGTTCCTCCAAGCCGGTCCGCTGACCTTCGACGTCGCCGTGCTCGAGTGGACCGCGCTGGCGAACGGCGGGTGCGTCGTGGTCGCGGACACCGGAACGCTGCAGGAAAACCTCGAACCGCTCGTGCGCGACCACGGCGTCACGACCCTGAAACTGGTCTCCCCGCAGCTCGATCTCCTGGTGGAGCGCGGAATCCAGACGCTGGCCGGAGTGCGCCAGCTCGTCGTCGGCGGGGACGTCGTCAACCCGAAGAGCTTCGCCGCGGCCCTCGACCTGCTTCCCGGCTGCCGGGTGACCGCCTCGTACGGGCCGACCGAAAGCACCGTGCTGGCCACCGTGTTCGAGGGTCGCCCCGGGACCGGCCGGGTGCCCGTCGGCCACGCCGTCCCGCACACCCGGGCCTACGTCCTCGACCGGAACCTCGGCCACTGCCCGGTCGGGATGCCGGGCGAGATCTGCCTGGCAGGCGACGGGCTCGCGCGCGGCTACCTCGGCCGTCCGGGGCTGACCGCCGAGAAGTTCGTCCCCGATCCGCACGGGCCGCCGGGATCGCGCATGTACCGCACCGGGGACGCGGGCCGGTACCTGGCCGACGGCGAGATCGACTTCCTCGGGCGCACGGACCGCCAGGTGAAGATCCGCGGTTTCCGGATCGAGACGAGCGAGATCGAGCACGCGCTGCTGCGCAGTCCCGGCGTCTCCTCGGCGATCGTGCTGCGCGCGGAACGGGAGACCGGTCCGTGCCTGGCTGCCTACGTCGTGGCCTCCGGCGAGGTCGACCGGGACGCACTGCGCCGACAGCTCCGCGAGTCCTTGCCCGCGTACATGGTTCCCGACCACATCGTCGAGGTCCCCCGAATTCCGCTGACCGCCAACAACAAGACCGACCGGGCCGCACTCGCCGCGATCCCGCTGGGACCGTCCGGCCCCGCCGAGGCAGCGCCACCCGAGACCGGTCTTGAAGCCCGGATCGCGGAGGCTTGGTCGGCAGTGCTCGGCCACCCGGTGCCCGCCGCGGGCGACTTTTTCGAGCACGGCGGCCATTCCTTGCTGGTGCCCAGGGCGACCGCGGCGATCCGGCAGCTGCTCGGGCGCGAGGTCTCGCTCCGGCTCATGCTCGACCACCGCACGCCCGCGTCGTACGCGCGGGCGTTGTCGGGCGAGAGCGCGCCCGATCTCGGCGCCGCTTCGCGAGAAAATCGGCTGGAACGGCAGACCTGGCACCACCAAGCCCTCGGCGGGAGCCGCCGGGTGGACCTGTTCGTGTCCGCGGCGGATCCGGCCGCCCCGGTGACCCGAGCCCTGGTGGTGCTCGACGGCTCGGAATTCGTGGACGTCATGCGGTTCCCGGCGATCCTCGACCGGCTCGCCCTCGCCGGGCGCATCCCGCCGACCGCGGCGATTTTCCTGAGCCCCGCCGACTGGTCGGGCCGCCGGGCGGAACTGCTCGACGACGCGTACGTCGACGTGCTCGCCGACGATCTGGTGCCGCGCCTGCGCGACTGGCTCGGCGATCGGTGGCGGGGAGAACGGGTCACCGCGCTCGGCGCGAGTCTCGGCGCCATCGCCGCCGTCCGGGCCGCCCTGCGCCGGCCGGACTGTTTCGACGGCGCCGTCGGCATTTCGGGCCCCTTCACCGATTACGAACTCACTCCCCGCCCGGACGGCGGCGCCTCCCGTCCGGCCCGGCTCTTCCTCGCCGCCGGCCAGGAGGAAGCCGGCATCGAGCTCGACGACGGGCTCAGCCTGCTGGAGGCGACCAAGAAGGTCGCCGCAGAGCTGAGCGGACAGGGCCACGCCGTCCGCGACGAATACGGCGACGGAGGCCACACCTATGCCGCTTGGGAAGCAGCGCTTCCCGAAGCCGTCGCATGGGTGCTCGGCAAGGACTGACAGACCACTGACGGACAAGGAGAGCAGGCACCGCATGTTCGACGACACGCAGCGCGAGTTCCGCGTCGTGGTCAACGACGAGGAGCAGTACTCGATCTGGCCGTCCGGGCGGGATCTTCCGGCCGGCTGGCGGGCCGAGGGCCGGACCGGGTCCGCAGAGGACTGTCTCGCCCTCATCGACGAAATCTGGACCGACCTGCGGCCGCTGAGCCTTCGCCGGGCCGCGGCGGCGGAAACCGCACCGAGGAGTTAGCGCGCCATGGACGATTCCCGTCAGACCCGAGCGGACCTGCCCGGTCCCCGGACGGTGTGCGAACTGTTCGAGCACCAGGTCCGGACCCGCCCGGACGCCACGGCCGTGCGGACCGCCGCACGTTCGTGGACCTACGCCGAGTTCGGCCGCGAAACGGCCCGGCTGGCGCATCGGCTCAGCCGCCTCGGAGCGGGCCCGGACACAATCGTCGGGATGCCGATCCCGCGCGGCGCCGCCGCCTTGATCGGCATCGTGGCGACGATGCGGTCCGGCGCGGGATGCCTGCCGCTGGACCCCGACGATCCGCCCGCCCGCAACCGGGAGGTGCTCCGGGACGTCGGGTGCGAGCTGACGCTGGCCCTCTCCCCCGACGACCGGCTCCCGGGCGTGCAGCTGCTCGACGACCCCACGCTCCAGGACGAACCCGAGACGGGCGAGGGCCTGCCCGCCCCGGCGCCGCAGGACCTGGCGTACGCGATCACGACGTCCGGCTCGACCGGCCGGCCGAAAGTGGTGGGCGTCCCGCACGAAGGCATCGTCAACCTCATTCTGGCCAGCCGCGACGACCTGGACCTGATCCGCCCGGACGACGCCGTCCTGTGGACGTCCCCGGCCACTGTCGACATCACGATGCAGGACTGCCTGATGGCCCTGTGCTGCGGAGCCGCCGTCGCGGTCCCGAGACAGGGCGAGCTGCCGGCGACCCGGATCGTGCACGAAGCCCGCACGCTCGGCGCCACGGTGCTGGACATCCCGGCGGCCATGGTCGGACCGTACGGCGAATCCCTCCTCCCGCGCCTGGCCAAAGCCGGGGTGCGGCTCGTCGCGGCCGGGAGTTCGCAGCTGGACGGCCGCGGCCTCGCGGACGCCGCGGGCTCGATGGTCGTGCAGAACTGTTACGGCCCTACCGAAGCCTCGGTCGCCGTCACCTGGTACCGGTGCCTTTCCTCGACGCCGCAACGGGCGCCGATCGGCAAGGCGATCCGGAACGTGCGCACCTACGTGCTCGACGAGGAACTGCGCCAGGTCCCGGCCGGCGAGGTCGGCCAGCTGTTCCTCGCCGGCCCGGCGCTCGCCCGGGGATACCTCGGCCTGCCCGCCCGGACGGCGCGGGCGTTCCTGCCCGACCCGTACTCCCCCGCCCCCGGCGAGCGGATGTACGCGACCGGGGACCGGGTCGTCCGGCAGCCGGACGGGGATCTCGTTTTCCACGGCCGGATCGACGACCAGGTGAAGATCAACGGTTTCCGGGTGGAGACCGGCGAGGTGGAGCACGCCCTGCTCCAGTGCCCCGGCGTCGCCGACGCCGTGATGCTGGTGCGCGAGGACGCTCCGGGCGGCACGGCCGTCGTCGCCTTCCTGGCGGGCACGCCGTCCGCCGACGAGGAGCTGGCGCGGCGGCTGCGCGAACGGCTGCCCGGCCACATGGTCCCGCGGTTCTACGTGTGGCTGGACGAACTGCCGCTCAACCGGCCGGGAAAGGTCGACCGCGCCGCGCTCGCCGAGGTCCCGGTCGCCGATCTCGTGTACGGGGGCGGCTGACCGGCCGGATGACCGTTCCGCCTCCGATACCCAGCATCCGAAGTCCTGCCAGCGCGAGCACGGGAAATCCGTCGGCCAGTGCCCTGCGCGACCGCATCAGACGGACCGGGGAGTGACAACACCATGACAACCGGGGGAAGCAATCCCGAGGAGATCGGCGCGGCGCTCGGAGTGAAACTCCTTGGCGACACGTTCTCCTGCGTGGCGGCGAAAACGGCGTGGCTGCGCGAAAGCGTGGTGCACCGCCATTTCGGGCCGATGGGCACGCCGGAGACAACCGGCGAACTGTCCGGGGCGGTCACTGATTTCGCGCTGCGCCGCGACGACATCCACGAGTTGCTCGCGACGTTCATCGCCACCTTCGAAGGACCTTTCGGCCTCGACGAGACCGGATTCGAAACGCTGGTGTGGCACCAGCTGCAAGGGCTGCACGACCGGGACGCCGGCCGTTTCGCCTGGGCGGATTTCGCCGATCCCGACCCGGCGTCCGACCGCTTCGCGTTCAGCATCGCCGAACAAGCCTTCTTCGTCGTCGGATTGCACGCGAATTCGTCGCGCATCACCCGTCAGTTCAGCCATCCCACGCTCGTCTTCAACTCGCACGTGCAGTTCGAGCGGCTGCGCGAGCGCGGGATCTACGGACGCATCCGGAACGAGGTGCGGACGCGGGAAATGGCGCTCCAGGGATCGATCAACCCCAATCTCTCGGACTTCGGCGAGCGGTCCGAAGCCGGGCAGTACTCCGGCCGCGCGATCTCGGCGGACTGGACCTGCCCCTTCCGGCCGCGCACCGGCGGCCCCGAACGAAAGGACGCGCGATGACCGACGGCTGGATCGTGATCACGGGAGCCTCGGCCGGCATCGGCCGGGCCGTCGCCGAGCGGTTCCTGAAAAAGGGCCGCCGGGTGGCGCTGCTCGCCCGCCGGACCGACCGCTTCGCCGGCCTGGCCGGCGATTTCGGCTCCGACCGGGTGCGCGCGCTGGCCGTGGACGTACGCGACCGGCCCGCGGTCGAACAGGCCTTCGCCGCGCTGGACGGGATCGACGTGCTGGTCAACAACGCCGGGCTGTCCCTCGGCCTCGGACCGCTCGACGACGGGGATCCCGACGCCTGGCAGACGATGCTCGACACGAACATCGCGGGTCTGCTCGCCTGCACGCGCGCCGCGCTGCCCGGCATGCGCGAAGCCGGGGCGGGACACGTGGTCAACATCGGGTCGCTGGCCGCCGAGTACGCGTTCTACGGCGGCAACGTCTACGCGGCTTCCAAGGCCTTCGTCCACCACCTGTCGGCGAACCTCCGGGCGGACGTCCAGGGCTCGGGCATCCGGGTCACCTGCGTCGCGCCGGGGATGGTGCGCTCGGAGTTCGCCCTCGTGCGCTTCGGGGGCGACCAGGCCAAGGCGGACGCCCTGTACGAGGGCATCAGCCCGCTGACCCCCGACGACGTCGCGGACACCGTCCTCTGGGCGTGCGAGACGCCGGCGCACGTGAACGTGAACTACGTCGAACTGATGTCGGTCGATCAGCCCTTCGGGCTGGCCCTCAGCCGTGCCGCACAAGAGAGGAACACGCAATGAGCGCAGTCCGTTCGTTCAACGACTTCGACAAGCTTGAGGAGATCGTCGTCGGCAGCGCCGAGGGATTCAGCTTCCCGCCGATCGACAATTCCCTGAAGCACTTCTTCGAACCGCCGCTCGGCGCCGAATCCGAGGCGGTCTCCGCCGGCACCCTGGCCAGGGTCGTCGAGGAAACCGAGGAGGACTTGCAGGTGCTGGCCGGCACCCTGGAGGACCTGGGAGTGCGCGTGCGCCGGCCGGAGCGGGCCGACCACAGCAGGCCGATCGGCGTCCTGGAATGGAAGAGCACCGCCAATCACGCCCTGATGCCGCGGGACTGCCTGCTGGTCGTCGGCGACACCGTGATCGAGGCGCCGATGGCGATGCGGGCCAGGTACGCCGAGACCTTCCCCTACCGCAAGCTGCTGCGCGAGTACTTCGACGGCGGGGCGCGCTGGCTCGCCGCGCCCAGGCCGCAGCTGCTCGACGAGACCTACCAGTACGACGAGGCGGGCACCCCGGTGCTCGCCGAACTGGAGCCGCTGTTCGACGCGGCCAACATCATCCGGTGCGGCAGCGACCTGTTCTTCAACGTGAGCAACACCGGCAACCGCCTCGGCGCGGCCTGGCTGGCCCGGGCGCTGGGGCCCGGCTACCGCGTGCACGAGATCGCGATCAGCTCCGACCACGTCGGCACGACGCTGCACGTGCTCAAGCCCGGCGTGCTGCTGGCGAACGCCGGGCGGCTGGACTCCGACCGGATCCCGGAACCGTTGCGCGGCTGGAAAACCCTGTGGTTCGACGACCCGCAGGACGACGGTTTCGGCTTCGGGTGGCCGCGCGCCTCCACCTGGATCGGCATGAACATCCTGTCCGTCGACCAGGACACGGTCATCGTGCCGCAGGCGCAAAAGGGGCTCGCGAAGCTGCTGGAGTCCGCGGGCTTCACCGCGATTCCGGTGCCCTACCGCCACGGCCGCACCTTCGGCGGCGGATTCCACTGCTGCAGCGCCGACGTGCGCCGTGCGGGCGAACTCACGTCCTACCTCTGAGGGGACACCGTGTCAGACGAGAGGAAACGAGCGCGGTTCGAGGTCATCGTGAGCCAGGGCGGGGACGAGATCATCGACGCCGCGTTCCGCAACGCCGAGCGCGGCGACGCCTTCGCGATGTACGAGCTGTCGAAACCGTTCGTGGCCACCGGCGGCCTGATCGCGCGCGACCTGGAGCTGTTCGACACCGACGCCGAGGAGTTCTACGTCGTCGAGATCGACCGGAAAGTGGTGGCGTGCGCCGGGATCCGCCGCTTCGCCGGGCGGGCCGAGATCTTCAACGTCGTGGTCGACGGACGCTGGCAGAGCCTCGGCATCGGCGGCTTCCTGCTGGCCAGCATGCTGATCGTGCTGGAGTCGGAAGGCTTCCCCACCGCGGTCGTGTTCACCAAGACGACCAAAGGCTGGTTCGCCCGGCACGGATTCGTGCAGATGGACCCCGCGCCGCTGCCCGCCGAGCGGCTGGCGATGCTGGACCCCGAGCGGAAGTCGATTCCCATGGTGCGCCCGACCGTGCGGGCCTTGGACAGCATCGACGCGCTGCCGCTCATCACCGAGCTGCGGGTGCGGTTCGAGCTCTCCGGCCTGGAGGCGGTCTGGGACGACGGGTGCGATTCGCTGCTGGCCTTCGCCGAGAAGAACGACATCGACACCGCGTCGCTGTGCCGGGGCGGGGTGTGCGGCACCTGCAGCAGCGTGCTGAAGCGCGGCACCGTGAGCTATCACGTGCGACCGGAGGTGGACCCCGGCGAGGGCAGCGTCCTGCTCTGCATCTCGCGGCCCGCCGCGAACCTGGTGCTGGACCTGTGAACGCGCCGGCGGTAGCGGAGTTGTGGCGTTATCCGGTGAAGTCGATGGGCGGGGAGCAGGTCCCCGAACTCGTGCTCGGCCACGGGGTGGCGGGCGACCGCGCGTTCGCCGTCGTCGCCGTCGCCACCGGCCGGGTGCTGACCGCCAAACGCGTTCCGCAGCTGCTCGACGCCACGGCGCGCTGGCTCGGCGGGGAGGCGGAGATCGCGTTGCCGGGCGGGCCGGCCGTCCGCACCGACGACCCGGACGCGGAGGCGGTCCTCAGCCGCTGGCTGGGCCAGCCGGTGCGGCTGGAACGCCCCGTCGGCCGCGCGGTCGCGGTCGAGGAGTACCAGGGCGATCCGGACGGGTCCGCCGAGCTGGCCACCTTCGACCTGCCGGCCTGGGGCTTCGTCGACGATTCCCCGGTGCACCTGCTGAGCCGGGACTCGCTGCGGGCGGCGAAGAGCTGGCACCCCGGCGGCGACTGGGACCTGCGCCGGTTCCGGCCGAACATCGTGCTCGCGCCGGGCCCCGCCGCTGACCCCGCCGCTGACCCCGCCGCCGTCCCGGCCGCCCGGTCCGGCGAGGGCGCGGTGGGCGACGAGCTGCGGATCGGCCACGCCGTCCTCGAAGTGACCGGCCTCTGCCAACGGTGCGTCATGGTGTCGCAGCCGCAGCGCGGCCTTCCCAAGGACCGCGAGGTGCTGCGCTCGATCATCCGCGAGACCGGAGCCATGTTCGGGACGTATGCCGCGGTGCTCCGTCCCGGCCAGGTGCGCTGCGGCGATCCGGTGACCGTGCCGGTCGCGGTGCAGGCCGACGGCGCGGGCTGACCGGGAGGGAGGCCGGACGACCCGGTGCGCCGCCTGGTCGCGCGGGCCGGGACGGCGCGGATTCCGGTGCCCCGGCCGGAATTTCGCGGCGCGCTGGTCCTTGAGCTGCCCACGGACGGGCCAGGAGCCGGCCGGGTCGACGCCGGGGCCGAGGGCATCCTCGTCGTGTCGCTGATGCCTCGGCCCCGGCGTCGACCTCGCGTGCGCCGTTAACCCGGGCACGGAATTCGCTTTCGCGAAGAAGCTCGTCCGTTGCCCGATCCGGCCGGGCCCGGAGGCCCGGAGTCGATCGGAGTCGATCGGGGGCCGCTTGCCGGCTCGTTCGCGCACCGCCGTCGCCTCCGGCCGCGTACTCCCCCGCTACGAGAAACGGCCTGCCGCGAAGTTCGCCGGCAGGCCGTCGCAGTGGTGCTGTGGGCGATACTGGGATCGAACCAGTGACCTCTTCGGTGTGAACGAAGCGCTCTCCCGCTGAGCTAATCGCCCGCTCGCGGTGCGGAACCAGCCTACCCCACGACTTTCGGGGGCCTGCAAACGGGTGGTTTGATCCGACTACAGCGCGTCTGCCAGCGAATACCGTCCGAACAACCCCGAGCTAACCAAGGCCCTGCCCGGACGGGGGCGCGTGCGGCCCTCCGCGACATCCGTGCGACGGTGCTATCGCACAGCGGCCGAACCGCGCAAGATGTACTGGCGGCTCCCCACCGGGCGCCCGCTGAAGGCTGCGCGGCACGGACGGCGACGGACCGGACGGACCTCGGGGCAGACGGTCTCGAACGGGTGATCTCAAGCGCACTCGCGACGGATCCGGGCCCCTGGTGCGTCTCACCGTTGTCCTCGGTCGTCCGGGCCGGGAAGGGAGACGAAGGGTAGGACGATGCGCAACGATCACGTGACGCTCCGCTCGACGGCGGTCTTCGACCTGCTGGCGCCGCGGACCCCGGCGGTTCCGGTGAAGGTGGAGCTGCGCTACGACACCCGCGACCCCTACGCCGTCGTCGCCGCCTTCCGCACCGGGCGGGCGGGCTGGGTCGAATGGGTCTACGCGCGCGACCTGCTCGCCGACGGCCTCCTCGCCGACGCGGGCGACGGGGACGTCCGCATCCGGCCTTCGGTGGAGGACCCGGAGTCGGTCCTGATCGAGCTGAACTCGCCGTCCGGGCACGCCATGTTCGAGGCCTCCGCGCAGGAGCTGGCCGATTTCCTGGACCGCACGTACGACGTCGTGCTGCCGGGCAACGAGCACCTGTGGGTCGACGTCGACGACGCGCTCACCCACCTGATCCCGAATGATCTGGCCTGATCACCGGCCCGCGAGCGGGCCAACAACCCCCCGGTGCCGCGCCGGTCGCCGGGGTCGGATATGGTTTCTTCACACCACGGCGACGGGGTGCGAGCCGGAATCGCGAGAGTGCCGGTGCCGCCGCGAAGCCACGGTAGTGCGGACGTAGCGCAGCTGGTAGCGCATCACCTTGCCAAGGTGAGGGTCGCGGGTTCGAATCCCGTCGTCCGCTCGGAGGGCTCAAGCCCCATGCGGTGGAGTGGCCGAGAGGCGAGGCAACGGCCTGCAAAGCCGTGTACACGGGTTCGAATCCCGTCTCCACCTCGCGCGATTAGCTCAGCGGGAGAGCGCTTCCCTGACACGGAAGAGGTCACTGGTTCAATCCCAGTATCGCGCACCAGCGTTGCCGGAAGCCCTGCTTCTCTTCGGAGAGGCAGGGCTTTTCCGCGTCCCGCGCTCATGACGGAAACAAGGTCGAGCCCAGCGGCCGCTGCTCGTCGAAGCCGGGAAGGACCAGGAAGGTCCCGCTCGCGGTGGTGGTCGTGAACGGCAGCAGCGCGTCCGCGGTCTCCATGCTCGCCAGCGTGGCGGTGAACGTGTGCAGATCGTTCTGGAAGCTCACGAAGAGCAGGCCGGGAGCCGGGGCGTCCATGCTGTAACTGCGGCGCAGCATGAGTCCCGCGCCCACGACGTTCGCGTGAGCCCGCCGGACATGGGCGCCGGCCGGGACGAGGTAGCGGCCGTCCGGGGTTTTCGCGCCCAGCTCCGGCCCGTCGCCGATGACCCCGCCCGACAGCGGAACCCCGGTGTCCCTTCGGCGGCCGAAGACAGCCTCCTGCTCGGCTACCGGCAACGCGGCGAACCGCGCCACGTCCAGAACCATCCGCCGGACGACCGCGATCGTGCCGCCCGCCACCGGAGCCGGACCGGCAAGCCACAGATCGCGCTGCTGCTCGACCGGAGCCCGCGGGCCGACGATCCCGTCGACAAACCCCAAAACGTTCCGTGGCGCGGTCTGCCCGTCCGAGACCGCGATATGCGGTCCGCGCGCGCCGGACTGCCGCCAGCGTTCGCGCACGCCCCGCGTCGCCAGGAGGGCGGCCGCGACGATCGGCGGGAGCAGCGGGTCGCCGGCGCAGATCTGAAGCAGCAGATCCCCGCCGCGGCAAGCCGGAGCGATCGCCTCGCGGGCGGCCGGAGGGAGGTCTTTCGCGCCGGGCAGGTGCGGATCCGCGGTCTGGACCAGCCTCGGCCCGACGCCGGCCGTCACGGTCAGGTCGCCCGCGGGCAAGCCCAGCAGACGCGCGTCCTTCTCCGCGGTCACGGCCAGAATGCGACGGCCCAATCCGGCGAGAAGCGGGCCTGGCGCAACGGAAACATCCGCGACGACGACCAATAGATGCGATTGCGGTTGCTGCGGCGTCATGATCCCGGCTTGATGCACACCGGTGGACAGGATCGGGCCGGGCCGGTTTTCGGCGTCGGGCGCGGGAGCCGCGTGGCAACCGGCGGCGAGTCCGGCGGTCACGGCCGCCCCGAGAACAGCGCGACGGGAAGGGCGGCGCTCAGCGGAATTCACGACGGGCAGCGTGACAGATTCCGGCACCGCAGGCGAATTCGGCTCGGCGAAACGAGTGTTCGATCGGCGGTGCTGCGCGAAGCCGCTCCGGCGATTTCGCCTGGAGACCGACTGTCCACAAAGAACGGCCCCGCTGGCGAGGGCAGCATCGACGAAACGCTGGTCCCCTCAGCGCAGCCGATGCTCCGCATCGCAGGCCTCGCCACAGCGACCCCCCGGGCGCGACTGAGCCGTACGTGAGGGGAACCACGCACCTCCATGGCGCCGGGCACGCGGGCACGCTGCCGCCCCATCGCCGCCCCAGCGCCCGGTGAACTCGCCTCTGGCAGGCGGCACCCCCCGTGCGTCCGGCCGCGCAGCACCCAGCCGAGCGCGCGACCGCCGACCCGGCCGGACAATCACTCCACCACGGTTGTTTCCCCCGGCAGAGGCGCGGTGCTTGGGCGGTTACCTCGCCTTCGTCACGGTGTCCTGGCCCCGCGAACGGAATCCGGCGCTCATGCCAGACTTGGCGCATGCGTTTTCCCGCCATGGCGGCGATCCTCGGACTGTCCGCCGCACTGGTCAGCGGTTGTGGTTCTTCCTCCGCCGAGGGGCACCGTCCGGACGGAACGGACGTGACCATCCGCGTTCCCGTCGACGCGCCGACCATTTCCGCCGCTGTTTCCCTGGCGCAGGCGGGAGATCTCGTGCTCGTCGCTCCGGGCGAGTACCACGAAACGGTGAAGATCACGACGCCGCGGGTCACGCTGCGCGGCGAAGTGCGGGAGAAAGTGGTCGTCGACGGGCAGGTGCAGCGGGACAACGGCGTCGTCGTGTCCGCGCCGGGTGTCGCCGTCGAGAACCTGACTGTCCGGAATCACACGCAGAACGGCGTGCTCGTGACCGGTTCGGTCAAAGCCGCCGACGGGCTGCCGGGGCACGGCGGCGGCTACGACACCGGCGACGAGCCGATCCGCTTCCTCAGTTCGTTCCTGGTCTCGCATGTCACCGCCACCCGCAACGGTCTCTACGGAATCTATGCGTTCTCCGCACAGAACGGAGTGATCGAGCAGTCGTACACGTCCGGCGGCGCTGATTCCGGAATCTATGTCGGCCAATGCAAACCGTGCCGGACGGTCGTGCGGGGCAACGTCGCGGAGCTCAACGCGGTCGGGTTCGAGGGCACGAACGCCAGCGGCGAGATGTACGTCGTCGGGAACCGGTTCAGCGGCAACCGGGTCGGGGCCACCGCCAACTCCGATCACCAGGAGAAGCTGCTGCCGCAGCGGGATTCCGTGCTCGCGGGCAATCTCGTCGCGGCCAACGCGCAGGCGGCCACGCCGGAGCAGGCCGACGGCGGCTGGGGCATCGGGATCGGCATCGACGGCGGCAGCGGCAACCAGGTGCTGCGCAACCGGATCGCCGGGAACGCGAACGCCGGGCTCGTCCTCACCGCGACCCAGGACGTGCCGCCGACGGGCAACCGGATCGTCGGCGACGTCTTCGCGGCGAACGGCATCGACGTCGGCTGGACGTTCCCCGGCGCGACCAAGGGCAGCGGAAACTGCCTTGATTCCGGGATGCCGCACACGATTCCGGAGGGACTGCCGACTACTGCCGCTTGTCCCGCGGCCGCCGCCTCGCCCTCGGGAATGTGGACGAGGGCGAGACCGCCCGCGGGAATTCCGTTTACCGAGGTCGCGGAGCCGCCGTCGCAGCCGCAGTTTCCGGACGCGCGGACGGCCGGGCCTACGGTCGTCCCGGCCGGGCCGGAGTTCCCGGACATCGCGAAGATCCAGGCTCCGGCGGCGTCGCTGCTGGCAGACCGCGCGTCCGTGGCCGCTGCTTAAGGACAGCGAAACTCGCCAGCGGCAGCGCGGCTTCCGGGCGAGCCCAGGCTCGAACCGCGTGAGGCTTCCCAGTTGCTGTTGTGCGAGACCTCGCCACCGCGATGCGCGGCACGCGTGACTTTCTCCGCACCCGCGCTCATCGACCGGGAAGGATTTCGCCACCGCGCCCGCAGGGATTTCGCCACCGCCGAAGGCCCGACGCGCGATGCCGAGGTCCTGCGGCCCGTCTCGTCAGCCGACGCTCTCCGCCACCGANAGAGAGTGTTTCGAAACCCGCGTGGTCAGTCGCTGAATCCGTGTGTTACACGGCAGCTTGCACACAACCGCCCGATAAACGCCACGCCGCCCCGGTATCACAGCTAACGCTCGGCCACGCCGCCGGGTTTCGAAACACCCTCTAAGGAAACATCACCGAGCAGACGGCACCGCAGTGAATTCGTGGGTGTCGAAAGAAACAACGACCGGATTCGTTTCACCCGGGATCGCGGCCCGCACCCGGTACATGACGCCGTCCGCGTCGAGCCAGTACCGGACTTGTCCCGCGCTGCCGGGACGGTCCCGCGAATCCGGGCCGGTGAAGACGTCGACCGGATGCCCGTTCACCTGATCGGCCGCTACCCATTCGGCACCGTTCTGCGGCAGCAATTGCGCGTTGTCCGGCCGGTCGCTGCCGAGTCCGAGAAGAATGGCCAATGCGCGGTCGAGCGCGCCCGCGGCCGGATCGAGCGGGCGGCCGAACCAGCCCTCCGCGGGCGGTTTCCCCGGCGGGGAATCCGGGACGGCCGACAGCGGCCGGAGTTCGATCCGGCTGGCGGTCCACCGGAGCAGGCCATTGCCGGAGCTGGTGCGCCCCTGGCCTTTCAGTACCCCGTAACCGGCCTCGGCGCGGTAATCGACCGCACCGGTGAGCACGAGTTCGCCCGCCGCGCCGGGGACGCTGACCGTCACCGCACGAGCCTGTTTCCGGTAATTGCGGAATCGCGCGATCGCGAGCCGGCTCGCCTCGTCCGCGGTGACCGCGCGCGGGCCGGAATCCGCGGCGCCCGCGGCGGCATACCAGAATATTCCTGCGCCGAGCGCGACTGCCACTGCCGCGGCGAGGACCATCCACCGGCGCACGATCCGTTTCCCAAGCACAGCGAGTGACTGTAGCAGGATTTTCGATTCACCCGGTCCGTTTGTCCCGGCACCGTACCCGGACAGACCGTTTTCTGCTTCACTGTTACAGCTTTGCGGCACGCCGCGCGAATATTCCGCGCAGAGAACGGAGATCCCGCAGTCATGACCCGAGGCGGCAGAAGAACGAGCGGCAGATTCAGGCTGGCCCGCACGGCCGCCGCCGCCTTAGTGCTGGGCGGCAGTGCGATGACGGTGACCTCCGGCTCCGCCGCTGCCGCCGGGGACGGCACATTGACCGTCCAGGTGCTCCGCGATTTCTTCGGCACCGGCATCGTCAACGCCGCCATGGACACCCCGCAGCCGGGGATGTCCGTGCTGGTCACCGACCCGGCCGGACATCAGGTGCGCGGCCGCACCGACGCGGCAGGCAAGGTCGTGGCGGACCCGGCCGCCCCGCTCGCCGGCGGCCGGTACCGCGTCGACGTGTCCGTTCCGGAGCCGTATCGCGCGTATCTGCGGGCCGCGCCCGCGTCGACGGAGAAAAACCACTTCGACAGTTTCACGACGTTCGTGGATCTGCGGGAGGGCAAAGACGTTTCGGTCATCACCGGCGTCTGGAACCCGGCCGACCACACCCCGCCCGACGCCCGCTATTACGTTCCGGTGCAAAACCCGGCGGTGAACAGCGACGGCAGCGCGCCCGATCCGAACAGCCGCGCGCTGGTCGCTTTCGACCGCGGCCTGCGCGGCACCTGCCCGGCCGACTCCGCCTGCCCGGCCGTGCTGAACACCCAGGCCCAAGTCGGCACCACGTGGGGACTGGCGTACGACAAATACCGCGACCGCGTTTTCCAGGCGGCGTTCGCGAAACGCTTCACCGCCTACGGCCCCGAAGGCGGCGGCGCGATTTACACCACGCCGCTCGGCGGCGGCGCGCCCAAGCTGTTCGCGAACGTGCCGGACGCCGAGGTCACCGCGCACGGCGCGGTGGACATGCGCAAGGACGAGCATTTCGTGGACGTCCCCGGGAAGGAAAGCCTCGGCGGGATCGCGCTCGCCGAGGACGGCAAAACGCTGTACGCGGTGAGCCTCGCGACCCGGAACCTGCTCAGTTTCGACGCGACCGGAGCCACCGCGAAGCCGGGCAGGACCGTCCCCGTCCCGGATCCCGGTTGTGCCGTGCCCGGCGACTGGCGGCCGTTCGCGGTCGCCGCGCACGACGCGAAACTGTATGTCGGCGGCGTCTGCTCGGCGGAAAGCACGAAGCGGCGCGAGGATCTGAAGGCCGTGGTCTACACCTACGACGGCGCGAAATTCACCCCTGTGCTCACGCACGGCCTCGACTACCGGCGCGGCTACGTCATCACAGTCCCGGACCCGGACGACAGCATGGACCACTGGAACCCCTGGGACACCTCGTTCTCCTCGTGGGACAAGTTCATCAGGAAGGGCCCCGGGATCAACCCGCAGCCGGAACTGGCGAGCCTGGCCTTCACCCGCGACGGCTCGATGGTCCTCGGCTTCCGCGACCGGTTCATGGACGTCTTCGGCTCCGGCATCGACCCGCGGCCGGGGCACGACGGAGTCGCGACCGGCATGTCCGGCGGCGACATCACCATGGCCTGCGCGGCGCCCGGCGGCGGGTACGACTGGGAAGGCACCGGCTCCTGCCCCAACCACGGCAGGCCCGAGACGAACGGCCACGAATCGCCCGGCGTCGTCGAGTACTTCCCCGGCGACTTCTACGATCCGAGCCGATCCGGCACCGGCGTGCACCAGGAGGCCGCACAGGGTTCGGTCGCCTACCTCCCGCAGCAGCAATGGGTGATCAGCACCGAACTCGACCCGGCACAGCACGTCAGCTCCGACGGCGTCGGCTACTACGACGTCGGCACCGGCATCGGGCCGGGACAGGACAATCCGAAGCACGGGTACGCGTTCGTCGGCCCGGCGAACAGCTTCGGCAAGGCGGGCGGGCTCGGCGACATCGCCTACCAGGCGGCGAACGCGCCGATCCAGATCGGCAACCTCGTGTGGTTCGACGGCGACCACAACGGCGTCCAGGACCCGAACCGCACGGACGAGGTCCCGCTCGCGAAGGCGACGGTCACGCTGCTCGACGCCGGCGGCAAGAAGGTCGCCAGCACCGAGACCGGCAAGGCGGGCGAGTATTACTTCGGCGGCGTCGGCGCGGAGTACCAGCTGAAGCCGGGCGAGAAGTACACCGTGCAATTCGACGTCTGCACCGCGGCGACGGACACCGTGCCGGGCACGCCGCCGGCCACCGACCTGCGGTTCACGCTCCCGACCGCCGGACCGGACCGGGCACACGATTCGAACGTCGTGCCGCCGAAATCCGGGCGGCTCTGCAACGGCTACGCGCCGGTGACCGCTCCCGCCGAGGCGGGCGGGGTCGACCACACCATCGACGCCGGGGTCCACCTTCCGTTGCCGCCTGGCCCGCCCCCGTCGTCCGCGCCTCCGGTGCCGAACCCGAACCCGGCTCCCCCGGTGGCCTCTCCGCCCGCGGGCGCGACGGACACGGATTCGCTGGCCTCGACCGGGATTCCGCTCCTGCCGATGCTGCTGATCCTCGGCGGGGCGCTTCTCGCCGGAGGCACGGGCTTCCTGGTGGCGGCCCGCCGAAGGCGGTTCAGGCGGCAATGACAGCGATCGAGGTCCGCACGCCTGGAGCGGACCTCGGTCACTGCCGCGCCAGCCAGTCCGCGAGATCGGCCACCACCGTCGCGTCGACGTGCTGCGGTTCCCGGTAACTGTCCGGAGTGGAGGGACCGGTGCCGGGAAAGAACAGGTGGTCGTCCGCCGGATAGCTCCAGACCGCGGCATCCGGCAGCCCGGCCCGCCACCGGGCGAGATCGTCCTCGACGGTGACCTGATAGTCCCGGCCGCCCTGCAGCACCAACGTCCGCGCCTCCAGCGCCGCCTCGGTCGTACTCGCGCAACTCCAGCCAGTACGACCCGGGATAGCCGAACAGCAATCCCTCCCCCGGTGCCGACGGCGACACCGCCGGATCCGCGACCGCACCGGCCTGGCGGGCGATCGGCTCGGCGAGCGCCTCGATCCCGGCGTCCAAGGCAGCGAGACGCCGGACCACCCGGACCGCGGCGCGGTGCGTCGGCTCGGCGTCGGCCGCCAGCAGAACCAGCCCCGCGACCGAGGGCTCGGCAGCCGCCACGAGCGGCGCGGCCCTCCCGCCCATGCTGTGCCCGGCCACGAACACCCGCGAAGCATCGACGCTGCCCTGGGCCCGCAGAAGACGAACGGCCGCGACGGCATGCGGCACGTACTCCGCCGACATCGTGAAGCCAGGCGCGGCCGCCAGCTCGGGACGGGCGTAGGTCACCTTGCCGAAGCGCAGCGCCGCGACGCCGCGAGAAGCCAGGTCCCGCGCGAGATCCTTGAGCGGCTTGTTCGGCCCGGCCGTCTCGTCGCGGTCGAAGATTCCGCCTCCGCTGAGCAGGACCACGCCCGGCCACGGCCCCTCCCCTCGCGGCACGGTCAGCGTCCCCCGTGCCGAATGGGGTTCCGCGGAAAGAACGACATCCTGCTCAACGAACGCCGATTCGTCCGCATAGGACGGTTCGGTCCATCCCACAGCGGACGCGAACCGAAGCCCCGCGACGGTTCCCGTCGAGTCGACCGACAGCATCACGAGGAATCCGCCCCGCGCGCAGACGACCGGCACCTGAACCCGCGTCAGCCCCGGGCCCGCCGGCTCGGCGGCCGGTTCGCCGAGCGCAGTCACCGGACCGTGCTCGCCGACCTGCGCATTCCACGCCGTTTCCAGCACCACGCCGGGCACCGCCGCCCGCGACTCCGGCGAGAACCGCGTCTCCACCTCGCGAAACCGGCCGTCCCTCACCTGCCCGGCGACAGCTCGCATTGTTCTCAATATATGCGAATGGTAGCACTGTATGAGACTATTCAGGAGTGGACGTGTTGACTCTGCTGGGACATCCGGTGCGGCTGCGGATCGTGCACGCGCTGCGCGGCGACCGGATGCTCACCACCGCGCAACTGGGCGCGCTGCTCCCGGACGTTTCGAAGGCGACGGTCTACCGGCACGTCGACCTCCTCGCCGGCGGCGGCGTCCTCGAAGTGGCCGGCGAACAGCGCGTGCGCGGCGCGGTCGAACGGACCTACCGGCTGCGCAAGGAACGCGCGTCGATCGATCAGACCGCGATCGCCCGGCTGACTCCGGACGACCACCGGCGCGGATTCGCCGCCGCGACCGCCGCACTGGTCGCCGAGTTCGACGCCTACCTGAGCCGGGACGAGGCGGATCCGGTCGAGGATCTCGTCGGCTACCGGCAGCACGCCGTCTGGCTGGACCGCGACGAACTGCTCGCGATGATCGACGGCATGCGCCAAGCCATCGCGCCCGCGCTCGCCAACGCTCCCGCTCCAGGACGCACGCGATACCTGCTCAGCCCGATCCTTTTCCCCAGCGAAGACTGAAAACCCCCGCCCGGCCGAAGCCGGACGGGGGTTCCCCGAGCATCGCGGTCAGGACAGCGCGCGCAGCCGCGGCAGCACGTCCTCGGCGAACTGGCCGAGGTAACGCTCCTGGTCGTGGCCGGGGCCGTGGAAGACCAGATGGTTCAGGCCCGCGTCGAGATACGGCTTGATCTGCGCGAGCGCCTCGTCCGGGTCCGACGCCACGATCCACCGCTTCGCGACCTGCTCGATCGGCAGCTCGTCGGCCAGCCGCTCCATCTCCTCCGCCGAGGACACCGTGTGCTTCTGCTCCGCGCTCAACGACAGCGGCGCCCAGAACCGCGTGTTCGCCAGCGCCTTCTCCGGATCCCGGTCGTACGACATCTTGATCTCGATCATCCGGTCCACCTTCGACGCGTCCCGCTCCCCCGCGGCCGCGCCCTCGGCCATCGCCGGCATCAGCTTCTCGGTGTAGAGCTCCATGCCCTTGCCCGACGTGCAGATCATCCCGTCGCCCGCCCGGCCCGCGTACTTCGCCACGACCGGGCCGCCCGCCGCGATGTACACCGGCACCGGACGCTCCGGCCGATCGTAGATCTTCGCGTTGACCAGCTGGTAGTAGTCGCCCTCGAAGTCGACGTTGTCCTTGCTCCACAGCTCGCGCATCAGCCGCACCGACTCGCGCAGCCGCGCGAACCGCTCCTTGAACTCCGGCCACTCCCGGCCCGACACCGCGATCTCGTTCAACGCCTCGCCGGTGCCCGCGCCCAGGATCACCCGGTCACCCGACAGCAGCGCCATCGTCGCGAACGCCTGCGCGATCACCGCCGGGTTGTACCGGAACGTCGGCGTCAAGACGCTGGTCCCGATCAGCACCCGGCTGGTCCGCTCCGCCACCGCGGGCATCCACGCCAGCGCCCACGGCGCGTGCCCGCCCTCGTGCCGCCACGGCAGGAAATGGTCCGACACCCACACCGAGTCCAGCCCCAGCTCCTCGGCCCGCACCGCGAACTCCACCAGCTCGCGAGGCCCGAACTGTTCCGCCGACGCCTTGTACCCGACCTTCAGCTCCACGATCGCCCTTCCCCGTCCGCATGAACCACGCAGGATTCCGTGGCACCGTCAACCGTACCCGGACAGGCCTCGCGGAGACGGGCGTGCTGCCGGTCACCAACCGGGCTAGTGCGTGGCGTTCATCAGGGCGAGCCCGCGGCCTGGCAGCCCGCGCCCTTGTTCGCGCTGGAGGACCATGAGCGCGAGTACTGGTCGAAGTCGTTGCGGGAGCGGGCGTACGCGGAATCCGCTTGCCTGGTCCGGAAATCCCGGTAGGGCGCGTCGGGTGTCGCGGCGTCCAGTTCGGACAGACCGCGGACGAGTCCGGCCTTGAAGTACGACCCGTCGTCGGTGCAGCTGCCGCCCTCGCCCGGGTCGTGGACGATGCCGTCGGAGCCGGTGAAGAACGAACCGGTGCGTGTCGTCGAGTCGGCCACCGAACGGGCCGTGCTGATCAGGTTCTGGTCGCCGGTCACCTTGGCCAGCGCAGTGATGCCGGAGACGAACACGCCCTGGTTGCAGGTGTAGCGCTGGCCGACCGCGGCGCAGCTGGTGCCGTCGATGCCGTCCGCCACCAGGCCCTCGGACCCGACGAGTCCCTTGCCGCGGAACCGACTCCCAGCCCTGCCGCGCCCGGGTCCGGCAGGTCGCGTCGCCGGTGCGGTCCGCGAGGGCGGCGTTGACCTGGATGTACCGGCTGTTGGAGATGGCCGCCTGGTACGTCAGGCCTTCTTTCCACCGGATGCCGCCGCAGTCGCCGGTCCAGAAGGTCTGCATGTGGTCGGCGCCGGCCTTCGCGGTGGCGAGGTAGCGCTGCTGGCCGTGCGGTCGCAGGCGTCGAGCCACGCCATCGCCCACCAGCCGGTGTCGTCGGAGAACTCGTCGCGGAACTGGCCGCGGCCGACGTTGACGTTCTTGTCGTACGTCGCGGCCATCGCGTAGTCGTAGCTGGCCATCCGGCTGACCGAGGCGTTGCGGATCACCGCGGCCAGCGAAACCGCGGTGCCCCAGCCGCCGCCGTCGCGGAAGTAGCCGGTGCCGTTGTCGTAGAGCGCCATCATCGCGGTTCGCCGCCGCTTGCGCGCGGTTCGCCGCGTTCCAGCGGGTACGTGCCCAAGGCGTGCAAGCGATCCGGCCGGTGTCGACCGCGCTGCCGCACGCGCGCAGGGCGCCGACGCCGCGGTTGTTCCAGTCGTCGTTGTTGTCCATCCGGGTGCGCCAGCCACCGACCCCGGACGGCGCGGTGGTGAGCCCGAGCCGCGCGCCGCCGTCCCAGGTCGCGCCGCCCTCGAAGGACCGGTCGAGCCACACCTGGTCGCCGGGGCGCGAGTGGTCGACGACCGCCCAGCCCATCGGGTCGCCGTCGGCGAAGTGGAGCTGGAGGATCCGGTCGTCGAGCGCTGTCGTGACCGCGATCCGGTCGCTGGACGCCTGGTCGGCGGCTCGGTCGTCGCAGTATTTGTCGCACACCACGATGTTCGCCGCCGGCTGGGGCGCTTTCGCTTGGACCGGCAGCAGCGCCGACATCGTTGTCAAGGTCGCCGTGAGCATGACCCGCACCGCTGCCTCCCCGGACCCCCGTTCCCCGGAACGAAGATCCGCCCGAGACGCGGTGCGGGTCAACCAATGACAAGGACCTGGCTCGCGAATGCGGCCGGATGCCCGGCGCGCTGGGCTAGTTCGCGGTCAGGTCCGGGAGGTCGTCGAACTCCACGACCTGCCGGACCTCGACCTCGATCTCGTCGAACAGGTCCGCGTACTGGCTCGCGTACTCGACCGCCTGCGCCCGGTCCGCGGCGTTGACCAGGGCGAACCCGCCGATGACCTCCTTGGCCTCGGTGAACGGCCCGTCCGTCGCGGCCGGCGTCGCGCCGCGGGGTTTGCGGACGATCGCGCCCTTGTCCGACGGGTGCACGCCCTCGGCGGTGATCAGGATGCCGCGTTCGGTCCAGTCCTGGATGAACGCGCCCATTTTCTCCATGAACTCGGGGCTGGGGTTCCAGGCCTCGGGGGCGCTTTCGTCGAGCCGGTGCATCATCAGGAAACGCATTGACCGCTCCTCGGGTCGGGGCTGGTTTCGTCCAGCCGGCACATCCTCGTCGAACGGCCTGGCGCGGGATCGACATCGGTCAGCAACGATGCGTCGGCGACTTTCGCGGCCGGGCCGCCCACGCCGCGACGCCCGCGGCGAGAGTCGCGGAGGTCACCGCCACGCCCGTGATCGGGCTGTTCATCAGCACAAGGCCGGTGAGGAACGCGGTCCCGGCGAGGAGAAGCAACGCCATCCGGAGCGTGGACGCCCAGGCGACGACGAAATCCGCGGCGCGCGACAGCCAGGGATCGCGAGTGTCGGGCTTGCGGTGCCGTCCGGGCTTGCGCCGAGCCAGAACGCGGTGCGCGGAGGCGACCATCTCGTCCCGGGTCGCTACCCGGCGGGGCGGGCGGGAGCAGAGATCCCAGTCGACGACGACGCGGACTCGGGCGGGATGTTCGGGATCGGGGCGGAGCGGCCCGGCCGGCCGCACCGGGATGTTCGCGACCGCGCCAGGATTCGCCCCGTCGCCCGCCGCCACACCACCTCGCCGGGCAGGATGCTCGCGATCGGGGCGGACCGGCCCGGCCGGCCGCACCGGGATGTTCGCGGCCGCGCCAGGATTCGCCCCGTCGCCCGCCGCCACACCACCTCGCCGGNGGGATGTTCGCGCCCGCGCCAGGATTCGCCCCGTCGCCCGCCGCCACACCACCTCGCCGGGCGGGCTCGGCTGAACTGCTCGCAGGCAGGTGGGCGTTCGCCGAGCCGCTGGCCGCCGCGTCGCCGGACTGGGCGGGCTCAGCCGAACTGCCTGCAACCAGCTCGGGTTTCGCCGCGTTGCCTGGCTCGGCCGCATCGCCCGCGGCTGCGCTGGCCTTCGCCGCGTTGCTGGCATCCTCGGCCGCCGCGTCGGCAGGCCGCGCCAGCCTCTCCTGCGGGTCGCGGGGCAGCTCCGTTTCCCCAGCGGGCTCCGGCTGAGGCTCCAGGACCAGCACCGCGCTTTCCTCCGGCGCGGGCGGCTCGCCGGTCCGGCGCGGCTGCCCGGTTCGGCGCGGCTGGTCGGCGAGGCAGGGAACCACCGTCATGAGGTCGTCATCCCTTTCCCTTCCGGCCGGCGGACCGGTTCCGACGGCTGTCCGGGTCCCGCCTGTCGTGCGGCGCGGGCCCCGGATGCGCTCATCCTGGCGAAGACGGTGCGTCACCAGCCAGCTCTACTGGCAGTGTCGCGGTGAACGGTCCCTCAGCGTCGCCTAACGGTTCGAGTGACGGTTTTCGCTACTCTTCGCGGTCACCGATTCGACCCCAGACGGGCACTCCGGCCGTGACTTGTCCAGACCTCTTGACGCGTCCGCGAACTGCGGCGAACCGGCTCTGACACGGGAAGATGCACGTTCATTCGCACAGTCGCCACACGGAGAAACCTCGGCCCGGCACCCGGGGCCGACGCGCAGTACTCCACAGAGTGTCACGTCGAGCCGGATTATTGAGCGGTCAACTGTCACCCACATGAGTGACACAGAGAGTGATCGCCCAAGGAATGCGGCGCTCGGCAAGGCCCGCCCGAACGGACGCGCCCGCCTAGGCAAGGCGTACGCACAGCTGCGACCAGGGCGGTTTCGGCCCTTGCCGTCCCAGCGCAGCACCGGCTACCCTTAATAAGGTAAGCCTTACCTAAATGACATCGGGATCCATCATGCCGACCCTCCCCCAGCGCCGCACGCCCGACAGCAGGCGGCTGCTCCGGGCGTCCGTGCTGCGCGCCGAGCGGACGTCCACGCATTTCGTGACCCTCACCGCCGGCGGGGAGGATCTCGTGGACTTCACGCCGCTCGGGTTCGACCAGTGGTGCCGGTTGTTCTTCCCGCGCGAGGGTCAGCGCGGGCTGCGTCTCCCCACCGCTTCGAGCACCCGCTGGCTCGCGCAGCACATGCTCATGAGCGCCGCGTCCCGGCCATGGGTGCGGAACTACACGATCCGGGCGACGCGGCCCGGCGAGGTCGACATCGAGTTCGCGGTGCACGGCGACGGCGGTCCGGCCTCGAAGTTCGCCGAGAACGCGCGGCCGGGCGACGAGGTCGGGATCCTCGACGAGGGGATCGCTTACCTGCCGCCAGCGGGCGTCACGCAGCTTCTTCTCGCCGACGAGAGCGCGATCCCGGCGGCGCTGGCGATCCTGGAGTCCTCGCCTGGTCTGCGGGCCACCGTCTTGCTGGAAGTCGGGGCGCGCGACGACATCCAGGCGGTCGACGTGCCGCTCGGCACCCAGGTCCAGTGGCTGGTCCGCGAGGACGACCGGCTGCCCGGGCGGCTCGCGCTCGACGTCCTCGGCCAGCTCGATCTTTCCGATCCGCCGGGCTACACCTGGGTCGCCGGAGAAAGCGGGCTGGCCACCGGCGCGCGGCGGTTCCTCACGCGGGAGCGCGGGGTGCCGAAGCAGGCGATCGCGTTCCAGGGGTATTGGAAGCACGGTCGCGCCTCGCTCGGGTGATCCGTCAGAAAAGGCGTCCGGCGTCGTCGGCGGGCGGTTCTTCCAGCTGCAGCAGGAATCGTTTCCGGTCGACGCCGCCCGCGTATCCGGTGAGGCCGCCGCTGCTGCCGACCACCCGGTGGCACGGCACGACGATGCTCAGCGGGTTCCAGCCGTTCGCGTTGCCGACCGCCTGGGCCGCGCCGGGTTCGCCCAGTTCGAGGGCCAGGTCGCGGTAGGTGCGCGTCTCGCCGTAGGGGATGCGGGTCAGCAGCTGCCACACGCGGCGTTCGAACTCGGAGCCGCGCAGGTCCACTTCGAGCTCGAAGGTCCGGCGCTGGCCGGTGAAGTACTCGTCGAGCTGCTCAGCCGCGTCGGCGAAACCGTCGTCGGCGCGCGGGCCGAAGTCCGGGAAACGCGGGGTCCGGCTGTGCCCGTCGAAGTAGACGGCGACCAGCGCGCTGCCGTCGGCGACCAGGGTGAGGTCGCCGACCGGCGACTGGGCGACGGTGTGCCGGAAAGCCATCTTCTCCTCCGTGATCGGTGCCACGGAACGGTATCCGGCCGGGCCGCGCGTGAGAGCATCGCCGTCCATGGACGACGGTTTCGCCGACATCCCGACCACGACGCTGGCCGACCTGCTCGGCCGCGGCCAGGTGCTCGACTACGGCGTGCGGCCCCTGTGGGGTCCCGTGCCGCGGATCGCCGGGCCCGCGTACCCGGTGCGCTGCCCGCCGGGTGACAACCTCATGCTGCACGCGGCCATCCATCGCGCGCCCGCCGGAGCGGTGATCGTCGCGGAATCCGGCGACGTCGACTACGCACTGGCCGGCGGCAACGTCTGCGCGACCGCTCAGCGCCGGGGCGTCGCGGGCTTCGTCCTGGACGGCGTGATCCGCGACCTCTCGGAGGTCCGTGAGGCGCGTTTTCCGGTTTTCGCGCGGGGCGTGCTCCCGATTCCCGGGACGAAAGCCGCGGTGACGCCGCTCGGCGAGCCCGCTCGGTGCGGCGGGGTGACGGTGCACGCCGGGGACATCGTCGTCGCGGACGAGGAAGGTGTGGTCGTGGTGCCGGGGGCGGACGCTCCGCGGGTGCTGGTGGACGCGCGGGCGAAACTGGCGAAGGAGGAGGCGCAGACGCTCGACGAGTGGGCGGAGGCGCACCGGGCGAAGGTGGACGCGGCACTGGCGGCCGGCGGGTTTCGCGGCTGAGCCGGGAGTTCCGGGTGCTTCGCTGAGGTTCGCGCGGAACGGCCGGCGGTCAGCTGAGCGGGCGGCTCGGCTCCGGGATTCAGCCGAGACGCGGCCAGCGGCCTTCGCGGCCGGAGCCTCGCGCATCGAAAACAGCGGCGGCGCGTGCGGGCCAGGCCGCCGGAGAACTCAGCTGCGAAGGGCTTCGGACTTGCCCGGATCGTCGGGACCCGGTCCGCCGCTGCGCAGGTCGGTGCAGGACTCTTTGCGGGAGTCAGATTCCCGCAAAGAGTCCTGCACCGACCGTCGCGGGGACCGAGAGCCACGCGAGCGGGCGGGGACGGGCCGCCGCCAGCTCGGGGCCGGGTTCCGACTCGGGCGGGAGGGGCTCGGGGTCAGGAAGCGGACGGTCCGGTCCCGGCGTCACCGGGTCGGGCTCCACCGGGCCCGGCGGAACGGGCTCAGGCGGGGCGGGCGGCGCGGTCGAGCGGGGGCGAAGCATCGTGGGCTCCTAATCGGTAGTAGGGGTGTTTCTTCCGGCTCGTGACGCGGGTCGGTTGGTGCTGGTCCGCCGGCGGCGATGCCTGGTTGTCTCCAGTCGCTCGACGACCTGAGAAAGAACGGCGCGTCTGCCGGTGGACTGGTGATCGTGGTGGTGGGATGTCGTTGCTCGAGTCCTCCGCAGGAGGTGACCTCTCGATGTGTTCCCGAGCCGTGAGCTCTTCGGCAGAACGAGGTTCCTGCGGTGTGCTGGAGTCGCGAACGGCTACTGAGATGACGGACCGCCGAGTCCCGCGATTAGGGCGCTGCGTGACCCCGCCTGGACCCGTGACCAGCAGAAATAACGAAGGAGACGTGACAGCTTGACGCTGTTCTGCGGCATCGACTGGGCAGAATCCCACCACGATGTCGCCATCATCGACGACACCGCGACCGTGGTCGCGAAAGCCCGCATCGGCGACGACGCGGCCGGGTTCGCCCGTCTGCTCGACCTGCTCGCCCAGGCCGGCGACACCGCCGAGAACCCGATCCCCGTGGGCATCGAAACCGACCGCGGGCTGCTGGTGGCCGCGTTGCGCGCGACCGGCCGCGCAATCTATGCGATCAACCCGCTCTCGGCGTCGCGTTACCGGGCCCGGCACCAGGTTTCGGGCGCGAAGTCCGACGCCGCGGACGCGGTGATGCTGGCCAACATCGTGCGCACCGACGCCGGCGCGCACCGCCCGTTGCCCGCCGACACCGACCTCGCCCAGGCCGTCCGGGTGCTCGCGCGAGCGCAGCAGGACGCGGTCTGGGGCCGCCAGCAGCTGGGCAACCAACTGCGGTCGCTGCTCAAAGAGTTCTATCCGGCCGCGCTCGACGCGTTCGCCGGGTTGCCCGAGGGCGGTTTGGCGCGGCGTGATGCGCGCACAGTGCTCGCCGCGGCGCCCACGCCCGCGCTCGCGGCGAGGCTGACCCGCGCTCGCCTGCGGACACTGCTGGCCAAGGCCGGACGCCGCCGCAACGTCGACCACGACGTCGACCGTCTCCACGGGATCTTCCGATCGCAGCGGTTGCGGCAGCCGCCGATCGTGGAGAACGCGATGGGCATCCAGTTTTCGGCTCTGCTGAGCCAATTCGAGGCAGCATGCGCGGCCTCCGACGACCTGGCGGAGGCGACGCGAACCCATTTTGAGCGGCACCCGGACGCCGAGATCATCACCAGTTTCCCCGGCCTGGGGCCGCTGGCCGGCGCCCGGGTGCTCGCCGAGATCGGGGACGACCGCGCCCGCTTCGCCGACCCTCGCGGGCTCAAGGCCTACGCCGGCTCCGCTCCGATCACCCGCGCCAGCGGCCGGAAAACCGTAGTCTCGCACCGGCACATCAAAAACCGGCGCCTCGCCGCGGTCGGCCCGATCTGGGCGCTCAGCTCCCTGCGCGCATCGCCCGGCGCACGACGCCACTTCGACACCCGCCGCGCCGTCGGAGACTGGAACCACCAAGCCCAACGTCACCTCTTCAACAAATTCCTCGGACAGCTCCACCACTGCCTCCGCACCCGCCGTCTCTACGACGAACATCAGGCCTTTCCACCTCCACTCACGATCGCGGCTTGACTTCTAAGAACCTGAGATGTCTTTCTCT
>NZ_LWSF01000005.1:0-53511 GCF_001651785.1 Amycolatopsis sp. M39
GGCAACCCCTGCACAACTCAGGCGTTGCAACCACCACTAGAACCCAAGCTGATTCCCTCAGGGTTCCCCTCACGGCAGCAATCCGGTGACGAGTGCGCGCACGCCTCGTTCGTAGTCGGCTTGTGCGGTAAGGGTTTCCCAGCGCGGCCCGACCTGGGCGAGCGTCGGGAATTCCGTCGCGTCCAGTTCCGCGAAAACTCGCTGACGGTAAGTGTCGCCGCCCTGATCGCGTCGTCGCGCGGCGGCCGCGCGTGAGCTGATCTCGCCGAGCGTGTAGTGCCACACCGCTCGGTAGACCTCCACCGCCGCCTCGATCGGCAGCCCGGCTTTTCCCGCCGCCGCAACGATTTTCTCCGGGTACCACAGCCCTCCGACCGACAGCAGGTCGTCAGAGCGCAATACCTCCACGATCCACGGGCAGTTCGCCAGCCCGTCCCGCATCGCGCTCGCGACAGCCACGATCCGCTCCGCCGGTTCCTCGGGGAGGTTCTCCGGCCGAGGCATTTCGCGGTGCGCGTAGTCGTCAAGCAGCAGAAGAAGCAGGTCCTCTTTGTCGCGCACGTGGTGATACAGCGCCATCGCCGTGCTGCCGACCTCCCGGGCGAGGCGGCGCATGGTCAACGCGTCGACGCCGTCGGAGTCGATGACCCGGTGAGCGGCGGCCACGATATCGGCCTTGGAGATCTTCGGCGGTCGGCCGGTGCGCGCTGGCATGCCGCCATGCTACTTTTTATACATGTATAAAAACTACTGGGGGACGGTCGCCGCGCTGGCGTTCGCGGTGGCGGTCGGGACTTTGCAGATGACCGTGGTGGTGCCGTTGCTGCCGCGGCTGCAGCTCAAGCTGGGGGTGCCGCTGAGTTCGGTGTCGTGGGCGCTGACCGCCGGGCTGCTGGCGGGCGCGGTCGCGATTCCGCTNGCACGATGTCGCTGGTCGTGCTCGCGTCGCTGGTCGGAGGATCGGTGCTGGGGGCGGTGGCGGATTCGCTGCCGCTGCTGGTCGTCGGCCGGATCCTGCAAGGGGCGGCCGCGCCGGTGCTGCCGCTGGCGATCGGCCAGGTCAGGAACGTTCTGCCGGCGCGCTCGTTGCCGACCGCGATCGGCGTGCTGAGCGCGACGATCGGCGCGGGCAGCGGCGGCGGGATGATTCTCGCCGGGCTCGCCGGCGGCGATCACCAGCTGGTCTTCTGGGTGCTGGCGGCGCTCGGCGTGGTGGCGTTCGCACTGGTCGCCGCGGTCCGGGAGGACCGGACGGCCGAGGTCCGGAGCGGTTCGCCGGATCTGCTGGGCGCGGTGCTGGTGTCGGGGTGGCTGATCTGCCTGCTGCTGGCGATCAGCAAGGGCGCCGAATGGGGCTGGGCGACTGTCGGGCTCCTGGTCGCGGCCGTGGTGCTGGCGGCGGTGTGGATCGCGACGGCGCGGCGCACGAAGACGCCGTTGATTGAGATTCCGATGCTGCTGCACCGAAAAACGATCGGCGCGACGGTGGCGTCGTTCCTGCTCGGCTTCGCGTTGTTCGCCACGATCATGACGCTTTCCGCGTACGCGCAGGGTGTGCTCGGCGCGTCGGTGTTGCAGGTGGGGCTTTATCTCCTGCCGACGACGGTCTTGATGCTGGTGGTTTCGGTGCTGGCCGGTGCGTTGATGCGCCGGTTCAGCGCGCCCGCACTGGTCGCGGGCGGTTCGGCGGTGGTGCTGGTGGCCGCGTTGTGGCTGACGACGCTGCCGGGGGACGGGCTTGGGCTCTATGCCGTCGCGGCGGTGCTGGGGCTGGGCATCGGGCTCGGTTACGCCGCCTTGGGGACGATGGCGGTCGAGCACGTCGAGCCCGCGAAGACGGCCGCGGCAGGCGGGATCAACGCGCTGGTCCGGGTGGTGGGCAGCAGCCTCGCCGGCGCGGTCGGCGCGGTGGTGCTGCCGGCGGGCGGCCCGGGATGGAGTTTCGCGGTGGCGGCGGTGGCCGCGTTGCTTTCCGCCTTGTTCGCCGCTGCCTACGGAAACTTGCTCCGGAAACCCGCCACGGCCCGGCTGCCCTCCTGACGGCCCCCTGCACGACCTCGCCGCCGCACTTCCGTGGGCGAGGTCGTGCGGGCCACCTTCAGGGAATCTGATTCCCTCAGGGTTCCCCTCACGACCCGCTGCCGAGCACCNCCGAGCACCGGAGGTCGTGAGGGGGGCGGCGGAGCGAAGTTCAGGGATTTCTCCCGAGGCCGCCCGCCCGCCCCCGACGTAGCCTGAGGACGTGAGCACACTGCCTCCCCTCCCGCCGACGTCGCCGCCGCCCGCCGCTGGCAGCGGCAAGCCGGTCGACGCCGCGAAGCGCATCCTGCCGCCCGATCCCAAGGCCGCGGCGTTCGTCGCGTTGGGGTTCGTGGCCGTGCTGTACCTCGTGGAACTCCTCGACGTGATCCTCCCGGGAGAGTTCACGCACGGCGGGATCCTGTCGCGGGAAGCGTCCAGCCTCGACGGCATCCTCTGGGCGCCGCTGCTGCACGCGGGCTGGTCGCATCTGTTCTCCAACACGGTGCCGGTACTGGTCTTCTCCTTCCTCGCGATGGCGGCGGGCATCGGCCGGTTCGCCGTGGTCACCGCGATCATCTGGCTGGTTTCCGGGCTTGGCGTGTGGCTGGTCGGACCGGCGAACACCTACACCGTGGGCGCGTCCGGGCTCGCCTTCGGCTGGCTCGCGTACCTGCTGGTGCGCGGCCTGTTCCACCGGTCGTTCGCGCAGATCGCGGTCGCCGTCGTGCTGCTCGGCATCTGGAGCGGGATGCTCTGGGGCCTGCTGCCCGGCAACCCCGGCATCTCCTGGCAGGGCCACCTCTTCGGCGCGCTGGCCGGCATCCTCGCCGCGTGGCTGACCTCACGCGGGGAACGCGTCAAATCCCGGAAGATCGAGCCGACGACCCCGGGTAACCTCGGGATGTGAGTTCTCCAGGCGCGCCCATCGGTGTTTTCGATTCCGGCGTCGGCGGGCTCACCGTCGCACGCTCGATTCTCGAACTGCTGCCTGCCGAACAGTTGCGCTACGTCGGCGACACCGCGCGCAACCCGTACGGTCCACTGCCCATCGCCACTGCTCGCGAGTACGCGTTGGCCGCCCTCGACGACATGGTCGAGAGCGGCGTGAAGGCGTTGGTGATCGCGTGCAACACCGCGTCGGCGGCCTGCCTTCGCGACGCGCGCGAACGCTACGACGTACCTGTCATCGAAGTGGTCCTACCAGCCGCGCGCCGAGCCGCAGTCGCGACGCACAGCGGACGCGTCGGTCTGATTGGCACCGAGGGCACAGTGCGTTCGAGGGCGTACGACGACGCCTTCGCCGCCGCGCCCGACGTACGCCTCACTAGCGTCGCTTGCCCGCGCTTCGTCGACTTCGTGGAGCGCGGCATCACGACCGGCCGACAGATCCTCGGTCTGGCACAGGGTTATCTGCAGCCGTTGCTCGAAGCCGAAGTCGACACACTCATCCTCGGCTGCACGCACTATCCGCTGTTGTCCGGCGTGCTGCAGATCGTGATGGGACAGGACGTCACGCTCGTTTCCAGCGCCGACGAAACCGCCAAGGACCTCTACCGCGTGCTGACCGAACTCGACCTGCTCGCCGAACGCGACGAGCCACCGAAACACGAGTTCCTCGCCACCGGTTCGCCGGAGCCGTTCGCCCGCTTGGCGCAGCGGTTCATGGGCTTCGCGCCGGGTGCGCTGGACCCGGTGAGCGCGTGACGCCGCGGCACCGCTGAACACAGGTGCCAATTCGACCAAAAGCAGGCCGACCCTGAAGCGGTACGTAACCGTTGCAGCGAAGTCATGAGGCCGTGACTGTGGCCGGATTATAGGCTGACGGGGTGCGACTGACGATCCTCGGGTGTTCGGGCAGCATCCCCGGGCCGAACGCAGCCGCGTCCGGGTACCTCCTGGAGGCGGAGGGCTACCGGCTCGGTCTTGAGCTGGGCTCGGGCGCGTTCGCCCAATTGCAGACCGTGCTGGACCCGTTCGACCTGGACGCGCTGCTCCTTTCGCACCTGCACGCCGACCACTGCGCCGACGTCAACTCCCTGACGGTGCTTCGCCGCTACCACCCCGCGCCGCCGTACCCCGCGCGGCCGCAACGGTTGCCGCTGTACGCACCAGCAGACGCGCCTTCGCGCCTCGCGCACGCGTACGCGGCCGACGCGGCTGAGCGAGCCGCTGTGGATCTGTCGGACGTCTACGAGTTCCATGAGTTGCGCGAAGAGACGATTGAGATCGGTCCCTTCGACGTGACCGCTGTTGCTGTGTACCACCCGACGCCTGCATTCGGCCTACGCATCGCGTACGGCGGTGCCATCCTCGCGTACACCGGCGACACCGGACTGTGCCGCGGCCTCGGCGAACTGGCCGACGGTGTCGATGTCCTGCTTTCCGAAGCGTCCTGGACCGATGCTGCCGACCGTCCGGAAGGCGTGCACCTCTCCGGGAAAGAAGCAGGAGAACTGGCCAAGGAAGCCGGTGTCGGCCGTCTGCTGCTGACTCATGTCGCGCCGTGGACGGACCGGAGCGCTGTCCTGGCCGAGGCCAAAGCGGTGTTCCCGGACGCCGAGCTGGTGACGCAGGGCGCGGTCTACGACCTCTGATCGCGAAAGTGTCAGAGGTAGGTCCTAGAGTGCTCCCCGTGGTGAGAAAAGATGGCAGGAACGACGACCAGCTCCGCGAAGTGAAGCTCACCCGCGGGTTCCAGAAGTGGCCTGCCGGGTCGGTGCTCGTCGAGTTCGGCAACACCAGGGTGCTGTGCGCGGCGAGCGTGACCGAGGGCGTGCCGCGCTGGCGTGCCGGGTCCGGTCTCGGCTGGGTGACCGCGGAGTACGCGATGCTCCCGTCCGCGACCAACACCCGCAGCGACCGCGAAGCGGTCAAGGGCCGGATCGGCGGCCGGACGCACGAGATCTCCCGGCTGATCGGCCGCTCCCTGCGCGCGTGCATCGACTTGGCCGCGCTCGGCGAGAACACGATCGTCATCGACTGCGACGTGATCCAGGCGGACGGCGGCACCCGCACCGCCGCGGTCACCGGCGGGTATGTGGCACTGGCGGACGCGATCACCTGGCTGGGCGCGGCGAACCGGCTCAACGACCCGCAGCCGCTGTCGTCCTCGGTGGCCGCGGTGAGCGTCGGCGTCGTGGACGGCCGGGTGCGCCTCGACCTGCCGTATGAGGAGGACTCGCGCGCCGAGGTCGACATGAACGTGGTCGCCACCGACGCCGGGACCCTCATCGAGGTGCAGGGCACCGGTGAAGGAGCCACCTTCGCTCGGTCCACTTTGGACACCATGCTCGACCTGGCGCTGGCCGGCTGCGCGGAACTGACCCGGCTGCAGAACGAAGCGCTGGCGCTGCCGTACCCGGGCGAGCTGCCGGAACCGCGTCCGGACCGGAAGAAGGGCCAGAAGTGACCAAGCTGCTGCTGGCCACCCGGAACGCGAAGAAACTGGGCGAGCTGCGCCGGATCCTGGAGGCGGAAGGCATTCAGGGCATCGAGGTGCTCGGCCTGAACGACGTCGAGGAGTTCCCGGAAGCTCCGGAAACCGCACCCGACTTCGAGGGCAACGCCGCGGCCAAAGCGCGCGACGCGGTGGCCGCCACCGGGTTGCCCGCCATCGCGGACGATTCGGGCCTGACCGTGGACGCGTTGAACGGCATGCCCGGCGTCCTGTCGGCCCGCTGGTCCGGCAAGCACGGCGACGACGAAGCGAACCTGAACCTGGTGCTGGCGCAGTTGACCGACACCCCGGACGAGCGCCGGGGCGCGGCCTTCGTCTGCGCCGCCGTACTGGCCCTTCCCTCCGGCGAGACCACCACGGTCCGCGGCGACTGGCGCGGCACGCTGACGCGGGAAAAGCGCGGAACCAACGGTTTCGGCTACGACCCGATCTTCGTGCCGGAAAACGAAACGAAAACCAGCGCGGAACTGGCCCCGACGGAAAAAGACGCCGTTTCGCACCGTGGAAAGGCATTGCGCGCACTTCTGCCTGCCTTGCGGAAACTGGCCGACGCATAACTGCCGCGCCTGCCCCGGGGCCGCACTGGTGGCTCCGGGGCAGGCCTGCGGCTAGTCTCGGCAAGCATGTGCGCCCATATCGTCCTTGCCGAAGACGATCCCAAACAAGCGGAACTGGTCCGCCGCTACCTGGAACACGAGCAGCACACCGTGCTCGTCGCGCCCACCGGCGAGGCCGCACTGGCGGAAATCCGCACGGCGGAACCCGATCTCCTGATCCTGGACGTCATGCTCCCGGGCATGAACGGCCTGACCGTCTGCCGGACCATCCGGGCCTCGTCCGACCTGCCGATCCTCATGCTCACGGCCCGCTCGACCGAGGACGACCTGCTCCAGGGCCTCGACCTGGGCGCGGACGATTACGTCACCAAGCCCTACAGCCCGCGCGAACTCATGGCGCGGGTCCGGACCCTGCTGCGGAGAACGAACTCGGCCAGCGACGGTCCGATCAAAGTCGGCACCCTGACCGTCGACAAGGAAAGGCACGAGGTCGCGGTAAGCGGAAACCCGGTCGAAACGACTCCGGGAGAATTCCGGATCCTGGAGATCATGGCCGCTCGTCCGGACCAGGTTTTCACCAGGGCGCAACTGCTGGAACATCTGCACGGCTTCGACCGCTACATCACTCAGCGCGCCATTGACGTGCACGTCATGAATCTCCGAAAGAAAATCGAAGCCAATCCCAGAAAACCCGCGAAGCTCCTGACGGTTTACGGCGTTGGCTACAAACTGACCGCGAAGTCCGATGCCCCGTAGCCTTCTCTTCCGCCTCTTCGCGGTAACCGCCGCCATCGCGGTGTGCGCCATCGCCGCCACCGCCTGGCTGGCCTCCCGGACCACTTCCGGTGCCATCGAACGGGAACAAGGCCAGCTCTTCGCCGACGACGGCACGATCTACCAGGCCCTCCTCTCGTACGCGGCGACTCATCCCGCGTGGTCCGGCGCGACCAAGACGATCGACGACTACGCGGAGAAAACCGGCCGCCAAATCGTCCTGACCACCCCGCAGGGGAAGCTGATCGCCAGTTCGGAACAGCACCCGGGCAAACTCCCGCCGCAGCCGTCCGCCGTCATCGACCCGCTGGCGGTCGACACCCGGCTGGGCATCAAATCCACCCCGGACCGCATCGACCCGGACGCGGTCGGCCCCTACCGGCTCCCCGCCGACGAACGCGAAGAGCTCCAGGAAATCGCGGGCAAGGTCCTGTCCTGCACCCAGCGCAGAACCGGCTTGGGCAGCCTGGAAGTCTCCCCGAGCGGCCACCCGAGGGTGATCGCGCCCGCGGGCACCGCCCAATGCGGCACCGCTCTGCTGGAGCGCCCCACCGAGACCGAGCGAGCCGCGTTGAACAAGCTGTCCGGCCTGATCGACGCCTGTCTCGGCCGGAACGACAGCACCGTCCCGGTAGCCAAACTGGGTCTCTTGTGGACCTTCGACGGTCCCGTCGTCCAAGCCACCGACCAGACCATCACCAACTGCGTAACGTCAGCTCGCAAAGAGCAGCTGACCCCCTACGTAGCCCCCGCGGCCTGGCTCTACATCACCGAAAAGGGCACCGACCAGCCGCCGACCGGCTTCACCCTCTCCGCGGAAAACCGCACGAAACTGGTCGCCGTCACCGCCGCGATCCTCCTGCTGACGGTCATCGTCACCGCACTGGCGTCGATCCGCCTGATCCGCCCGCTGCGCGCGTTGACCGGCGCGGCCCAGCGCCTGAAGGCAGGCGAGACGGGCGCCCGGGTCCGCGTCAAAGGCAAGGACGAGATCGCCCGCCTGGCCACCGCGTTCAACGAGATGGCGCGGGCGAGGGAAGAGCTGGAGAACGCCCGCAAGGCGATGGTCAGCGACGTCGCGCACGAACTGCGCACTCCGCTTTCCACCATCAGAGGCTGGCTGGAAGCCGCCCAGGACGGCATCAGCCAGCTCGACGACGACCTGGTCGCCTCCCTGCTGGAGGAGGCGGTCCACCTGCAGCACATCGTGGACGACCTGCAAGACCTGGCCCTGGCCGACGCTGGTGCGCTGCGCGTCCACCCCGAACCCGTCGACGCCAACACCCTGCTGGCCCACCTCGCCGCCGCGCATGCCCCGCGCGCCGAATCCGCCGACGTCCGCTTGTCCGTCCCGCCCATGGAAAACCCCGCCATCACCGCGGATCCCGTGCGCTTGCGCCAAGCACTGGACAACCTGGTCTCGAACGCGATCCGCCACACCCCGCCCGGCGGCTCGGTTACCGTCACCGCGAGGCAGGTCGGAAACGACGCAATTTTCGAAGTAACCGACACTGGAACCGGCATCGCTCCCGAAGATCTGCCCCGGGTTTTCGACCGTTTCTGGCGCGCGGATCCCTCCCGCAGCCGAGTGTCCGGCGGCAGCGGTCTAGGTCTGGCAATCGTCCGCAAACTAGCCGAAGCCCACGGCGGCGAAATCACCGCCGCCAGCACTCCCGGGCGCGGCACCACCTTCACCCTGCGCTTCCCCCGTGAGTAGCGCTGGCTGGCGGCTCTCGGCAATGCTGTGCGTGTCCCGAGCGCCGAGACCGCCGCTGGACGGGCCGATCGACGTCTACTACCTGGCGGGCACGCCGCCGTACGCCCGGCTGACGCTGCCGCCTGCTGCTCATCGTCAATCTCGAAGCGCCGTTCCGGATCCGCACCGACCTTGAGACAGGCGAGCACGCCGACGGCTGCGTGATCACCATGCCCACCCGCGCCTACGAATTCGGCTACCCGTCCGAGACCCGTTCCGTCGGCGTTCATTTCAAACCGTGGGGCGTGGCACCGTTCCTGCCGATGCCCGCAGCCGAACTGTGCGACCGGCCGGTGACGATCGCCGAACTGCGAGACCGCCTGGCCACGGGCACCGGACCGCACGAAATGCTGGCGCTTCTCGAAGCCGGACTGATGCGGCGGCTGGGCGAGACCGCTGGCTTGGGCCTGGTTCGCCACACGAGCAGCGTCATCGCGGCGACCAGCGGCGCGGCAGCGATCGGCGACCTCAGCGAGGCAGCCGGGGTCAGCAGCACCCACCTGGCACAACGGTTCAAAGCACTCGTCGGCGTCACCCCGAAGCGGCTGGCCCGCACCCACCGCTTCACCGCCACCGTGTTCGCGATCGACCCGGCCGGACCGATCGACTGGGGCGACCTCGCCGGTCGCGCGGGCTACTTCGACCAAGCCCACTTCGGCCACGAGTTCCGGGCGTTCACCGGCTTCACGCCGACCCGATACCTCGAAGTCCGGCGGCGGTTCCTGCGCGAACATCCCGGCCACACCCTGGACGGCTGGCCGCTGCCCGCCGATTGATTTCTTACAAGAGCGACCGCGCGCGACCCGCTAATTTGGGGCCATCCGAAGCAGAGGAGAACCCCCGTGGGCAAGGTCGTCATGTACAGCTCAGTGTCGGCGGACGGCTTCATCGCCGATGAAAACGACCAGCCCGGTCCGCTGTTCGACTGGCTGACCAGCGGCGACGTCCCGCTGGACGAGAGTGGCGTGCTGAAGGTGTCGCAGGCCTCGTACGACTACACCCGTGCGTACTGGGACCAAATAGGGGTGACCGTCGCGGGCCGCCACGTCTTCGACCTGACCGACGGCTGGGATGGAAAGCCGCCGAGCGGAATCGACCACGTGGTCGTCGTGACCCACCGCCCAGCGCCCGAAGGCTGGGACCCCACGGCGCCGTTCCACTTCGTCGACGGCGTCAAGGCAGCCGTGGCCAAAGCACAAGAGCTGGCAGGCGACCGCATCATGGAGATCGCCGCTGGCGACGTCGGCGGCCAAGCATTAGCCGCGGGCCTGGTTGACGAGGTGCGCATGGACGTGGTGCCGGTGGTCTTCGGATCCGGCAAACGCTACTTCGGCTCAGTCAACGCACAGCACCTCTTGGAGAACCCCGAGGTGGTCCAGGGCGACCGGGTACTGCACCTGCGCTATCCGGTGCGTCGCTGACCGATCGCGCGGAGAGACCAGCCCGGCCTCTCCGCGCTTCGGGAACTCATTCAGGCGGAAATCCCCAGATCCCGGATCAACTTCGCCACATGCCCAGTCGCCCGCACGTTGTAGGCGGCCTTGGCGATCTTCCCGTCCGCGTCCACAATGAACGTGGACCGGATCACCCCCTGCACGATCCTTCCGTAATTCTTCTTCTCCCCGAACGCACCCCACGCGGACAGCACTTCCTTGTCCACATCGGACAGCAGCGGGAACGTCAGCTTCTCCGCCTCGACGAACTTGGCCAGCTTCTCCGGCTTGTCCGGCGAAATTCCCAGCACCTGATACCCCGCGTCATTCAGTTCCGCGAGACTGTCCCGGAAATCGCAAGCCTGCTTGGTGCACCCCGGCGTGCCCGCTGCCGGGTAGAAGTACACCACCACGGCCTGGCCCCGGAAGTCGCTGAGCGAGACGTTCTTGCCGGTGCTGTCCGGCAGGGTGAATCCGGGCGCTTCGTCGCCCACGGCAAGTCGCTGGTCGGTCATGGGGACGAGAGTAATTCAGGCGTCTCCGCAATAGGTGACGACGGCGGGCTCGCCCGTGCTCGGCCGCACTCGCACCGCCATCCGGGCGCCGCCCGCAGGCACCGCGAAAGCGAGCGTGACCTGCGTAGACCGGCCCGGCATCAGGTCCTTCCCCGCGTCGGAAACGCCGCCAAGCCCCTGCGTGGCGTCCACGACCTGCTTCGCCGGCTTCCCGGCGACCGTCGCGGTGACCGAGAGCCCGGAAACCCGGTACGGGTCGGTGCCGTTGTTCGTGACCTGGATGTAGAACGCCGCCGCGCGGGCGCTGCGCGGGTACGCCGCCGGGCTCGGCTGGAAGGACTGCGGAGCCGACAGCGAGACCGTGATCCCGCTGGCGAAGCGGTGGTTGGCGCCGAACTGCAGGTCGCCGGAGGCTTGCTCGGCCGCGGGCTGCGCCGCCGGGTTGCCGACGCCCAGCGCGGCGGAGCCTTCCCGAGCGTTGACGCCGCCACAGGCTGCCACGGAGAACAGCAGGCAGGCGGTCACCAGCAGTTTCGGGGTGCGCGGGGGCGCCATCGCGGGGGTACTCCAGTCGGGGTGGGGCGGTGTGCCGTTCGGCGTAGTTGCCGGGCGGACCCGCTCCACTCTGGCGGCAGTAATGCCGTCACGGTGCGGAAGACGCGGACCTGGTGTACACCCGTGGCCGATCCGTGATCGAAAGAGCACTCCGGGTGACAGTCATCACCCCGATGTCAACAGTCGCAGGTAGGGATTCAGACCGCGAACGCGAACAACAGGATGAACACCGCGACCCCCGCGCCCCAGGCGACCATGAGCCAGCCGAAGTCGCGCACCGGGTCGACCGCGCGGCTTTCCTCGCCGGGGATGTACACGCCGCGGTTTTCGAACCAGTCCGCGCATTTGCGCAGGATCCGCAGCGGATTGCGTTCCGGCACCGCCTGCACCTCCCCGATGTCCGGGCCCAGCCTACGGGTTCGCGGGGGTTTCGCGGCCGTCGCGCCCGGCGATGCGCACGGCGAGTTCGACGAACGAGCGGACCAGCGGCGGCGTCGAGTCCTCGCGCCAGGCGACCACGNGGAAACGAGTGCGCGAGCGGGGCGAGCCCGACGGTTCCGTTCCACAGCACGGCTTGCAGGCATTCGTGCACGGTCCGCACGACCGGGCCGCCGGTGCCGCCGCTCCAGAACTCCCGCCACCGCGGGTCGGTGCCGTCCGGGAACCGGAACCACGCCCGGTCGGCGAGTTCCTCCCGGCGCACCTCGGCGCGTCCGGCCAGCGGATCATCCGCGCGCAGGACGACGCCCATCGGGTCGGAGCGCAGCACGTGCGTGCGGATTCCGGTGGTGTCGAACGGAATCCGGGTCAGCGCGACGTCCACGAGCCCGGCGCGCAGGCCGGTGGCCGGATCGGTGAGATCGGACTCGCGGACGCTGATCCGGACGCCCGGATGCCGTTCGCGGAACTCGCCGGCGAGCCGGATCCCGAGCGGTTCCGAGCTGTCGGCGAGGGTGCCGAGCGTGAGCGTTCCCGGCCCGGCGGCCGCGGCGACCCGCGCGCGGGCCTGGTCTGCTCCCGCGAGCAGAGTGCGGGCCTCGTCGTAGAGCGCGGTTCCGGCGGCGGTGAGCGTGACTCCGGACGGGGAACGCTCCAGCAGAATCGCGCCGAGGCCGGTTTCGAGCTGTTTGATCGCGCGGCTCAGCGGCGGCTGGGTCATGTGCAGCCGCGCCGCCGCCCGGCCGAAGTGCCGTTCCTCGGCGACCGCGACGAAGTACCGGAGCGAACGGAGATCCACAACCAGCGACAATACCCGTGCGGTATCGGGAAAAGCGGATCGGTCTTGGACACCGCGCGGGCGCGGCGCTGGACTGGAACCGTCACTGATTCCGTGCTTTCCGAGGAGCCCCGGCGATGGCCGACTACCCGTATCCCGATCCCGTCGTGCAGACCTCCCAGGTGCGCGAACTCGCCCGCGACCTCGTCGTGGTCCCGAACCAGGGCGTGCAGCTGGTGCCGAACGTCGGCGTCATCGGCGGGACGCATTCCGTGCTCGTCGTCGAGACCGGCATGGGACCGCGCAACGCGGAAACCGTGCTGAGGTTCGCCACCGAGTACGCGCGCGGCCGCCGGATTTACTTGACCACCACGCATTTCCACCCCGAGCACGCGTTCGGCGCGCAGACCTTCTCCGGTGCCGCGACCTACCTGGTCAACCGCGCGCAGGCGACCGACCTCGCCGCGAAAGGCCCCGGTTACCTGCAGATGTTCAGCGGTCTGGGGGAGCCGGTCGCGCGGCAGCTCGACGGCGTCGAACTGCCGGCCCCGGACCTCGTCTACGACTCATCGCACGATCTCGATCTCGGCGGTCGCGTCGTGCAGCTGCGCGCCACCGGCCGCGCGCACAGCAAGGGCGACCAGGTCGTCACGGTCCCGGACGCGGGCGTCCTGTTCACCGGCGACCTCGCCGAGACCGGCCAGTTCGCGATCTTCCCGTGGTTCCCGCCGCACGACACCGACGTGTCCGGGATCCGCTGGATCGAGGTCATGCGGAAGCTGTCGCGGCAGCGACCCGAAATCGTCGTGCCCGGCCACGGCGACATCAGCGGTCCGGAACTGCTCGACGACCTGCGCGCCTACCTCGAACTGCTGCGCGACGAGACCTGGTGCCGCCGCGATGCCGCGATGGACGAGGCGACCGTGATCGCGGAGGTGCGGGAGGGGCTGATCAAACGGCATCCGGAGTGGGAAGGCCGCGAGTGGATCGACACCGCGGTGGCGTGCCTGTGCGCGGAGCACGTCAGTCACGCTTGAGCAGCGGCGCGAGCGTCGTCACGATGGCCTGCCGGGTCGCTTCGGCTCGCTGCTCGGGAGGCAGCTCGCCGGTGCGGTCGAGCATGGCCTGCGACGCTCCGCGCACCGCGCCGGCGAACGCGCCGGTCAACGTGCGGGCGGTGAGGTCGTCGAGTTCTTCGGGGAAGGCTTCGGCGAGGATTTCGGCGATCCGGCGCTCCGCGTTGAACTGGATCTGCAGCGCCCGGCCCTGGATGGCGGGCACGGTCTGGAGCAGCCGCATCCGCAACGGGGTCAGCTTGCCGATGATGTCGTTGCTGACCTCGCCGCCGTCGGCGAGGACGCGGACCAGCAGGTCGATCGGCCGGTCGTCCGGGGCGCGGTTCGCGAGAGCCTGGAGCAACGCCTGCACCCGGCTCTCGGCGTCCGGGAACAGCAGTTCTTCCTTGCTGGCGAAGTAGCTGAAGAACGTGCGCGTGCCGATCTCGGCGGCGGCGGCGATGTCAGCGATTGTCGTCTCGTCGTAGCCGTTGCGCTCGAAGAGGTCCATGGCCGCGTCGATCAGGGCCTGGCGCGTGCGGGCGCGCTTGCGTTCACGGAGCGACATGGCGCAAGTATACGGCATCGAGTGCAAACCGGCACTCATTGCAAATCTGCACTGAGTGCGGTTATCTTCGGACGCATGACTCGTGACGTGCTCGTGTGCGGTGCCGGGATCGCTGGCTCGACCCTCGCGTTCTGGCTGGCGCGCAACGGTTTCCGGCCGACCGTCGTGGAACGGGCGACTGGGCAGCGCAGCAGCGGCAACCCGGTGGACGTCCGCGCGGGCGCGATGGAGGTGGCCGACGCGATGGGTGTCGTGCCGCGGCTGCGCGAAGTCGCGACGCACGCGAAGCGGCTGCGAGTGCTCAACGCGCGCGGGCGTTCGGTGACCACAGTGCGAATGGCGGTGCGCAAAGAAATCGAGGTCCCGCGAGCCGACCTCGCCTCCGCGCTGTACGAATCGGCGCGCGGCGACGCGGAGATTCTCTTCGGCGACACCGTCACCGCGTTGCAGCAGGACGACGGCGGGGTCGACGTGACCTTCGAGCACGCTGCTCCGCGCCGGTTTGACCTGGTGATCGGCGCGGACGGGGTGCACTCGGCGGTGCGGCGGCTCGTGTTCGGCGTCGAGGAGAAGTTCGTCCGGCACGCCGGGCTGTATGTCGGGACGGTGTCACTCGGCGAGCCGTCCGGCTATCCGGAGGACGTGGTCCTGCTGAACACCCCCGGCAGGCTTGTGGCGATCCATCCGGTGCGGGGCAATTCCGGGGTCGCGTTCATCTTCCGCGCGCCCGACTCCGGGCAGGGCAAGGAAATCGTGTCCGCCGCCTATCGCGGTCTCGGCTGGCGAGTCCCGGAGTTGCTGGCCCGCTTCGAAGCAGCCGACGACGTGTTCTTCGACGCGGTCGCCGTGGTTGATCCGCCGACGTGGCACCGCGGCCGGGTCGCGCTGGTCGGCGATGCCGCGTCCTGCGTCTCGCTGCTCGGCGACGGTTCCAGTCTCGCGATCGTCGGGGCGCGCACCCTCGCCACGGCGCTTGCGGACGGTGCTCCCGCCGAGGCGTTCGCGCGCTACGAGGCGGCCCATCGAGCGCGCGTGAAGCCCAAGCAGCGCGGGGTTCAGGTGGCGGCTTCGATGCTGGTCCCGCGCACGAAACGGGGCCTGGCGGTCCGCAACCTCGCCGCCCGGCTGCTGCCGAGGTAAGAAGAATTCCTTGACACGAATATTCGATGTGATGAATACTTTGCGGTATGGACGGGATCGCCTCCGCACTCGCAGACACCACCAGGTGGCAGCTGGTCGAACTGCTCGCGCAGCGGCCGCGATCGGTCGGCGAACTGGTTGAGCTGACCGGGCTGCGGCAGCCGCAGACGACCAAGCACCTGCAGACCCTTGCCCGCGCCGGCCTGGTCACCATGGCCCCGCTCGGGCAGCGGCGGGTCTACGCGGCCGAAGCGGCTCCGCTGCGGGAGTTCGCGGGCCAGCTCCACAAGTTGGCCGCGACGATCGAGGCGCATGCGGGGGAGCGCGACGTGCTCGACCGTTACCGCGCGGCGATCGAAGCCGAAACCGCGGCTGCGGACGAGGATCGCTGGGCTGACGGCCGCGCGTTCTCCTTCGAGCGCGAGCTGCCGGTGCCGCCGGAAACGGTTTGGCGGCACTGGACGGACGCCGGGCTGCTGGCGTCGTGGTGGGTCCCGCCGTCCCTGACTGTCACCGAGTGTGTCCTCGAACCGGAGCCGGGCGGGCGTGTCGTTCTCGCCTACCGCGACGCCGAAGGCACTTACCGCTCGGAAGGGCAGGTCCGGGCCGCTAGCGAAACCGAGCGGCTCGTGTTCGACCTGTCGGTGCTGGACACGGCCGGAGCCGTCGCGTTCAGCGGCCACTACGACCTCGCTCTCGCCGCCGCCGCGAACGGCGGCACCCGGCTGCGGCTGGGGCTGGAGATCAGTGCGACGACGGCCGGGGCCGTGTCCGCCGTCGCCGGAATCGAAACCGGCTGGGGACAGGTCCTCGACCATCTCACCGAAGTCATCACTCGAAAGGACACCCAGTCATGACCGAGCGTCGGGTCACCGCCAACCTCGCCCTGACCCTCGACGGCCGCTGCCACGGCCCGGAAGGCCCCGGCGACATGAGCGCGATCATCCCGTACATGACCACCGAAACCGCCCGCAACCAGATGAGCCGCATCTGGGCGAACGCGACGACCGCGCTGCTCGGCCGCCGCAACGCGGAAGGCTTCCTCGGCTTCTGGCCGGCCGTCGCCGCCGACGAAAACGCCGACCCACGCGACCGTGGCTACGCGAAATGGCTGGTGGACACGGAAAAGGTGGTCCTGTCGAGCACGCTCGCCGAGTCGCCGTGGGAGCGCACGCGCATCGTGAACGCGCCCGCCGCCGAGGTCGTCGCCTCGCTGAAGGCCGACGGCGAGGGCGACATCCTGGTCAACAGCAGCGTCAGCGTGATCAAGGCGCTGCTGGCCGAGGACCTGGTCGACCGGCTGTACCTGACCATCTGCCCGCAGATCGCCGGCGGCGGCCCGCGGCTGTTCGACGACGGCCTTCCGGGTACTAAGTGGACAGTCGCGTACCAGGAGACCGGAGACCTCGGCGAAGTGGCCCTGGTTTACGACCGCGTGCGCTGAGCGGCTTGACCTTCACGCATACGGCAATGTTTAGCGTCGGATGACATGAGTGAAGGACAGTTTGAAGGCAAGGCCGTGATCGTCACCGGCGGCGGAACGGGCATCGGACAGGTCACCGCGCGCGAGTTCGCCCGGCGAGGCGCGAACGTCCTCGTCGTCGGCCGCACCGCGGAGCGGCTCGCCGAAACCGCGGAGGGCTTCTCGCGGATCCGCCCGTTCGCCGCCGACATCACCGAGGCTGGTGCCGCGGAGACGATTATCGCTGCGACGCTTGCCGAATTCGGCCGGATCGACGTGCTGGTGAACAACGCCGGCATCGTCGAACCGGCCGCGCTGGGCGAAATCAAGCCCGGCGCGTTCGTCGGGGTGGTGGCGACGAACCTGCTCGCGCCGGTCCATCTGGTGCAGGCCGCGCTGCCGCACCTGAGCGAGGGTGTGGTGGTCAACGTGACGACCGCGATCGGCCAGCGCGGCTGGCCGATGGCCGGCCGGGAGTTCTACGCGGCGACGAAAGCCGCGCTGGAGTCGCTGACCCGAAGCTGGGCAGTGCAACTCGCCCCGCGCGGCATCCGCGTCACCGCGGTAGCACCCGGCCCGGTCGCCACCGAGATCTACGCCCGCGAGGGCCTGACCGCCGAACAAGCCCAGGCGCAGCACGAAATGCTGCGGGAAATGGTGCCGCTGGGGCGGCTGGCCCGTCCGGAAGAAGTCGCGCACTGGATCGTGCAGCTCGCCAGCCCCGGAGCGGAGTACATCACCGGCGTCGTGATGCCCGTCGACGGCGGCGCAGTGATCGCTTAGCGGCGTACGCTCGGGTCGGTGCGGATCGGAGAGCTGGCGAAGGCCACCGGCGTGACGACCAGGGCGCTGAGGTTCTACGAGGAGCAGGGCTTGCTGACCGCGGCCCGCTCCCGCAACGGGTACCGGCACTACGACGAGTCCGCGATCGAGCGGGTGGCGAACATCCGCTACCTGCTCGACTCGGGGCTCACGATGGAAGACATCCGGCCGTTGGGCTCGTGCCTGCAGGGAGACCTGCCCGCACGGCGGCTGTCCTCGAGCGCGGTGGCGCTGGTGGATCGGCGGTTGGCGGTTTTGGACGAGCGGATCGCTGCGTTGACGCGGGCACGGGAGCAGCTGGCTTCGCGGGCGAGCGCTGCGCGCGGCGGGGTTGCCTGCGATTGACGCTGTGCTGACCCGGCTCCGCGCACCAACGCCTGAGGACAGCCAAAGCCCACTGGGCACGGGGGCGCGCTGAAGGTGCGGGGGTGGCGGCCGGGGTGGACCTAATTACCCACTACTCCAACCGCCTCGACGTGCTCGCTGACCTGCGCGAAGTACAGAGGCAACTAGGGCGGGCGCAGGCCACAACCGACGCCACGGGTAGGCACAGTGTGCGGAGCCTGCCCCCGCCTGCGCGGGAGCGGAAGCAGTGGGTCAAACGCCCGCCGCTCACGGAGCAGTTCACACCCAAGCAGCTAGCGCGGATCATCCGGGACACGCAGACCATGACGCAGGCGGCCGTGGCGGAGAAGTACGGCATCAGCGAAGTGAGCGTGTGGCGACTAGTGAAGAAACACAAAGGCAAGTAAGCCGAATAAAACGAGCCTGCCCACAACACGGGCAGGCTCGTTTTTTGGCCATGGATAGCAGCTAAGAGGCAGGTACTGCTCGCCCTGTTGCACTCGCGATGCACCTCACCGACTGGCTCGGTTCCAGCGCTTTAGCCCGCAACCAGTCCGCCGCGTGCTGGTATGGGGCAGGTTGCCCCTGGTTGCTCTGGTCGGACAGAAACACGCCAACGGTGCGGTGGGCGCAGTAGGTGACAGCTGTGGCGTCAGCCATGGTGTACCGGGTAAACCCATCGAACACCCACCCGCTATTTACCGGCAGAACGCGCACGCTCCAGTGCCGAGGGAGTGTCTGGTTGGTGAGGTAGTCCAGTTGTTTGCTTTGGGTGGCATGGTCGCCCACAGCAGCATAGAGCGCCTGCTCTCCTATGAAGATCTCAACTGGTGTGCGGCGCTGCGCTAGTTCTTCGCGGCGGCTCAACAGCGTCTCCGCATGCGTATTGATTACTCCGGATGGCACCTGTTCGCTAGAAAACACAGCCCAGGTATATGCCGGAACCTGCACAAGTGGCGGAATAAAAATCGGGTGCCAGGCGAGCACTGCGACGGAATCACGTTCGTGGGCGCGGATGGCGTCCTGGTGACTGCCCGTCGTCGGGGAGCCGTAAGTAATCCAGTCTGCTGCCGTAATTCCGCGGGCGAGCGCCATAATGCGGTCACGGGTGTCACCAGCGACGCCAAGGGCTCCTAGAATACTTGCCACGTCCTCGCTGCTAGGGCAACGCTTGGCGTGCTCCCAACTAGAGAGCAGGCCATTATCCACCCCGATTTTACGGGCCAGTTCGTTGAGGCCATAGCATGCTGCTTCCCTGGCGGCGCGAAGTTCCGCGCCAAGGATACGCAGCCGAGGTGTGTACATGGCGCTGCCGCGCATCGGTAGTAGTCCACTTTCAATGGTCGGCCGGGATGGTCGGAGACTGCGCGAAACTTACGACCGACGCTTTAAGGGGGGCTGCTGCTGCCGGGTAAGCTTCGCTAGTCCCGGATGCTCGGGCAGGATGGGAATCCCCCGCGCGCGGCGATACTCCACGTTGCAGTGCGGACACTCAACAAGCGGTGCGCGCTTGCCGCGTTCGTGGTAGTCCTCAAACGTGGCGGTAGCGGTTTTCCCGCACAGCATTGCAAGGAATTGACCAGGTAGCGGCACAGCAAGGAACTCCGCCCGGTGCCACATATTCCCGATGACCGGATGGATATAAGCCACGTTGAGATAGATGACTGCTTCCGGACTGGCGTTCATGGAACCTCCCGAGCACGGCCACTTGGCGCCCCCGGCGGGGAAATCTGGTGCGCCACAACTAGGGGCAACCCTGATCGCTACGGTATGCTAACGCCAGGTAGCGAGGCGGACACGCAGCGGAAACGAACCGGCAATAGGTACCGTTGAACTGCGGCAACACGGTAACTAGAGGGGTGACGAGGTGGCCAGTAAGCGGCAACGGCTTATCCGCGTACGCAAAGGCGCGGGGTACACCCAGGAATCTCTTGCCGAAGCGCTCAGTGTTGACGTTAAAACCGTCCGTAACTGGGAGAGCGGCCGTACTGAGCCCTCGCCGCACCTACGGCCGAAACTCGCTCGTCTGCTCGATACGCCGCGTCGTGAACTGGACGTACTGCTACACAGCGAATCCTCGGTTGTGGTGCCCTTACCCGCAGCTTCTGCCTTGCGCCCCCGTGGCGCTACTGCTGAGGATGACGAAGCAGCAGCTTGGGAATTAGCTAGCCGCATTGCGGCAAGTGACGTCGGTAGCGAGACGCTCAGCCAGCTCGAGAACATCGTGGATGACCTGGCAATCGCCTACGCCACCACCGCACCGGCTGAGCTCGTGACGAAGCTCCGCGGCTACTTGGGCTACGTCCGGCGACTGCTGGACGGGCGGATGACTTTGGCCGAACATCGCCGCTTGCTGGTAGTCGGCGGCTGGCTATCCCTGCTGGCGGGCACGGTACACATTGACTTGAAGCAGCCTCGGGCAGCCAGATCACGCCTCCGGACGGCAGACAGCTTGGCGAAACACGCCGAGCACAACGAAATTCGGGCCTGGGGCCTGGAAACCGAAGCCTGGTGGCTGCTGACTGACGGCGACTACCAGGGCGCGCTCAGCCTGGCACGTGACGCCGAAGATTTCGCACCGGGCGGAAGTTCAATCGAGATTCAGTCTGCCGCCCAAGTCGGGCGGGCCTTAGCCCGGCTCGGCGATAAGCCGGAGATGTACCGGGCGATTGAACGGGTCAACCACCTGGTTGAGCCGCTGAAGGTTCCCGAGCGTCCGGAACACCACTACCGCTATGACCCCAACAAGTCCGTGGCATACATGGCTACCACGCTGGCCTGGGCTGGCGACCCAGCGGCCGAAAGCTTTGCACGCGAAATTCTCAACCGCTTGCACCGCCAGGAGCACAACGGCAGATGGCCCCGCCGCGTAGCGTCAGCCAACTTGGACCTCGCGCTAACGCTCGTTGCCAGTGACCGGATGGACGAAGCCGTTGGCGCAGCGCAGGTAGCAATCGCGTCCGGCCGTGTCGTTCCCTCGAACCACTGGCGAGCTGCTGAAGTGGTCCGGGCCGTGGAAGCCCGGAAGCTCGCGGAAGGGCGGGAGCTGCGGGAAGCGTATGAAGAGATGAAGCGGGCCGACGGGTAACTGCTTAACTGTCGCTTAAGGGCTAAGATTCCTGCTCGCGCTCCAGGGACTTAGCCTGCGCGCTTGCGAATCGCACGGTCAAGGTGTGTACCTGCTGGCTATAGCTTTGAAAATGTCGGAACAATTCGTATGTTCCGTCTTTGTGATAGACGGACACGTCGTGATGACTGATGACGTTCGGGTTTTCTAGATCATGCGTGTGATAGACAACCCGAAACTTGGGCTCCGGGTCGCCAACGCGGAACTTGCCGAGCCGGACGGTCTTGAGCACCGTTGGCTTGATTGTGAACGTTTCTATGTCGAGCGGGTTCTTTGTCTTGTTACTTTGGTCAGACATGGCTGCGCCTCGTTTACTTTGTAGAGGTCGCCGCGGCCGGGTCAGATCAAGAATGGTATAGGAAGACTTCAAGATCTTTTCCCAGGCCACGACGTAACCGCACCCCCGTTTCAAAAAAGCGGGGGGGGGGGGGGGGGGGGGGGGTGGGGGGGGGGGGGGGGGGGGGGGGGGGGGCGACTTCCAAAGCTCTTATCCTGGCCGCAAGCCTAAACCGCATGGTTAGTTGCTGGAGCGTGGGCACGCACCGCCGTAACCCTTCCCGAGCTGCATTATGGCACACAAATATGAAACTAAAATTAACTACGCGCCCACTTTGACGGTGAGCGCGCCGTCGGGTAAGTGCCGGGGTAGAGCTTGCAACCGGTCCTCCGGTAGCTCGACAAGGAGGTAGACCGTGAGCGTGTCGGCCGGTATGGCAGGCAGTTCCTCGGGCGACAGGCAGAGAACGGCGGCTGTGCGGCGCTGGTAGGACAGGCCGAAAGTGACAGCTTGCATTTGGTCCTGTTTGTCGGCGAGTACAGCCCGCAAGTCGGCCTTGAGGGTTGCCGCGTGTTCGCGTTCGACGGCGCGTATGAGCTGTTTCCACTGCTTGGAGATTGCCGCCATTATGGCTGCCGGGTTGGCGGCAATCACGATGGCACGGCCCAGTTCAACGCGGGTGTACAGATGTCGGGCAATGACAGAACTGGCGGAATGCCCGCCGGGTAGTTCGTAGGTCTGCGGTGCCTTTTTCATAGCAAGTCATCGCGGGTTACGTGCGGGAACTCAGCGCCGAACTTGGCGGCCAGCCGCACTTCTTCCTGCTTCTGCCTGTACGCGGCCCACCCGAGTATCCATAGTCGGATATCTTTGCTGTGGCGTGTGCAGGCGTAGGCTGGTTCATCGCTAACGTCGCTAGGCCCTCCTGTGGCTTCGTTGAGAGAAACAAGGTGCTCGCATATGACGCAAGGCACCATGTTGGTGATGATGGATTCCGGATAGTTAGGCATGGGTAGTCTCCGGCGGCCTAGATATCTGCGCGACAGGCGCGCAGTAAGAGTGCTTGGGTCAGGTGATCTTATTATGCGCCTATGCAAAGGATTTGCAAGCTGGGCTTGCATGGCAAGAGGAACGAAGCGTCAAAAGTTTGCAATTACTACGGAAAAGTTGTTTAATGTAACTATCGTGGCAGAGTTCAATTCCCATCACTCACAAGATTTACCCGAAGTAATTGGCGTCATTAACGATCTCTGGGACTACGCCGGAGAGGTGCATGCATCTGCGGAGCTGCAAGACACGGCTTATGAAATGCTAATGTCCATGCGCAGAGAATCCCGGCCCGGGTCCCTGCCTGAGGTGAAATTCATCGAGCTAGAGAGTGGTAGCCTGGAAGTAGATGCACGCAGTCTCTATGACCGGCTGTGGCTTATGGCTGCAGGAGGTATAGCGCCTGAAGATGAGGCACCTTTCCGGCTTCTGGGCGGATTTGTGAATGACGCCTACAATAACTGGGTTCCGTCTGAGCCGTATGTTCCGCTACCTTCCATTGAGGATTAGGTATAGCTTCAGTTTTGGCCTCGGTCTTTGTTTGTTTTCTTTTTAAGACCCGGAACCCCTCCAGTCAGTTCGGTTGACCATCTATCTTGTTCCTCTAGCGTTAACAGGAACTCGGCTACGTGCTGAATACCCGCCTGCTTCAGTTGATAAAAGTACTGTGTCATCGTAAACGCTTGGCCATCTTCGGTCACGATGACAACAGGCTCGCGGTATTTGAAATTTGGCACCTGTCCGCGATTGCGCAGATTAGAGCGGCCGGAGCGCGTCCTGAATAGCCGGGCTAGATCCTCGAAAACTAGAGTATGGGCCGCGTTGATTACACCGCTGTTCCATAGTTGCGTTAATGCAAATAAGATAAGCCGATCAACGGCAATATCGAGGCCGTCCGACGATGGAGGTATATTACCGACTTCGACCATTCTGGTCACGCCTCGCGGCAGGCGCCTGGCAATCTCTTCGCGAATATCGCTCAAAATATTTTCGCGAGAATCAACACTCAAGAATGTTAGAAGTAGGCGCAGGTCTGCCGCCTGTAATGTCAGCTGCACATCGATACTTACCGGATGATTTGCCAGCGTTTCTTCATCGCGACACCATGAACGGCTGCTAGCGATCAGAACACCTGCCAGTTCCGCGTATGCTTCTCCTTCAAGCTTGTCGTATGAGTTGCCAAAAGAGGCCAGTTCAGAACGCAGAGTTATGCGCCTGTCCTCTAAGTTGTTGGCTTCTCCTTTGAAGTTCAAGGTATGCCGGAGAATGTACGCCCAATCAGGGCGACCAATAGCACGCTCAACAGTGCACTGGAGTGCGAAGAACGCGGCGACGTGATGATCTTCCGCGCTGAGGTTGCGATGCGCGGCCTCGTCCAGCGTCACACGCAAGCGCTGAAGGTCTTTTGCTGATTCCTGAATACGCAGCATAGATATGCCTTTGCGAGACTTCAGCTTGGTGAGTTCGCCCAGCACAGCCCGGCTCGACGGTTGCGCCACTGGCGCCGACGAGGTGTGTTCGCTCTCCGCTGACATGCTGCCCGTTCGCCTCTCAGTACCAAGCCAACCCCTCCAACTACCCCACTTTGACCGGTCGGCTCCCGACAACTGGGGGACTAAGAGGGCCTGTCTCCTTCGCTCCGGTCTTGGACGCTACCTGGTGTACGCCGCGCTCACCGAGAGATACAGGCGTCAGACACACCAGGGAGAACGTGAATGACCAACATCGAACCGTGGCAGCAGCCCGCACCCCTGGCGCGGCTCGACCGCCAAGGCCGCGCCATCTTCAAGCAGGGGAACAACGCCATCAGCGCCGAGCAGGTCAAGGCCGTGCACAGCGCCAGCATCGTGCGCAACACCGTGGCACTGGGCGACGTGCTCATGTCCGGCCTCGACCAGCTCCGCCGTCACGAAGCACGGGCGGCCGCGGACGACCCGATGGTCGCCGAGGAGTACGGCCGTATCCGGCGGCTGGTGGCTGAGTTGGGTATGAGCGAGATCAGCCGCTACGGCCAAAGGCCGGGGCTGTGATCTGGCTTCCGGCGGGGCTCCTGCTGCTGATCTTCGCCGTGGTGGCACTGCTGGGCGCGGCTGGCGTCCGGCTGCCGTCATTCCGGCGCACGCCGGTTGCCCTGCACCTCCAGGCCGAAGCCGAAGCCATGCAGACAGCCGCCCGCATCCGGGAAACGGCTAATGCCGCTGAAGACCACATGGACGTGTTTCTTCGGGAACGCCGTTCCGATGGTCACAACCTCTAGGAAATTCTGAGCAGTGGTAAGCACAACGCTCTTTGTTGTCGCGGTCGTTGCTGCCTTTTTAATCGGCCGCGGCTACCAATGGATACGTGATGCGCGCACCTCAATGGGCGTGCACGAGAAAGGAAAGAGCAAGAGATGACCGAAGACGTAACCGGTGACATGCCGGTGAAACTCCGGCGGCTGTCCAAGCTACTGGAGACCACCGTGGAACGGCTGGAGGAAGTCGAAAGTCTCCAGGCCGTGACGGTCGGCGAACAGGACGAGATCAGCGAACGACTGGCCGCGCTGGCGGAACGACTGCGTATTGCCATGGAACGGCGCTGCGCCTGCATGACGCGTGAGACGCTGGCCGAGGACCCGTTCCGCAACTCCACCGAGCACGAGGAATACCGGCCGTCGTGAGCCAACAGTCGGGCGGCTCGTGGCGCGGCAAGGCGGGCAGCGCGGCGCTCATGGTGGTGGGCGTCGCCGTCGCCGGGCGGCTGGCGTGGGAACTGCTCCAGCCCGTCACTCCTATGGTCATTGGGCTCGTGGTGGTCGGCGCGCTGTGCACGTTTGTCCTCCGCAGGCGATAGCGCGACAGGTCGCCCGAACAGCCATGGGAGTAAGCAAACCGCTGTAGATAAAACAATAATTCCGTGTTGGCATTCGACCTCTAGCCACCGTGGTTTTATCGGTGTAGCCGAATTTACACACTCTCTTGAACTTTTGCATGCGTGCAAATATAAGAAGTCATGGCACAGCTTTGCACGCGTGCAATTTGTGAGCCACCCAAACCATAACGTGAAGGAGGTTTACTATGCGCAAAGCCCGTCGAATACGTGTCCGCGGTGCGCCCCGGAAAAATCCGGACGTCGAACTCGTGGCACAGGCAATCATTCAACTCGGCCGCGAAATCTGGGAACGCGAGAAGCGCGACCAGCAGGCGGACGAAACACCAGAGGACGGGCGGCAATGAATGCCGCGCTTGTCATCATCGGCGGCGGCCTGGTGCTGCTTTGGCTTATCCTCGCCGCCCGCTGGCTGGATAGTCGCGTATGGCGGAGAGGGCTTAAGGCCCTGCGCTTGCAACTGCCGGGCAACACCACAACGGCCGACGTTGCACAGTGGCTTGCCCGCGTACAAGTCATGACCGAAAGCCCACGCTGGTACTTGCTGTCGAATACGCCTATTGCCCTAGAGGTGACAGGCAATCAAGGTGCCGTTACGCATATCGTTCTCATGCCTACCCGGCTACAGCGGCCGGTACTGGCCAGCCTACGCGCGGCGTTACCGAACGTCCGAACCGAGGAAGTCCCGAACTACCTCAAAGACCGCCCACAACTTCATATGGCAGCTGAGGCGACCCTTACCGGCGAAACGCGACCGCTCGATGTAAGCCGCGCGCGCGAAACGTCGCAACACCTCCTTTCATCATTTCAGCCGCTCGCCAAAGGCGAACAGGTTGTCATGCAATGGATTTTCAGCGGCTCCACACGGACGGTACCCCGGCAAACGAAGCCGGATATGTCTATGCCGTGGTGGCTTGATACCGAAACGCTGACGACGGCAGACGACCTGCGCGAGCAACGCAACAAATTTAAGTCGCCGCTGCTCGCGGCGTCATTGCGTGTTGGCGTCCAGGCAGCGAGCAGAGGCCGTGCGCTCCAACTCTTCCACCGTGTCTGGACACCACTCGGTGGCATGGACGCTCCTGGTGTGCGATTGCTCAAGCGCTGGTATGTCTCCCGCACCAGTGCGATAAGCCGCCTTCGCGACATTCAGCCACCGCTGACCCGCTGGCCGTTGACCCTGAACGTGCAGGAAGCGAGCGGCCTTGTTGGCATGGCCGCCGAAGGTTTGCGCCTACCGGGCCTGCCTGCCGGGATTGCGCGCACTTTGCCGACGCCGCCGACAGTCGCCCGGCGCGGCTTAGTCATCGGGGAATCAAACTATGTCGGCGACCGTCGCCCCGTTGGATTGCTGCGCAGCGACCGACTACGCCATCTATGGGTGCTCGGCCCAACAGGCAGCGGTAAGAGCACGCTAATGCTCAACCTGATTAAGCAGGACATGGAAAACGGTGACGGCATCATCGTAATTGACGCCCGCGGTGACTTGGTGCACGACGTTATCGACAACGTGCCGGAGAACCGCCGAGACGATGTAATCGTTATCGACCCGGCGAACACCGATACGGTCGTTGGCTTCAATCCGCTGTCACTCGGATACGACGAACGAAGCCGGGAACTGTCCGCCGAGCATATCTTGTCCATCTTGCACTCTGTCTATCAATCGAGTTGGGGCGTGCGCACAGCAGATATCCTGCGAGCAAGTCTTCTGACGCTCGCCCACACTCATGCCGCCGACGGCTCCCGCCTGACTCTTATTGAGCTTCCCGAGTTGCTCACTAATGACCAGTTCCGCGGATTCATCACCAGGCAGCCGTTGCCGCCTGCACTGAGTTCCTTCTGGCGTTGGTACGGAAACTTGAGTAACACCGAACGCGCGAACATCATTTCTCCAGTACTCAACAAGCTGCGCAACTTCACGCTATCGACGCCGCTACGGCTGACGCTCGGACAGAGTGAAGGCATCGACATCGCCGACGCCTTCACTAAGAAAAGGATAATCCTGGTGTCGCTCAAGAAGGGTCTGCTTGGCGCTGAGACAACGGCACTCGTCGGCTCCCTTGTCATGGCCAGCGTTTGGCAGGCCACGCTTTCGCGAGCGGACACGCCACGCGAGAAGCGGCGGCCAACCTGGTTGTACGCTGATGAATTTCAGGAAATCATGCGACTGCCTTTAGATCTGGCTGATATGCTGGCTCAGGCGCGGGGCCTAGGGCTCGGCCTGATACTGGCACACCAATACCTTGGCCAGTTACCGCCCGACCTGAAAGGCGCTGTACTCGGCACCACCCGAAGTCAGATTGTCTTTCAGGTTGAACACGAGGACGCAAAAGCGCTTGCGCCCCGTTTTGCGCCGCTTCATGCCGATGACTTGCAGGGGCTCGGCGTCCACGAAATCGCGTTCCGCCCGTCTGTGTATGGCGCAACACTTGCGCCGATTACCGCTGTGACACTGCCGCCGCCGGAGAGCCTTGGCAGTACAGCCGACGTACTGAAACGAAGTCAGGAAACGTACGCCGTGTCTGCCGCGGACATCGACGCTGGCCAAGCCGCCCGCATTGCGGTGCCCACTACGAGAACCAACAAACGAGCAAAAGGAGGTACATCATGAAAGATCAAATGAGACGTCCCCTCGGCCGAATGGTCGCGTCGAGCGCCTGTACGCATCTCCCCTGGTCAACCCCTACAACCCGTCCCCTCGTGCCAACGACTTATGCCCTCCTCCGGAGGGCAATATGACCGGGGCGCGCGCCAGCTGGGCGAAGGTCACCGAGCTGGCCGAACGGCTGAGTGAACGAGACAAGGAGATCATTCGCCAGCTTGCCAGGGTTCGCCTGCTGACCGGCTGGCAGCTTGAACGCCTGATCTTCGCCCATAATGCAGAATCCCAACAATCCCACATTCGGCGACGCGTTATGAAACGGCTTGTTGAATTGGAATTGGTCGCCACACTTGAGCGCCGCGTCGGCGGAGTTCGTGCTGGTTCTGCCGGTCTTATCTACTGCCTCGGGCGATTGGGGCAGCGAATGGCTGATCTCCTCAATGGTAGCACTTTCCGCGCACGCACGCGGGCACCACGGACACCGAGTGAGATGTTTTTGCGGCACACGCTAGCGATCAGTGAATCTTTCGTATCACTCGTCGAGTTGTCGCGCCAAGGAATCGGTAGTGTGCACACCTTTGCGACTGAGCCGGACTGCTGGTGGCCCGACGGCAACGGCGGCATGTTGCGGCCGGATGCGCTAGCCATTGTTGAGGACGAGCAGTACGAAGCCGCTAACTGGCTGGAAATCGACCAAGGCAGTGAAGACCTCGGGCGTATTCGTAGCAAGATTGTCACCTATGAAGCGTTTGCGGCGAGCGGCGCAGAGGGCGTACATGGCGTTTTACCGCATGTCGTATTCGCGACGGCGACCGAAGAGCGAGCCGAGGATATCGCAGGCGAAATAGCTAAGCAGGGGGCGCTACGCATGGTCTATAAGGCAACCGCGCAAGCTGCCCTTGCCGCACTGCTATTCCAGGGCCTTCATGTGTAAAGTTCATTTGCACGCGTGCAAACGCTGTGGGATAATCGGGCTATCCAAATGGAGGGGACAATGGAAGTCGAGCTAAGTAATGTTATCGGGGCTCATATCAAGGTGAAACGCACCGCAGCCGGGTTGAATCTGCCGCAGTTGGCCGAACGTTCAGGTGTAGCCGTTTCAACCATCTCACGCATTGAATCCGGCGCTAAGTTGCCGACGCTCCCCACGCTGCTGAGCCTTGACCGGGTGTTGGACCTAGAGCTTGCACAACTGCTGGCCGATTTGGGTGCGCGCTCCAGGCGCAACCTACCCGAGTTTGAAGAGTACTTACGACAGAAATACGGCATGCCAGAAGAGGCAATCGCGGACATTGCGGCCTACTTTCATAAGGAAGCGACCGATAACTAAGCGCCCATCGAGGAGGGGAATATGGAACACGAAGCAGAACAAAAGGAAGCCTTAGATAAGTTAAAAACTCTGGTGAGCGAACTGATTGTTACCGTCCAGGAGAGACGAGATTTGCGAGCAGTTAGCCAAAAGCCTGAGGATCTTAGTGTCCCAGCGGATAGGTAGAGGGGAGACTATGCAGACAGAAAGCGATGACAAGAAAGGCGCCGTGAAGCGCTCGGTGTACTTACTGCGCGTCTCTGACAAGAAGCAGATGTACACTGCAATGGATATCGACCCAGAGGGTAACTCTATTCCAACGCAACGCGAGTGGTGCGATAAGAGGAACCGGGAACTGAAAGCCCTCAAGGTTGACGAATACATTGAGCCTGGCTACTCCGGTCAGGAGATGAACAAGCGCCCAATATTTAAGCAGCTCTTGAAGCGTATCGTCGAACAGCGCGACGTAGATTATGTCGTGATCTACATGCGATCGCGCATATTCCGTAACTATATTGAAGCGGCGATAGTCAAGCAGCAGTTGGGCCAGTTGGGCGTCAAGCTTGTTTCTGCGCGAGAGAACTTCGGCGAAGGTTACTTGGCTGAAGGCATGGAAGCCATGGTTGACGTCATGAACTGGATGGACGTCAAGCGTAACGGCGAAGACATTAAAGTGAAAATGCTCAACAAAGTTAAGAATGGTGGAACGAACGGGCGCGCCCGACTGGGATACATTAATACTGCCGCGATGATCGATGGCCATAAGGTCAACACGATTGCCGTCGATGAAGAGCGGGCGAAGTACGTCAAAATTGCCTTCAAGCTGTTCGCTACAGGTAAGTACAATGTCGATGATTTGCGGGATAAGCTGACCGACCTTGGCTTGCGCATGCCGCGAACCAATGAGCCGATATCTAGGCAGACGCTTTATGCGCGGCTGCGCGACCGTTACTACCTCGGCTACGTGATTCACAAAGGCATGGAGTACCCTGGACGGCACCCGAAGCTTGTTACGGAAGAGCTTTTCGACAAGGTGCAGCGTGTACTTGAATCGCACTCCGGGTCTGGTGTCCGCCACCGGAAGCATCACCACTATCTAAAGGGCACAATCTGGTGTGACCGCTGCAAGCAGCGTTTCATGGTGCAGCGCGCGAAGGGGCGAACTGGCGGCGTTTACTTCTATTTCTTCTGTGGCGGACGTGAGGACAAGGTGTGCGAGCAGCCGTACATCCCGGTGAACGCCATGGAGGCAGCCGTTGAAGCTCATTACGGCCGTGTCCTGCGCCTAAGCAGTGCGTTTCGCTCTGCCGTACGGGACGCGGTAGATGCGGCGGTGGCGACGAGTTCAAGCCTGTCCGATGACATGCGGGCTGAGTTTGAGCGACGACTAACCAAGCTGGATAAGAAGGAAGACTACTTCCTGGAGCTCGCAGCTGACGAAGACTGGCCAAAGGACAAGCTGCGGGCAAAGGTGCAAGCTCTCCGCTCCGAGTTGCAGAAGATCCGACAGCAGCTCGACCAGGCGGAAGCGCAACTTGAGGCAGGCCGCGAGGTCTTCTACACAGCGTTGAGCCTCCTAGAGCGTCCGCAGGACGTCTACCTGGCTGGCAGCGAGGAAGTACGAACGGTGCTCAACCGGGCGTTCTTTACCCGCCTGTGCGTCGACGTCGAAGAGGACGTGCCTACGGTCACGAGCCACGAGCTAACTGAGCCGTTCGGTGTCCTGTGGGCGACATACGCGCACTATGAGGCCGCGCAGGCGGCCGAGCTGGGGGAGACGCTTGAGCGCGGCTCTGAGAAGCAAACAGGCGTCGCACTCGGTGAGCACGGCGCCTGTGACCTGCGTGTGTCCCTGTCAGAAGCAGTAGACCGAGCTTTGCTGGCTGATGGTTCTAGTACGTCTGACATGGTGGGGCCGGAGAGACTCGAACTCTCACTGGCACGGACCTAAACCGTGTGCCTCTGCCAATTGGGCTACGGCCCCCAGGAACCAGGTGTGATCGTAGCGCGCACCACGTTCGGGTTCGCTCGGCGTGGCCAGTCGCCGTCGCGCGGGGGTTGTCCTCTACCGTGGACCGCCTACAGTCCGACTGCGGCGAGGAGGGCACGTGGCTCGCGATCCCGAGACCATCGAGCGTGAGATCGAGCAGGCGAGGACCGCTTTGGCGGCGACCCTCGACCAGCTGGGCACGAAAGCCAATCCGCAGAAACTCGCTGAGCAGGCGAAGGACGGCGTGCGCGCGAAGCTCGACAACCCGAAGGTCAAGTACCCGCTGATCGGGGCCGGCGTGCTGGTGGCCGTGCTGCTGGTGCGGAAACTGTTCCGCTGACGGGCGGGCCTCGGTTACGCGGGGTGCTGATGCACTAGCGCGCGGCGGGGTTTGCCGGAGACTGGCTGTTCCGACCTGGATGGCGGATGGACAGCGGTGATCGCTACGCCGGGTGAACTTCGTGAGAAGTGCCACTGAACCAGGGGTCACCTGTTTGGCGGTCGCTCACCTGGGTCGGTTGGCGGCAGGACGTTCGCCGAATTGGGCTACCCCTTGGGGGTGACGGGGCGGTTTTGCCCCGTTGCGCTGGACGTCGCCCACTGTTTGCGGGTGTGAACAGGCGAGCCTGCTCGGTGGACGGGCACCGCCCTCAAGACGCGGGCCAACGTGGAGACGCGCGCAGGCGAATCAGCCCGCGAAAACGCGCGCTGAAGAACCGGCCGCGGGATCAGGCGCGTGCGACCGGAGGCGTGGCCGACGCGCCCGCTGTCACGCCGGGGCGGCTCGCCTCGTCCGGCTTGCGGTCTTCGACCTCTTTCGGGAGCTGCTTGCTCGGCGGCAGCGCCGGCTTGGCGGCCTTGTCCTTCTCGGCGGCCGCCGGTGGAGGCGGTGCGGGAGCCTCGGCCTTGTCGGCGGCCGCCGGGGCAGCCGGTGCGGGAGCCTCAGCCGTGTCGGAGCCGGAAGGCACCGCAGCGTCCTTGGCCGCCTTGGCACCGCCCGACGGCGGGATTTCCAGCGGCTCGATCTCCGGCAGCGTCAGGCGGGCGGCCATGTACGCGCTGGTGAACTCCAGTGCGTTGCCGTTCAGCAGGTGCACGACCGTGGGACGCTCGTTCGGGGCGAGCTGCTCCACGAGCTGGTCGGCCCGGTCGCGGGCGGCGATGATGCCGGGCGCCTTGCCGGTCAGCTCCTTGCCGCGGCCGCTGACGGTGATCGTCCAGTCGTCGTTGTCGTGCTTGTACGTCGCCGTGATCGTTTCCACCACTGCCTCACCCCTCTCGTCATCAGCATGCGTCACAGGTCGAGACCCGGCCACCGCAAACTCATGACGCGATTCCTGCTTGCCGGCCGCTGGCGCGACACTCAGTGTGTCTTTCTACCGTGTCATCGATACCGCAAGAAAACTCTGTGTCACAAGTAACGGGACGAGATGTGCGCTGAGTGACGACCGAATGGCCTAATGCACGGTCATCTTCACGTGCACATCAGATCGCTCGCTGTGACAACCCGGCCCACAGCAGATCCATGGCGTACTCGGTGGCCTTCTCCGGGGTCACCTCCGGGAAGCGCTCGCACCAGATGGCCAGCCGCTCGCAGGCTCCGACGACGAACTCGGCCGAGGCTTCGGCGCGCAGGGTGTCCTCGCTGTCGAAGTAACCGCTCATCAACGCGGTGATCAGGTCGGTCTGCTGCCGGCGGGTCTCTTCGATCTCGTCCGCGGCGGGCGTGCCGATCAGGGCCATCTCGTGCCGCAGCAGCGACCAGGCCTGGCGGCGCTCGCGGATGAAGACGAAGAACGCCAGCAGTCCGCGCCGCAGCGCCTCCTGTGCCGAATCCGCGCCGATGATCGACTGCTCGGTGGCCTCTTGCAGGGCTGATCGCGACTGCCGGATGCACGCCAGCAGCAGGCCCTCTTTCGAGTTGAAGTACTCGTACAGCATCGGCTTGGACACACCGACCAGCTCGGCGATCTCGTCCATCGACGCCATCGCGTAGCCGCGCTCGCCGAAGACCTGCTCGGCGACCTCGATCATCTGCCGTTCCCGCTCGGCTCGGGGCATGCGCTTGCGCTTGGCGGTGGTCATGGCGCACACTCTACCGCCAGTAACCTACTCCGAGTAAGCTGGACTTCGGGTAACAGTTAACGGGAGGACGCATGGGCAACCGCACCGAGACCGGCGTGATCGTGGTCGGCACCGGGTTCTCCGGGCTCGGCATGGCGATTCAGCTGCGCAAGNTGCGCAAGGACGGCCGAGACGACTTCGTGGTGCTTGAGAAGGCCCAGGATGTCGGCGGAACCTGGCGGGACAACAGCTACCCCGGTTGCGCGTGCGACATCCCGTCGCACATGTACTCCTTCTCCTTCGAGCAGAACCCCGGCTGGTCGCGCGCGTATTCGCCGCAGCCGGAGATCTACGAGTACATGCGCGGGGTCGCGGACAAGTACGACCTGCGCCGCTTCATCCGCTTCGGCCAGGAGATGACCGGCGCGCGCTGGGACGCCGAGGAGAACCGCTGGCACGTCAGCACCCGCGGCGGCGACGAGTTCGTGGCGCCGGCGCTGGTCGCGGGCGTCGGCGCGCTGCACCGGCCGATGATCCCCGACCTGCCCGGCATCGAGCGGTTCAAGGGCCGCGCGTTCCATTCCGCCGAGTGGGAGCACGGCTTCGACTTCTCCGGCAAACGCGTCGCCGTCGTCGGCACCGGGGCCAGTGCGGTCCAGTTCGTGCCGAAGATAGCGCCGGAGGTCGCCGAGCTGACGCTGTTCCAGCGCACGCCGCCGTGGGTGATGCCGAAGGCCGACCGCGACATGCCGGGCTGGCTGCGCGGGCTGTTCCGCGCGGTGCCGCCGGTGCAGCGGCTGTACCGGAATGTCCTTTACTGGACCCTGGAAGCGCGCGCGATCGGCTTCAACGGCCAGCCGTGGATCATGAAGATCGGGCAGCGGCTCGCGAAGAGCAACATCGACCGCGCGGTGTCGGATCCGGAGCTGCGCGCGAAGCTGACCCCGGACTACACCATGGGCTGCAAACGCGTGCTCATCTCGAACGACTACTACCCGGCGCTGGCCCGCGACAACGTCGACGTGGTCACCGACGGCGTCGCCGAGGTGCGCGAGCACAGCATCGTCGACCAGGCGGGCGTCGAGCACGAGGTGGACGCGATCGTCTACGGCACCGGATTCCATGTCACCGACGCGTTCGACAGCCTGGAGATTGTCGGCCGGGACGGGCGGAACCTCGCGAAGGAGTGGGCGAGCGAAGGGATGCGGACGCATCTCGGGATCACGGTCAACGGCTTCCCGAACCTGTTCTTCCTTCTCGGGCCGAACACCGGGCTTGGCCACAACTCGGTGGTCTTCATGATCGAGGCGCAGATTTCCTATATCGCGCAGGCGTTGCGGCTGGCCGGCGACCGGGCGCTGGACCCGCGCGAGGACGTGCAGGAGCGGTTCAACGCGCAGGTGCAGCACAAACTCGAGAAGGGCATCTGGACCAAGGGCGGCTGCAAGAGCTGGTATCTCGACGCGAAGGGCGTGAACCGGACGCTGTGGCCGGGCTTCACCTGGCGGTACTGGCTCGACACCCGGACGGTCCGGCGGGAGGACTACGAACTGCTCGGCTGAGGGGGCACGAAGGGGACGTTCGCGGCGGGGGATGGAGCCGCGAAGGTCCCCCTCGTGGTCTCTGTGGTAGTCCACAGTGGACTGCGGAGTACGAGGGGAAGCTTTCGCGGCAGGGGAGGAGTCGCGAAAGTTCCCCTCGTAGTACGTGGGCCCCAGCGGGCAGCGTTCAGCAGGGAGCGGATGCTCCACAGTGGACTCTGGCCGGACGCGGGCAGCATTGTCGGCGAGCGGAAAAGGAAAGCTGAGGAGTACGAGGGGGACGTTCGCGGCAGGGGAGGAGTCGCGAAGGCCCTCTCGTGGTCTGTGGTCAGGCGGGAGCGAGCTTGCGCAGGTGCGAAACCAGCTCGGCCGTCGGAAGGCCGCACAGTTCGGCCATCCGCTCCAGCGCGGCGAAATCGAACGACACCTCGTCGGTCGAGGCGCTCGCCGAAGCGGGCTGGCCCGAGGCCGCGGGAGCGGAAGGGCTTGGCGCGGCGGGAGATCCGGATACGGGAACGGAGGGCCGGGCGGCGGTGCCCGCGCGGGCAGGCAACGCGACTCCGTTCTGCCGCAACCGTCCTTCGGCCCAACGTCGCAACGGAGTCAGCTCCGGACCGGCCTCCGCGACGACCCGGCGCAGGTCCACGCGGACCCGGCCCGGTTCCTCGGTGAAGACCCGGCTGTGCACCTTCGCCAGCAAATCCTGCGGAAGCTCGTCCATCGCCACGCACAGTTCGACCAGGCGCACCACGGAACACTGCCGCGTGCCCAGTTCGTATGTCGCCAGCGTCTGCAGCGAGATTTCGCTCTGCAGATGCGCGTTCAGCTCCTTGCGCGTCCATCCCCGGCCACGCCTGAGCTTGCGCAGCTCGTCTCCCAGCACTCGCTGGTAGTGCTCAGCGTCGATCACGGCCCCTGCCCCTCAACCAACTTCACGGACGCGGGCTTGCGTCCCGATGGTGAAAGTGCCGAAGCAGCCGCTCATTACGCGGGTTTCGGGAGAAATTTCTACTTGCCCCGAATGGAGCAACGCGTCAGTTGACGCAGGGCACGCCGTCGGCGGTGATCGGCTGGTCGTCGCTTCCCGGACCGGTGGGCGTCGACGGAGGTGCGGCCTGCTGCTGCGCCGGAGGCGCTTGCGCCGCACCGGTTCCGCTCGACGCGCCGGCGGAGGGCTCGTAGTCCGAACCGAGGAACACCTTCACGTGGCCCTTGGGCACACTCTTGTCTTCCTGCACCGTCGCCTTGGTGCCCAGCGTGTCGGCGACCGTTTGCCCGGCCGCTTCGCCGCCGGTGGGGACCCAGATCACAGTCGTCTTGCGCGAGGACGCGTTGTCCGTGTCGCCCGCGGTGAATCCCTTGTCCACCAGCTGCTTGGACACGCTCGCCGCGAGACCGGTGCGGCCCGAGGCATTGCGCACGTCGACCGTCGTGTCCTTATGCGACTCGTCCGGCTTCTGCGGTTGCTGCTGCGCCGGGGCGCCGTCGGCTCCGGCCTGCGGACCGGCGAGGCCCTGTACGAACGTCTTCACCTTCTCCGGGTCGACCTTCACCGCGACGCCGTCGTCCGGCGTGCGGTACTCGACGTTGTCGACCGGGATGGTGCGGAACTCCAATTGCCCGCCGGTGAGGCCCTTCATCTGCTGGGCGAAGTTGAAGATGTCCCAGTTCTGGTTCAGCACCACGGACTTCTTGATGGCGTCGACCAGTGCGTTGAGCTTGCCTGGGTCGGTCAGCGTCCCCGCGGACAGCACCTTGCGCGCCATGCCCGCCATGAACACCTGCTGGCGCACCACGCGGTCGAGGTCGCCGCGCGGCAGTCCGTGCCGCTGCCGGACGAACTCCAGCGCCTCCACCCCGGAGATGGTGTGCTGGCCCTTGGTGAACTTCGCGCCGGAGTATTCGTCGTCGACGTTGTTCTTCAGGCAGACGTCCACGCCGCCGATGGCCTTCGTGATGTCGCTGAAGCCGAGCAGGTTGATCGCCGCGTAGTTGTCGATGGTGGACCCGGTCAGCTCCTGGATCGTCGAGATCAGCAGCCGCGCCCCGGCCTGGTTGGCCTTGACGTCGAGTTCCTTCGGATCGGTGACGCCTTGGGCCTGCAGGTCCTTGCGCGCCTGCAGCATCGCCCTGGCGTACGCCGAGTTGATCTTGTGCTTGCCGTAGCCGGGGATGTTCACGTACGAGTCGCGCGGCAGCGAGAGCGCGACGGCTTTGCTGCCGTCGTTCGGGATGTGGACCAGGATCAGCGTGTCGGTGTTCAGCTCGCCGTCCGATTCGCCCGCGCGCAGCTGGGCGAGCAGTTCCGGGGAGAGCGGGTTGCCCTGCATGTCGGTGCGGCTGTCGAGGCCGACCAGGAGGATGTCGCGGGCGCCGTCGGCGGGCTTGTCACCGCCGCCGCCGTTGCCGATGACGTCGGAGTAGTTCAGCCCGTTGACCAGCCCCTGCAGCGACGCCCACGCGTACCCGGTGAGTCCCATGACCAGCAACGACACCACGGTGAGGGCGATTTTCACCCCGCGCAGCCCGTTGCGGCGGGAACCCCGGTACGGACGGCGCGGGGGCGGTCCGGGACGCCGGGACGGGCCGGAGTCCCGCGGTTCGCGTCGCGGTGGCCCGGACCGCCGTACCGGTCCCCGACCGGGCTGGTCCTGCCACGAGCGGGCGGGGCGGCGATCGCCTTGCCCGTTCCGAGGCGGGTAGTCCACGGGCCGGCTCCTTCTCGTCGTTCTGGTCGTCCGCTTCTGGAGACGCATGGTGCCGGGCGGGGGTTGCGACGGATTCGCACCTCCCCCGGGCGGTGTGGTGTGCACCACCTATGTTCCGGTATCCGAAGCATTTTCGCCCGGTCGGCGGTACGCGTGTCGCGGGTCAGGGTGCCGCGGGAGCCGTCCGTCTCGTCGGCACCAGGCACGAACCCGCTCCGACCAGCGCGAACACCGCGGTCAGGAGGTGCAGGACGACGACCGTCGAGCCGTGCGTTTCGCCGCCGGCGGCCGCCACGAGCGACGGCGCACAGGTCAGTGCGGCGGCGAACCACGTCGCGGGGGAGGTCGCCGCCCCGCCGGTCCGGACGGCGTGCAGCAGCAGGACGCCGAGGAGAAGGTGCACGAGGCTCTGGACCGGGTCCAGCCGCAAGCCGAGTACATCGGCGTCGGCGGCCTCGGCTCCGAAGCGGGCCAGTGCGAGACCGAACACGCCGAGCATCGCGTAGCCGATGCCCAGCGCGGCGGCCGCGCGAGTGAGCAGCACCGGACGGCGGCCGGTCGGCGTGTACGAACGCGGTGCGACGGGTGCCTCGGTACCGGGTTTGCCGGAGTGGCGTTCGAACCACCAGAAGACCAGGGCCGCGGGGACGAGAAGCAGAGCCACTGCGGCGAGCATGCGTGGCTGCAGGAGCCAATTCAGGCCGTTCGCGATCGGGCCGGGCAGGTAGACGACGGCGACGAGCAGCAGCATCGCGGCAAGGAACGCCAGGTACAGGCTCATCGGGGCACGCAGCATCAGCGCGGCGGTGCGGGAGACGCGGTCGCGCGCGGCCCAGCGACGCAGTGGTGTCGCGAGGAGCCCGACGAGGCCGAGCTGCGACACACCCAGCAGCAGCACGGTCCACGGTCGCGCGGACAACGCGGCAGGCGCGCCCGGGTTGCCGAGCAGTACCGGCGAAGCGTCGAAGGCGAACACTGCGACCGCGAGAGCCGCGACGCCGCTTATGGCCGCGACGGCGAGCACTGGGCGGCGAAGCCGGACACCATCCGCGTACGCGAACGCCACCTGCTGCGCGAGGAGCGCTAAGGCGAGCGTGGCGGCGTAACGCGGCCAGGACACGTCCGTCCAGCTAGCGGCGAGTTCTCCGGCCACGACGACAGCCGTCAGCAACGCGACCGACCACAGCCGCGTACGGCGGTAGAGCGCGAGCAGCATCGGCGCGCCTACGACGGTCAGCAGGTAGACGCCCAGTAGCCACAGCGGGTGCAGCGCGATCCGCATGACGGTGGCGTTGGTTCCGGCCGGGATGCCGAGCAGTTCCAGGGCCAGCGGCACGATCAAGGCGACCACGGCGAAGATCAACGCCGGGCGCAGCAGCGGACTGGACCGTTCGGCGAGGTAATGCCGGTAGCCGCGGTCGCGTTCGGCCCGCCAGCCCGCCGCGTTGGCGAGCCCGCCCGCGAAGAAGAGCAGCGGCGTGAGCTGCGCGAGCCAGGTCAGCGGCCACCAGGTGGCCTGCGGCGCGCCCGCCCAGCCGGCCAGCGCGGTCGCCGACTCGCCGACCATCAGCCCCACGGCCCCGGCGATGCCGAGCACCGCCCACGGCCGGGGGATGCCGCGGGGCGGGCGCGGCCGCGGGGTCGTGCGGCGGGCGGTGTGCCAGCCGCGCAGGCGCATCACGAGCAGGCAGCCGATCACCAGCACGCCGGCGACCATCGGGCCGATCGGGTCGCCGACCGGCGGGCCCCAGCGCTGATGCCACGAGTTGACCACCAGCCCGCCGGTGAACACCGACGCGACCAGCTGGCAGGTGCGCTCGGAGTTCATCGGGTTCAGCTCGCAGGTGCGGTGCATGTCCTGCTCAAGCCGGTCGTCGAGCGCGGCGCGGGCGGACTGGCCGAGCGGGTGGCCCTTGTCGTTGGCGTAGCGGAGCAGGTCGTAGCCGAGGTCATGCGCCTTGCACGGGACGGAGAAGTCCCACTTCGTGTTGTCGTCGCCCCACGGGGCCGAGCAGCCGCCGTCGAGGTGCGCCGCGCGGACGGTGCCGTCGCGGGCGGGCAGCGCGCCGGGCCGCACGCCGGTGACCGCGGTGAAGTCCTTGGGCAGGAGAGCCAGGGCTGTGGCCTCCCCGCCGGGGTGGGCGAGCGCGGCGACCGCGTTCTGCGCCGCGAGCACGCCGCCGGTCGGCGGTCCCTGGTCGGGCGGGGACGCGGGTCGCGAGGCGATCAGGCCGAACCCGAACACCACGAGCAGGACGAGCAGCAGCCAGCCGGACGTCGCCCAAGGTCGGCGAACACGAACGGCGGCCGGGGCACGGTCGTCGGTGGCTGGCATGCGCACCAGGGTGCCAGCCCGGCGCGCGCCGCGGGAGGCGGCTGTCCCCCTCACCCGAGTGGGGGCAGCCCCCGGGCCGGGCCGAGGCGGCGTTGGTCGCGCTGGGCGCATCGGGAGCTACCTGGGGTGCTCCACCCTGTCTCGGTTGCCGCTCTCGGCGGAGGTGCGGTGCGCCGCTGGCCCTGCTCAACGCGCCCAATGTGGTGGTGGGGGTTTCTCCGCGGCGGGCGAAGCCCTGGCGGTCCGGCGGGCGCTTGGGGGATGTCCGTGAGGAAATCAGATTCCCTCAGGTTCCCCTCACGGACCTCTGCTGGAGCAGGGCGCCCAAGCGGCCCGGCGGGGTGCTCCGCGTCGCCGTGGCACGGGGGCGTGGGCCGGGAGGGTTCGGTCCGGGATGGACGGAACGCGGTCGAGCCTGGCCGAGCCGTCGTCGAGGACGGGGGAGCCGCGGCGGATTTCCGGTCTCGGCCATCCGGGTCAGGCAATCCCGGGCGATCCGATCCGGCCCGAAAAACCGGCCGGCGCGGTGAGCGGTCCCGCCGACAATTAACCCGGCGGTTCAATCCGGCGGAGGAACGGGGCGCGGGCCGTCGCGGACAGTTGCTGAATCGGTTTCGCGATTAATCGCAAACGGTGCCGGTGAGCGGAATTGTGGATCACTCGGACGGCAGATTCGCATCCGCGAAGCGCACCTGGTTCCGGCCGCCTTCCTTCGCGGTGTAGACGGCCGCGTCGGCGGCTTGCAGCAACTGTTCCAGTGTCGTTCCGTTCACCCCGAGCAATGCGACGCCGATCGACGCGGTGCGGCCGCTGATCAATGCGGAACCGCCGCGTTTGTCGGTCGTCACGATGCGCTGATCGGCGATTGCGGTACGGATGCGTTCCGCGGTCACCTTCGCCGCCGTGGTGTCCGCATCGGGCAGCAGGATGAGGAACTCCTCGCCGCCGAAGCGGCCGATGATGTCCTTGGGGCGCGTTATCTCGTCGAGAGTTTGCGCGACCGTGCGGAGCACGTCGTCGCCCGCCGGATGGCCGTACGTGTCGTTGATCCACTTGAAGTGATCGAGGTCGATCATCAGCAGCGCCAGGGTTTCCCCGCCGCGCGCGGCCCTCGCCAGCGCGCGCTCCGCGGACTCCGACCACCCGCGCACGTTGAAGATCCCGGTTTTCGGATCGGTGCGCGCTTCGGACTGCAGTTGGTTGATTTCCGCCAGCCGGTTGCCCAGCACCGTGATGAGCACGAGGATCACGATCGCGGGCGGGATGTTCACGAGCAGGATCGTCGCGATGGTGCCGAGGCTGATCGTCGACAGCTCCAGCAGGTTGTCGTCCTTGGTGCCCAATACGTTGCGCAGCGTGGGCGCGGACGTGCCGCCGAGGGCGAGCAGGCCGCCGATCACGATGGCCTGCAAAGCCGCGTAGCTGAAGCCGACGAGCATCAGGATCCCGAAGACCTGCAACGAGTTCGCGGGCGAAAGCCGGGCCAGTTCGGCGGACGCGAAGGTCTGGTACAGCAGATGCGCCAGCAATGCCGACACCGCATGCGTGAACGAGGTGAACACGAACTTGTGCGGCGGTCGCCGGGAGTTGAACCACCGCTGGATCCGCAGGAGCGCGATCAGCAGCAGGGTCAGCGGGATCGGCAGCAGCAGCGCGGCCGGGAACACCCAGATGCCGGTCAGGTCGATGTGGACCGCGGTGACCCGGTTGCGCCGCCGTTCCTCCTGCCGCCGGGTGAGCTGGATGTGCACGGTCGCGCAGCCGGCGAGGATCGCGAACCGGCCCCAGTCCACGAAGTCCGGGCTCGGCGACGCGACCACTCCGACGGTCAGCAGCGCCACCGCGATCGCGTCCCAGGCGAGCAGGAACGCGACCATCCGGCGCGGTTTCGTCCAGAGATCCCAGGAGGAAACGGGATTCGCGGCGATCAGCGCGCGCAGCCGTCCCGCGAAGCCCGTCGCGGCGGGCGGTTCCTCCCCGGGGCCGCGGCGGTCACCGCGCGCCGGTTCGGTTCCGGGCATCGGGCCGTGCCTCCTCCGGTGTCGGATGCGGTTGCCGGACGGTTCCCGGTTCTGCGCCGTTATCAGTTGCCGGTATCATCTCACTCACCGACTTCGAACGCTGTATTCGGTCGTAGTCTCCGAACCCGGAGATGCCTTCCGCGACAACTGCTGTATCCATGAAGTAAATTGCGGAGGAGCGTCCCCGCCGTCCCCCCGAGTGAGGTGTTTTCCCGTGCGCGACCGCGAAGCGTGAATCGAGCTGTTGTCATTTTCCGGTGAATTGTCAGCGAGTGGAGGTGGACAGCTGTGCGTGACCGTGAAGCGTGAGTTCCGTGACCGATCCACGACGGATTCGTGACCATGCGAACGGAGGTGTGTTCCGTGCGTGACCGTGAAGCGTGAATCGACTTCCCGTCCGGCGTATCCGGACCCATTCGGCCGGTGCCTCGGCCCCGGCCGCGGTTTCGTCCCGTAGCCCACGATCAGGCCCCGGCCGCGACCGCGTGCCGCACCCGGGTCCACGAGAACGCGGTGGGGATCGCCAGAGCCACGCCGGCCAGCCCGGCCAGCGCGATGGCGGTCATGGCGGACCCGGTCGCCTGTGCGACCACCCCGCCGAGAGCCACCCCGATGCCCTGCGCCACGCGCAGCCCCGTGCGATAGAGCCCGCCGGCGCCGCCGCGCAGTTCGTTCGGCACCCAGGTGGAGAACGTCGCGGTCACGGTGATGATGTAGGCGCCCATCGCACCGGCGAGCGCGAGCAGTACCAGCGCGATCACCAGATTCGGCTGCAGCAGGAACAGCGCTAGCAGAGCCAGCGACGTCGTCGCCAGCACGCCGAGCAGCCGCTGCCGGACCTCGGCGGACGCGAATTTCGACAGCAGATAGGCCCCGGCGACGAAGCCGAGCGGGTCGGCGGCGAGCAGCCAGCCGACCGCCGCGGACGGCGCGTTCAGCTGCTGGGCCAGCGGCGCGGCCAGCCCTTCGGGCACCACGGCCAGCCCCACGAGCCACGACAACGCGATCAGCACGCGCAGTTTGCGCTGCCCGAAGACCCAGCGTGTCGCGGAGAACCAGGTGCTGTGGTCGCCTCCGGCGGCGGGCCGGTCGCGCACCCACACCCGCACGATCACCGCGGCCACCGCGAAACTCACCGCGTCGATCGCCAGCGCCCACGACGTGCCCACCGCCGTCACCAGCACGCCGCCGCCGGCCAGGCCGAGCAGCTGCACCGTGTTGGTGGTGATCCCGCGCAGGTCTTGGCTGCGCAGGTACAACTGGTCGTCGGTGAAGACCTCTCGGGTGATCGCGTTCTGCGCCGCGTTCGCCGGCGACGCGGCCAGCTGCACCGCGACGAGCAGCAAACACAGCGCGACCAGCGGCATCCCGGGCAGGCTCATCAGCCCGACCAGCACCGCCTGCGCCGCGGCGCTCGCGCTCAGCACGGCGCGGCGCGGGTAGCGGTCGGCGAGGAAGGACAGCCCGAGCCCGCCGGCGAGCGCGGGCAGGAAGGTCAGCGCGTAGACGACGGCAGCCCAGAGCGCGGAACCGGTGCGGTGGTAGACGAGGATGGACAACGCCACCTTCGCCAGCTGGTCGCCCGCGCTTGAGATGGCCTCGGCCGCCCAGAGCACGCGGTATTCGACATTTCGCAGCGGTGCCGTCAGCCGAGAGGTCGCTTCGGTCGTCACGAGATGACCACTGCCCCCTCCCCGATCGAGTGAATGCCGGTTGCTCGCATTCTGCCTTTGCCGATGACACTCCTGGCCAGGAGTGTCACTGCTCCGGCCAGGGCGTGCACCCTCAGTATGCCGCCGATCACACCAGGGTGAACAGCCGGGAAGAATCCGGTGGCCGGAAGGCGGAGCTGTTCCGACTGACCTGCCGCGGGGTATCCGTGGCACTGATCAGCTTTCCTCGTTCGGCGCAGCGCGACCACCGTTCGTCGCCATCGACCGGTGCGACTGGGCCGAACGGTCCAACACTGGGAGAGACCCGGCGGAGCGGCCGTCCTCGCGCCGGGCGCACCAGCGGGGAGTGAGCGTGGACAGACTGTTGCAGGACAAGGCCGTGGTCGTGACCGGGGCCGGACGCGGGCTCGGGGAGGCGTTCGCCGTGCACGTCGCCAGGGCGGGCGGCGCGGTGGTGGTCAACGACGTGGACGCCGACCTGGCCGAGCGCACTGCAGAGACCATCCGCGGCCACGGCGGGCGCGCGGTCGCGAACGGGTACAGCGTGGCCGACCCGGCGCAGGCGCAGGCGATCGTCGACCAGTGCGTCGCCGAGTTCGGCCGGATCGACGGGCTGGTCAACAACGCGGGGCTCAACTACGAGGCGCTGCCCTGGGAGGACGACGCGGAGCAGGCCCGCCAGCTGGTCGAGGTGAACGTGCTCGGCGTGATGTACACCGGGCTGGCCGCGATCCGGGCGATGGTCGGCGCGGGCGGCGGCGGGTCGATCGTGAACATCTCCTCCGGCGCGTCGCTCGGGCAGCGCAAGCTCGGGGTGTACTCGGCGAGCAAGGGCGCGGTCGCGTCGCTGACCTATTCGTGGGCACTGGACCTCGACGACTCCGGGATCCGGGTGAACGCGGTGTGCCCGGTGGCGCACACCCGGATGGTCTGGAAATCCGAACGCGCGCTGCGGGCCTGCCCGCCGGAGCGCACGCCGGCGAAGATCGCGCCCCTCGTGCTTTTCCTGCTCGGCGAGGGATCGCACGGCATCACCGGGCAGATGATCCGGTGCAACGGGCCGCAGCTGCACGTGATGGGACAGCCGTATTTGAAGCAGCCGATCCTGGAACGGCCGGACTGGGACACCGAGACCGTGCAGCAGGCGTTCGACGAGGTGTTTTCCGCTCACCTGGAGAACTACGGACTGGAGAAGCGCGTGCCGCCGCGGCTGCGCAAGTGGTCCCGGCAGGCCTCGTGAACCTTACGAGGAATAGAGCGCGGCGATGTCGGTGCCGTAGCGGTCGTTGATCACCCGGCGCTTGAGCTTGAGCGTCGGGGTCAGCTCGCCCGTCTCCGGCGTCCACGCGGTGGTGATGACGTGGTAGCGCTTGATCTGCTCGGCCCGCGCGAGCCTGCTGTTGGCGGATTCGACGGCCCGCGCGATCTCCGCCTGGACCGCCTCGTGCGCGGCGAGCGCGTCGATCCCGGCCGCTTCGACGCCGTTGGCCGCTGCCCAGCCGGGCGCGATCTCGTCGTCGAGCACGATCAGCGCGGTCAGGTACGGCCGCGCGTCGCCGATCGCGACCGCCTGGCCGATCAGCGGATGTTCCTTCAGCAAGCCCTCGATCCGGGTCGGCGCGATGTTCTTGCCGCTTGAGGTGATGATCAGTTCCTTCTTGCGGTCGGTGATCGTGACGTAGCCGTCGTCGTCGATCGTGCCGATGTCGCCGGTGGCGAACCAGCCGTCGGCGTCGGTGGCCGGTTCGATCGTGCCGTCCGGCTGAAGGTAGCCGAGGAACACGATCGGACCGCGGACGAGCAGTTCGCCGTCCTCGCCGGTCTTCACCTCGACGCCGTCGATCGGACGGCCGACGGTGCCCGCACGGAACGCGTCGGCGCTGTTCGCGGTCGCCGCGCCGGTGGTCTCGGACAGGCCCCAGACCTCGCGGATCTCGACGCCCAGCCCGGCGAGGAAGTACAGCACTTCCAGCGGCAACGCGGCCGCGCCGCTGGACGCGATGTGCAACTGGTCGAGTCCGAGCAGCCCGCGCACCGGGGCGAGCACGGTCTCGTCGGTCTTCGCGATGCGCTCGGCGAGGTCAGCGGGCAGTTCCTCGCCCGCGCTGCGCAGTTTGTAGCCCTCTTGCAGGAGTTCGTTCGCCGAAATGAGCGCCTCGCGCCGGTCCTCGGGCACGCCGGCGAGCATGTTCTTCAAGCCCGCCACCATCTTCTCCCACACCCGCGGCACGCCGAAGAAGCTCTGCGGATGCACTTGGCCGAGCGCCGCGACCACACCGGAGGGATCGCCGACCGTGTGCACGTGGCCCGCCGCGACGATCGGCAGGTAGATCGACAGCTCGCGTTCGGCGATGTGCGCCAGCGGCAGGTACGCGATGTTCGTGGGGTGCATCGGGGCCTTGTGCAGCGTGTGCACGGCGATGCCCTCGTGGATCGCGTTGCGGTGGGAGAGCACGACGCCCTNGGTGGTGCCGGAGGTGTAGATCATCGCGAGCGGGTCGTCCGGGCGGATCGCCTGCCACGCTTGGTCGAACGCTTCGGGGTCGGCGGCGAGCGCGGCGCGGCCGGTTTCGCGCACCGCGGAGTACGCGACGAACCGGTCGTCGCCGTCCGGGATCGCGGATTCGTCCATGACCACCACGCGGCGCAGCGCGGGCAGGTCGTCGAGCACCGGCAGCCAGCGGGACAGCTCGTCGGCGCCGGCGAGGACGACGACCGGGGCGGCGCTGTGCCGGGCGACGTAGCGGATCTGCTCCGGGCTGAGCGTCGCGTACGCCGTGCACGGGATGGCCGCCAGGTGCACCGCGGCGAGGTCGGCGACCAGGTGGTCCGGCGAACTCGGGGCCATGATCAGCATCCGGTCGCCCGCGGCGAGGCCGAGCCCGGCGAGCCCTCGGGACACCTCGGCGACCGCGGTCCGGAACTCGCTCCAGGTGAGCGTCGGACGGCCTTCGAGATCGAGCGAGGTGAGCGCGGGCCGGTCCCCGTACTCGACGGCATTGCGCCGCAGCAGCGACGGAATGGTGCGGCCCTCGGCTTGTTCGGCGATCGACTGGGTCAACGCTGACCTCCTCCGGTGGTGCCTGGTCAGGTCACTGTAGGTCGTCGGCGCGGCGGCCGATAGAGAATCCCGGCCAGCCTCGGCGCTCGATAGACAGGGCCTGCTCCTGTTATGAATGGGGCGAACCGGAGCCTGAGGAGCGTCGATGACCGAATCCGCCGTGCGCGGCGAGAGCCTTGCCGACGAGGCCGCCGCACTCGACGCCGCCGACCCGCTCGCCGCGAAACGCGCGGAGTTCGACCTTGACCCGGAAGTCGCCTACTTTGACGGGAATTCCCTTGGCGCACCGCCGAAACACGTCGCGGAGCGGGTGCGCCAGGTGGTGCGCGAGCAGTGGGGGCGGCGGCTGATCCGGTCGTGGACCGAGGGCTGGTGGGAAGCCCCGCAGCGGGTCGGGGAGCGGATCGCGCCGCTGGTCGGGGCCGCTGCCGGACAGGTCGTGGTGGCGGACTCGACGAGTGTGGACCTGTTCAAGGTGCTCGTCGCGGCGGTGCGGGCGAACCCCGGTCGCGACGAGGTCCTGGTCGACGCGGCGACCTTCCCGACCGATGGCTACGTGGCCGACCAGGCGGCTCGGCTCACCGGGCACACCGTGCGACGCGTGCCGGTGGCGGAACTGCCGGGCGCGGTGAGCGAGCGGACCGCCGCGGTGCTCGTCAATCACGTCGATTACGTCAGCGGGCGGCTGCACGACATGCCGTCGGTCACTGACGCCGTACACGCGGTGGGCGCACTCGCGGTGTGGGATCTCTGCCACAGCGTCGGCGCGATTCCGGTTCAGCTGGACGCGTGCGACGTCGACTTCGCGGTGGGCTGTACGTACAAATTCCTCAACGGCGGACCTGGTTCGCCCGCGTTCGTCTATGTGGCACGGCGGCATCAGGCGGACTTCGATCAGCCGCTCGCCGGATGGGCCGGGCACGCGGATCCGTTCGGAATGGAACCGGGATACCGCGGCGGCGCGGGGATCGCACGCGCCCGGGCAGGCACGCCGGACATCCTGTCGATGCTGGCGCTCGACGCCGCGCTGGACGTCTGGGAGGGCGTCGACCTTTCCGTGCTGCGCGCGAAAGGCTTGGCGCTGGGCGATTTCTTTTTCCGGTGCGCGGACGAACTGCTGCCGGGAGCCGACATTCCGACGCCGCGCGAGCACGCGCGCGGGCACCAGGTTTCGGTGCGGGACGCGGGCGGGCAGCAGACGATGAACGCGCTGCACGAACACGGGGTGCTCGGGGATTTCCGGCCGCCGGACGTGCTGCGGTTCGGGCTGGCCCCGCTGTACACGACCTACGCCGAGGTGCTGCGGGCGGTGACTGTGCTGCGCGAGGTGCGCTGAAAAGAATTCGCGCGATATCCGCGCGGATTCGCGCGGATCCGGCCGGATTCGCGGGTCCTGGGTGAACAATCGGTATCGTGCTCGCCCCTTTGGGTGATCGACGGGGGTGCCGCGCGCCGCCCGGCGGGTATGCTTGGTGCTTGTTTTTTCGTGGGCGGAAGCTGATCGGGAAGCGATGCCGCCGCGCGGATCCGGGGCGGAAGGGGCCGAAATGATCGAGACCCGCGGTCGGGAAGTGCCGCTCTCGTATGTCGTGACCCTGCTCGTCGGCGTGGCTCTCGGCTTCCTGCTCGCGCGTTTCGGCGACTTCATCGGGCGCTATCCGGTCGAATCGACGCTGGTAGCGGTGCTGATCGCGGCGGTGGCGGTGCTGGCGTGGGCGTGCCGGGAGATGCTGCAGGATCTGCTCGGCCGCGATCGCCCGGACGGGGCGGAGGAAACCGACCCGGCACCGGTGCCGCGGCTTTCCGCGCACCGGCCGCCGAATGGTGTCCGGCGCTGAATTCCGGAAATCGATCTCGGTTTTCCGTTCTATTCCGCTGTTGCTGCGAAAATGCGCGTAAGTTTCCGGTTGGTTTTCGCGGGCGAGTGGTCGTGACGGACCTCACGCGCCGGAGCCCGGCGGGCGGGCGGCGGAGCCGATGCGACCAAGGTCACGTCCGGTGGTGATCAGTTTTCCAAGCACCGCAGCGGGTTACTAGCAGGTAACAAGAGGATGACGGCAACGCGGGTCCGGACTTGACTCGCCCGTCCGGGTTGCTTACCGTCGTCGCGGGCAACGCAGACCACGGTGAACTGTGATCCGGCTGGTCGGACCGGTGCAAGGAAAACACCGCGGACCCGAATACCATGGCAGGGCCGGAAGGAAAACGGATCACGGTGAAGCAGAATTCCGGGCGAAACGGCCGCGGGTCGTCTATTCGCTCTCGTGTGCTGGCGATCGCGTTGATTCCGAGCGTGGCGTTGCTGGTGGTCGGTATCGCGCTCGCCGGGTACCTGATTTTCGACGCGGCGCAGGCGCGTGGTTACGCGCGGAAGATTCGCGGTTCGGAAGGCCCCGGAATTCCGTTCCTGCTCGCCGCGGAACAGGAACGGCAGCTGTCGATGAGCGTGCTCGCCGGACAGGACGCCGCGCGCGCCGCCCTGCTGGCGACCCGGCCGAAGACGGACGCGTCCGCCGCGCAGATCACCTCCGTGCTGCAGGGCAACTTCGCGAGCGACTCGAACGTGCCCGCGAGCGTCAAGCAGAACATCGCCACGTTCGCCGGGCTGGAAGCGAAACTGCCGCAGCTGCGCCAGCGGGTCGACTCCGGGCAGGTGCCGCGGCTGGAGGTTTTTTCCTTCTACAACCAGATCATCGACCAGTTCACCCAGGGCGTCGCGGGCCTCGCGCAGGCCGCGCGCGGCGCGGACAACGCCTACGCCCGGCTGTCCGCCATCCCGATTTTCACCGCGGCCGAGGAAATGCAGCGCAGCGACGCACTGGCCTCGGCCGGGCTCGCCGCGGGCGGACTGTCCGGCGACGAGCAGCGCGCGTACCTCGGCCAGATCGGCGCGTACCACGCGCAGCTCGAACAGTCGGTGCCGCAGATGGTGCCCGAAGTGCGGGCGAACTACGACAAGCTCGTCTCCAGTCCCGCGTGGACGACCGTGACGCAGGTCGAGAACGCCTTGCTGTCCGGCGCGAAACAGCTTCCGGTGCCGATCGAGCAGTGGCGCACCGACGCCAAGCAGGTCGCCACCACGCTGATGACGATGTTCGCCGCGCAGAGCGCGCACGCGACCAACGCGGCGATCACCGACGCGGACGACACGCTGCGGAACTCGATCATCGCGGGCGCGGCGGCGGTGCTCTTCGCGCTCGCCGTGGTGCTGGTCGCGCTGCGGCTGTCGAAGCGCTTCATCTCCCGGCTCGCCCGGCTGCGCGAGGACACCCTCGACGCGGCCGAGGTGCGGCTGCCGGAACTCGTCGGCCGCGTGCGCGCGGGCGAACCGGTCGACCTCGACGAGGGCGGGCATCTGCTCGACCACGGCACGGACGAGATCGGCGAGGTGGCCGAGGCATTCAACCTGGCGCAGCAGTCCGCGCTCGCCGCCGCGGTCGAAGAGGCCAAGACCCGGCAGGGCACGAAGGCGGTGTTCCTCAACATCGCGCACCGCAGCCAGGTCATCGTGCACCGGCAGCTGAAAGTGCTGGACGCCGCCGAGCGCAAGCAGGAGGACCCGGACCAGCTCGACACGCTGTTCCGCCTCGACCACCTCTCCACTCGCGCGCGGCGCAACGCGGAGAACCTGATCATCCTCGGCGGCGGTCAGCCCGGACGGCAGTGGCGCAATCCGGTGTCGCTGGTGGAACTCGTCCGCGGCGCGGCGGCGGAAACCGAGCACTTCGCGCGCGTGAAGACGGCGAAGCTGCCGGAGGTCGCGGTGCGCGGGCCGGTCGTCGGCGACCTCGTGCACCTGCTCGCCGAGCTGATCGACAACGCGACGTCGTTCTCGCCGCCGGAAGCGCGCGTCGAACTGCGCGGCAACGTGGTCGGCAAGGGCGTCGTGATCGAGGTCGAGGACCAGGGGCTGGGCATCGAGCAGGAACAGGCCGACGAGTTCAACGCGATGCTCGCCGACCCGCCGGACTTCGGGATCATGGCGCTGTCCGACGAACCGCGGCTGGGCCTGTTCGTGGTCGCGCGGCTGGCGTCGCGGCACGGGATCTCGGTGCACCTGCGCGAATCCGCGTACGGCGGGACCCGGGCGATCGTGTTGGTGCGCAAGGATTTGCTCGCGCCGATCAGCGAAACGGAGCCTTCGGCCGCCGAGACGGAATCCGCCGCGGACTCGGACGGGGTGCCGGAGCTTTCCCGGCTCGCGGCGGAGCCGTCGCGGGCTGACCCGCGGCGACCGGAATCGCCGCAACGGAAGCAGGCGCCTCCGGAACCGCAGCAGGCGGAACTGCCGCAGCCGTCGCGGGTCGCACCGGAACCGCGGGTCGCGCCGGAGCAGCAGCGGCCGGAGTTGCCGACCCGCCGCGCGATGCGTCCGGCCGCCGAGGCGCCGCCGGTCCGTCCGCCGCAAAACCGCGAGCAGCGCCCGCCCGCGGACAACGGCCGGGTGCCGCGTCCGGCGGCCGAAAACGGCCGGGCCGCGCCGCCGCGTCCGCCCGGACGTCCTCCGCTGCCGCAGCGGCGCCGGCAGCAGAACCTCGTTCCGCAGCTGCGCAGTGACCGGCCGGCGGCGGAATCCGACGACGTCCGCGAGGATTCGCCGGAGCAGGCCCGCGCCCGGCTCAGCGCCTTCCAACAGGGCACCCGGCGGGCCCGCGAGGCCGATCCCGGGCACGACAACAGGTACGGAGATCGCGACTGATGGCGAACAACGGCGTCAACGAGCTCGACTGGCTGCTCGACGACCTCGTGCAGCGGGTCGCCGGCGCGGACCGCGCGGTGGTGCTGTCCGCGGACGGGTTGCTGATCGGCCGGTCGGGCACTTTGTCCGAGGCGGACGCGGAGCACCTGTCCGCGGTCGCGTCGGCGTTCCAGAGCCTCGCCCGCGGCACCGGACGGCACTTCGGCGGCGGCAACGTGCGCCAGACGATGGTCGAGATGGACCACGCGTTCCTGTTCGTGACCGCGGCCGGCCGGGGCGCCTGCCTCGCGCTGCTGGCCGGGGTCGACGCGGACATGGGGCTCGTGGCCTACGAGATGAACCTGATGGTCAAGCGGGTCGGCGCGGTGCTCACCGCGGCACCGCGGGCCGGAGCGGTCCAGCGGACCTCGCCATGACGGCGAAGGGCCGCGAGTCCTGGTACGAGGACGAGGCCGGTCCGCTGGTGCGGTCCTACGCCGTCACCGGCGGGCGGACCCGGTCCGACACCCGCGGGCTCGACCTCATCACGCTCGTCGTCGCGCTGCGCGCCGCGAGCGAGACGCCCGGCCTCGAACCGGAGTACTCGCGCATTCTTTCCCTGTGCCAGCGCCCGGTTTCGGTCGCCGAGGTGGCCGCGCGGGTCGACCTCCCGCTGCCGGTGGTGAAGGTGCTGCTGAGCGATTTGATAGAACGCAACCTCGTGCTGTTCCGCACCGCGACGCCGGTGACCGACGCCCCCAGCCCCCACGTACTCCAGGCGGTTCTCGATGGCATCCGGAAACTCTGAGCCCCGCCGGTCGCTCACCGCGCAAGCGGTGAAGGTGCTCGTCGCGGGCGGGTTCGGGGTCGGCAAGACGACCCTGGTCGGCTCGGTCAGCGAGGTGCCGCCGCTGCGCACCGAAGAGGTGATCACCGCCGCGTCCGAGGGCGTGGACGACCTGTCCGGCGTCGAAGGCAAAACCACCACGACGGTCGCGCTCGACTTCGGCCGGATCACCATCAACCCCGAACTGATCCTCTACCTGTTCGGCACGCCGGGGCAGGACCGGTTCTGGTTCATGTGGGACGAACTGGCCGACGGCGCGCTCGGCGCGGTGGTGCTGGCGGATACGCGACGGCTTGAATCCTGTTTCCCCGCAGTGGATTTCTTCGAGCAACGCGGGTTGCCGTTCGTGGTCGGGGTGAACTGCTTCGACGACGCTTACCGGTACGGGACCGAGGAAGTCCGCGGGGCGTTGGATCTGGATCCGCAGGTGCCGTTGCTGCTGTGCGACGCGCGGGAGCGGGATTCGACCAAGCAGGTGCTGACTGTGGTGATGGAGCATGCGCTCGGGCGGGCGATGCTCGTGAGTGGCAATCCCGGTTAGCACCGGGATTGCCACTCACGACGTCTTTCAGCGCCGCCGCAGCCCGTCCAGCGCTGCCGCCCCCGGCCCCACCACCGCGATGACCAGGAACACCCACGCGTAGAGCGCGGCGGGTTCGCCCATGTTGTGCAGGGGGAGCAGGCCTTCCGGGGCGTGGACGGTGAAGTAGGCGTAGGCCATGACGCCGGAGAGCACGGTCGCGAAGACGCGGGTGAAGAGGCCGGCGAAGACGAAGAGCGCGCCGACGACCTCGATCAGGGTGGCCCAGTAGCCGGGCCATTGACCGAAGGGAACCGCGCCGCCCGCGTTGTCGATGCCGCCGAAGAGGCCGAAGCCCATCAGGCCGTGACAGAGGAAGAGGAACGACACGACGGCGCGGAAGAGGGCCAGGACGATCGGGCGGGCTCGGTCTGCCAGGGACTTCGTGGCCTCGGTCGTGGTGGCGGCCGCGGTCTTGGGGGCGGTGGTGGTCATTTCGGGTCCCTCCCGGGTGGCTGTGGGGTGCCTTCTGCCTACGCGTCGAACGCGGCCGGCTGGGATCGACACCTCGCCGGGAATTTTCTGAGGCGGTGTTTGGGCTGGTCAGTGCGGCTGGCAGGGTGGGGGGATGGTGGTCAGGCGTAGTGCTGGGGTGTTGGTTTATCGGCGGGGCGCGGGCGGGATCGAGGTGCTGCTCGCGCATATGGGCGGGCCGTTCTGGGCCAAGAAGGATGCGGCCGCTTGGTCGTTGCCCAAAGGGGAGATCGAGGAGGGGGAGGCGGCTGAGGTCGCTGCCCGGCGGGAGTTTGCCGAGGAGCTGGGGGTCTCGGTGCCTCCCGGAGAATGGGTTGCGCTGGGGGAGGTTCGGCAGTCCGGGAAGGTCGTGACCGCTTGGGCGGTGGAGGGGGAGCTTGATCCTGAGGCGGTGGTTCCCGGGGTGTTCGAGATGGAGTGGCCGCCTCGGTCCGGGGTGCTGCGGGAGTTTCCCGAGGTGGATCGGGTGGAGTGGTTTTCGCTGGAGGTGGCTCGGGAGAAGCTGGTCAAGGGGCAGCGGGGGTTTGTGGATCGGCTTGCTGAGTGGTGAGTCGGCTCGTCGCCTGGGGGCGACATTGCCTTTGGGGGCTGGCGTGGGGCACCCCGAAGGTTGATTGTGCTGACGGTTCGGG
>NZ_LWSF01000005.1:53530-292153 GCF_001651785.1 Amycolatopsis sp. M39
ATCGGGGTGCGGGGGAGGGGCTGGGTGCCTCGATGGTGGGGTGCAGCGGCTGCGGTTCGGTTGTTGGTCGTGAGGGAATCTGAGTCTGTGAGGGTTCCCCTCACGTACCGAACTGCTGCAGCAGGGTGCTGAGGGGGGTGGTGGTGAAGGAGGGGAGGACCAGGTCTGCTTTGGCGAAGTCCAGCGTTGCCGTGATGGGGTTTGGTACTGCGATGGTGGTGATTCCGGCTGCTTTCGCCGCGCTGACGCCGTGGGGCGAGTCTTCGAAGGCGAGCGCTTCTTCTGCGGTTACCCCTAGGGTGCGCAGGGCTGCCAGGTAGGTGTCCGGGTCGGGTTTTGGTTTGTGGCGGTCGCCGGTTTCTACTGCGGTGAAGCGGGCGGCTAGGCCTAGCCGCGCCAATTGGCCGTGTACCCAGGTGCCGGAGGAGCTTGAGGCGACGCCCAGGGGCAGTCCTCTGGTGGCGGCCTCGTCCAGGTAGTCGAGTACGCCTTCGCGTGGGCCGTCTTCGGCTAGGAGTTCGTGTACTCGTGCGCACATTGCCGGGTGCAGGGTTTCCGGGTCGACGTCTTCTGCTTGTTCGGCCAGGAGTTTGACCATCGTCGCCGCGGTGTTCTGGGTGCCGATGACTGTGTGCCAGACGTCCAGGGGCAGTTCGAGCCCGTGTCCGGTGAACATTTCCTGCCAGGATCGCAGTACTGCTGCCTCGGTGTCGGCGAGAGTGCCGTCGAAGTCGAAGATCAATGCTCGCGTGGCCACGTCTCGCAGCTTGCCTCACCAGGGCTGGCGGCGGGTCAGGTCGTGGCGAAAAACTCCGCCAGCACCGGGGCCAGCGCGGCGGTTTTCACCAGGTGGGTCTGACCGGGCAGGGTGCGGTAGGCGGCGTGGGGCAGTTGGGCCGCCGCTGCGGCGACGCCGTTGCGCATCCAGGCGGGGCTCTTGCCGCCGTCGAGGATCAGGGCGGGGGCGGTGATTCCGGACCAGCGTCCGTCGGGGAGTGGGCGGCCGGCCTGGTTGTCGTCCATCACCTGGGCGTCGTAGGCCAGGGTGTGGGCTACTCGCTTCATCCGCGGCCACGCGGGCATCAAGCGCATCATCAGGACCATCAGGGCGGGCAGCCCGACGCCTTCGACCATGAACGTCTTGATCGCGCCGCCCGGTTTTCCGGCGGCGATGGCTGCTTCGAGCTTCGCCTGGTAGCCGGCCGGGACGCGCTTGCGGGTGCTGTCGACGACGAACGGCGGTTCGTACACCGCGAGCTTCTTGACTGGCACGCCGCGATGGACCGCTTCCAGGACCAGGGCGGCGCCGGACGAGATGCCGTACACGCTGATCTCTCCGCCTGCTTCCTTGGCCAGCGCGGCGATGTCTTCGATCTCACGTTCCACTTCGTACGGGCCGGTGTCGCCGCTTTCGCCTCTGCCTCGGCGGTCGAACGTGTAGACGGTGAAGCGGTCCGACAGGGCTTTGGCGAGATCGTCGTTGGGGGTCGAGGTGCGATAGCAGAGCGCGCCGTCGACGAGGACGAGTGCGGGGCCGGAGCCGGTGCGGGAGTAGGCGATCTGGGTGCCGTCGGCGGACGTGACGGTGGGCATGGGGTTCCTCCTCGGTGGTGCCGTGGGGAGAACCCTCGCATCCGATTGTTTGAGTTGTCAAGACAAAAAAATTAGCCGGTGGGATCTGGGGTGCCGCGAGGGCGGAGGGGCGGGGGGTCAGGCGCTGCGCAGGGTCAGCAGGGCGATCTCGTTCGGCGCGAAGACCCGGAACGGCGGGCCCCAGAAGCCGGAGCCGCGGCTGTTGTACAGCTGGGTCGGGCCGTGCCGGGTGAGGCCGGACAGGGTGGGCTGGTCGAGGCGGACGAGGAGGTGGAACGGCCAGATCTGGCCGCCGTGGGTGTGGCCGGAGATCTGCAGGTCGACGTTTTCCTCGCGGGCCTGGGCGACCTGTTTCGGCTGGTGGGCGAGCAGGACGACGGGGACGTCGGGATCGGAGCCGTCGAGGGCGGCGGCCAGGTCGGGACCATGGCCGGGCAGGCCGGAGGCGGCTCCGGTGGGGTCGTCGATGCCGGCGAAGAGCAGACGGGCTCCGTCGCGTTCGATGAGGGTCGAGCGGTTGTGCAGGGTGTCCCAGCCGAGGCTCGCCATGTGGTCCAGCCAGGCTTGGGCCTCGCCGAAGTACTCGTGGTTGCCGGTGATGTAGAACCGGCCGAGCGGGGCTTGCACGCCGCCGAGCGGGTCGACCTGCTTGCGCCGCTTGGCGACCGATCCGTCGGCGAGGTCCCCGGCGTGGCAGACGACGTCGGGCCGCAGCCGGTTCAGTTCCGCGACCAGGCGTTCGGACCAGCGGGTGCGGTCGAGCGGGCCGTAATGGGTGTCGGTGACGACCGCGACGCGCAACCCGTCGAGCCCGGGACCGAGCTTCGGCAGCACGACGTCGACCGCCTTCACCGGCGGCACCCGCATGGCGATCCGGTTCCCGCTGACGAGCAGCACCGCCGCGACGGCGAGCGTGACCGCGGCTACGATCCGTGGCCGCGCGGGATCGTCCACTCCGGACACCAGCAGGATCAGCCGCAGCACGTGCGTGAGGACGCTCCAGGTGAACAGCACCCACACCGTGCCGAGCGTGACGTCCCCGATCCGCGCGGCGGCGTCGTTCTGCTTCGGACCGTGCCCGAGCACCATGAGCACCGGAAAACTCAGCGCGGCGACGGCGAAAACGACCGTGCCGGAGACGGTGGCCGCGACCGGCCAATCCGGCAGCAGCACGAGCACCGACCACGGCTCGCCGAACAACAAGAGCACCGCGGCGACCACGAAGGCAGCCCGACGAACTCCAACCACGGTTCTCTTCCCTTCGCCCGCGTACTACCCAGCGTAGCCGCACCTTGTGGGCGGGGTTCGCCGAGACGGGCGCGCGGGGTGACCTCGGGCTGTAGAGAAACGCGGCTGCTGGTCCGAATCAATGGCAGCGGGGCGGTGACCAAGCGGGCGTCTCCGGCGCGCGACCTGGAATCACGTCGCGCAGACCGGAACGTCCGCTGTTTCACGCGCTGGTCAGCCGCTCGCGGGTAGGGAACTCCCGCGTGCGGCGGTGGCCGGGCGAGGCGGGTTTGGCTTGCGCGTCCTGGGGCCGCCTTCGGAGAAACGGCGGCCGGGCGAAGCGGGGTCAGCTCGCGTCTTCCCGGCCCGCGCGCCAGCTGGCCACCGTTTCCTCCACGTCCAGCGGCCGGGCTCGCAGCACGGGACCGTCCTGCGGCATCGCGTGCGCCCTGCGGATGCGGGCGTTCAGATCCTCGACGATTTCCCGCACCTTGCCCTCGGCGTGGACTTTCGCCAGTTTCCGCGGCAGGTCTTGGATTTCGCGCGGCAAGGCGAGTGCCGGCGGCAGGAACGCGGCTACGTCGAGGTCGCCTTCGCGGGCGCGCCGGATCGCCCAGTCGGTCGCGGCGTCGTGGCCGGTCGGGGGCGGCAGCGGTTTTCCCGCTCCGGGAAGGTCTTCGAAGTCGCCGCGAGCTTCGGCGGCGGCGATTTGCCGGTCGACCCAGGAACCGTACGACACGCCCGGCGGTTTGCGTTCCGTCACCGGAACCACCTCCCTCGCTGCCCAGCGTAGCGGCCAAGGCGCCGTCGCGGAGGGGACGAAGGTCCTGAAACGGCAGGTAAGATCCCACGCTGACCGTACGAGGCCGGGAGGGGACGCGATGATCGTCGAGCACGAGGGCGACGGTCCCGGGGCCGCGCGCGAGGAGGTCGCGCGCACGCTCGCGCTGCTGTGGCGCGACTGCGCGGGAGCCCCGGAACCCTCGGCCCGCGGCAGGCGGCCGACGCTCACCATCGAACGGATCATCGTGGCGGCCATCGCGGTCGCCGACGCCGAGGGACTCGTCGCGACGTCCATGCACCGCGTCGCGAAGGAACTCGGGGCGGGCACGATGACGCTCTATACCTACGTTCCCGGCAAAACCGAGCTGATCGATCTCATGGTCGACACCGTTCTCCTCGAACGAAATCTCCCCGGACCCGGCGAGTCGCGGCCGGAGGACTGGCGTGCGCGGGTGCGCGTTTACGCGGACCGCACGCGCGAGATCTACCGTCGGCATCCGTGGCTGCGGGAGCGGTCCAGGGTCCGGCCCGCGCTCGGTCCAGGGCAGCTGGCCGGTCAGGAATACCTGCTGTCCATTATGGAGAGTCTGGGCCTGCCCGCGCGCGAAATCGTGGCGGCGGCCAATTCGGTCGCGGGCTATGTGGACGCGAACGCGGCGGCCGAGGCGGAGAGTGTCCACTTGGAACGGACCACGGGGCAGTCCAATGACGCGTGGTGGGGACAGCGTTCTTCGTTCTGGCGCACGTATTTCGACGTCGAGTCCCATCCGGCGATGAACCGGACCTGGCTTTCCGGTGGTTTCGACAAGCCGTCGGCGGAGCAGGCGTCGGACGCGTCGGAGTTCGGTTTGGACCGGCTTCTCGACGGGATCGCCGCCCGGATCGACCGGGCTGGCGAATAGGCTCATCCGCCTGCGATGGGTGCCGGGAATGGCGTCGGCGGTCGCTCGGCCGGTGCTGACCGGCTGCCCGGGGCCGGTCAGCGCCGGGCTCCGGGTCTCGCGGCCGTTTCCGGTGCACTGCGGCGAGTTTGACGAGTGTGCGGACCTCCATCGCTGGCGGTGGTCCGGCGCGGAGGACAACGAGGTGCGGCTCAGGACGTGGTCCGCTGCGGGCGGGTCAGGAATCCCCGAGCGAGAACCGAACCCCGGTCGCTTCCTCGGAAAGCTCCCACAACCGACGGCCCCGCTCTGGATCCCGAGACGTGCCCAGCACCCTGCCCAACCGGGGCCGGCCCACCCCGCCGAACGCCGGACCGTAGTAAGCGCCGCCGGTTACGGCGGGGTCGGCGGCGGCCCGAACCGCTGGCCAGGCACCGTGGTCCTTCCCGTGCGTATAGGGCGCGAGCAGCCGCATCACCGGCACTGGCTGGGTGATTCCCGGCCGCGCGGGGCTGGTCCGCTCCAGGCTGAACCCCGGATGCGCGAGGATCGCCCGCACCGGCGAACCGGCCGCACGGAGGCGTCGGTCGAGTTCCATCGCGAACGACTGCACCGCATGCTTCGACAGCGCATACGCGCGGAAGTCCGAATACTTGCGCGAACTCTGCAGGTCATCGATGTCGTACGGATACATCCGGGTGATCAGGCTGCCCGCCAGCACTACGCGCGCGGACGACGCGGTCAGCACCGGCATCGCCAGCGCGGTGAGGGCGAAGTGGCCGAAATGGTTGGTGCCGACCGCCAGTTCCAGGCCCTGTTTCGTGGTCCGGCGCACCGGTCCGGGGGCGGTGCTGCCAGCGTTCTCGATCAACGCGTCCAAGCGGTCCAGCCTGCCCAGCGCTTCGACAGCGGCCGGGACGGAGTCGAGGTCCGCGAGGTCCAGCGGGATTGTGCTCAGCGAAGCCGAACCGACCCGGGTGCGCACCATCTCGACTGCCGCGCGCAGTCGTGAAGGGTCACGGCCCAGCAGGGCGACGCGGGCTCCGGCGGCGGCCAGCTGCTCGGTGATGAAGTAGCCGATCCCGGCGTTGCCGCCGGTCACCGCGTAGACCCGGCCAGTCAGGTCAGGCAGGTTCCGAGGATTCCACGCCACGATCGCTCCCCCGTAGTCCGGTTTCGGCCCGGACTATACGAACGCCGCGGTCAGTGCGTCGGCGCGGCCTCGGTGGTCGTGCTGGAAGTCGTGGTGCTGGACGTCGTCGGGTTCGCCGGGGCGGAGCTGGACGGCGTCGTGCTCGTCGTCGGCGTGGTGCTGGTGGGCGTGGTGCTGGTGGGGGTCGAGGGCGTGGTCGGCGTCGTGCTGGTCGGCTTCGCCGGGGAGGAGCTGCTGCTCGGCGCGGTGCTGCTGCCGGGAAGCTGCGTCGGGGTGCCGGGCTGCTGGCTCGGCGGGGCCGGGGTCACCGGTGGCGGGGCGGGCGGGGCGACGTCGCCTGCCGGGCTGCCCGCGGCGGCTTCGACCGCTCCGGGGCCGGGCGGGGCTCCGATCGGGACCTGGCTGTCCGGCAGCTTCGAGACGCCGTTGCGGTAGCCGTACGCGTACGCCATTACGGTGTCCACGTAGGACTGCGAATTGTTGTACCGGCGCACCGCGAGGCGCTGGTTGGCGTCGCTGGAGAGATCCAGGCCTCCCGAGCACAGGTAGCGCGCCGTGGCGAGGGTCTCGTCGTAGATGTTGTTCGGGTCGGAGACGCCGTCGCCGTTGCCGTCGGAGGCGTAGGACGCCCAGGTCGACGGGATGAACTGGGTCGCGCCGACCGCACGGTCCCACACCGGGTCGCCGTCGTAGCGGCCGTGGTCGGTGTCGCGGATCGCGGCGAACCCGCCGGAACCGTCGAGTACCGGGCCGAGGATGCGTTCGAGGGTGTTGCCGCGCGCGTCGACGTAACCGCCGCGGGCGTGGTTCGACTCGACCCGTCCGATGGCCGCGATCAGCGCCCAGTCGACGTGGCAGCCGGGCTGTTCGCGGGCCATGATGTCGGCCGCGTTGCGGTAGGCGCGCAGCATGCTGTCCGGGATGCCCAGCGGGCCTGCGGTGGTCGCCGAGCCGGGGCCGTTCGGGTAGCCAGGGACGCCGAGTGCCTGCGGGACCGGCGGCTGCGGGAGGCTGCCGTCGACGCCGATCGGCGGGAGCGTGACGCCCGGCGGCATCCCGGGGACGCTCGGCGCGGCCTGGGCGGCCGGCGGCGGTTCAGCGGCGCGCAACGCCACCGGGATGCCGGACGAGGTCACCGTCGGCAGCACCACGAGCGCGCCGCCGGCGAGGGCGGCGAAAGCCCGGCTCCGGGCGTTCCGACCCTGCGGGCGGCGTCTGGCCATGCGCGTCTCCCCGTTCGTTCTGCCGTGTGCGGCCAAGCTAGCGGATCTGTCCGCGATCCGGTGAGGGGTCGACGGAATTCTGTCCGTTCCGGCCAACTTTCGTTCGTCTGGCATAAAACCTTTGGCGGGTTCCGGTCACCGGGGCTTAACCGGAATTTCACTGAATAGGCCGAATGGAGCAATCCGTTCGGCGGGTCCACTGTGGACCCTGGGTGGATCAGGCCGCCGGGCCGAATCGTTTGCGGTATTCCGACGGCGACAGGCCGGTGTGCCTGCGCAGTTGCAGCCGGAGATTCGCGCCGGTGCCGAGCCCGGTGCGGGCGGCGATGGGATCCAGGCCGTGCTCGCCGCGTTCGAGGAGCCGGCGGGCCAGCGTCACGCGTTCGGCGGTGAGCCAGGAGAGCGGCGTCGTGCCGAGTTCGGCGCGGAACCGGCGATGCAGCGTGGCGGCGCTGGTCGACGCGCGGGCGGCGAGGTCGGTGACCGCGAGCCGCTGGTCGAGATGCCGGCGAGCCCATTCCAGCACCGGGGCGAGCGAGGCGTCCGGAATCTCCGGCATCGGACGTTCCACGAACTGTTGCTGGCCGCCTTCGCGATGTCCGGTGAAAACGAGGCGGCGGCTCACCGTGTTGGCGATTTCCGCGCCGTGGTCGCGTTGGATCACGTACAGCGACAAGTCGAGTGCGGCCGCGCTTCCGGCGGCGGTAAGAATGGTCCCGTCGTCGACGAAGAGGACGTCCGGCTCCAGCCGGACTCGCGGGTAGCGCGCGGTGAACGCTTCGGCCCATTTCCAGTGTGTGGTGGCCCGGCGATCGTCCAGTACCCCGGCCTCGGCCAGGGTGAACGCGCCGGTGCAGAAGCTCATCAACCGTGCGCCGCGGGCGTTCGCCCGCTGGATCGCGGCGAGGATTTCCGGGTCGGCGGGGGTGTCTGGATCCGGCCGGTTCGGGACGATCACCGTGTCCGCGCTCTCGACCGCATCGAGGCCCGCGACGTCGGCGAGGGTGAAGAAGCCGAGGTGCATCCGGGCTTGCCCGCCGGGAGCCGCGAGCGCGAAGTCGTACCACGGCCGGCGCAGTTCCGGCCGGCGCAGGCCGAACAGTTCCGTCGCGACGCCCATCTCGAACGGGTTCGAGCCGTCGCCGACGACCATCACGACGCGGTGCGAGGATCCTTTCGACATTTGCGATTCCTAGCACTCCCGGTCGCGCGAGGCCAGGCCCAGGATCGAACTATGCCAACCCAGCCCCTCGATCTGCGGGCCGTGCTCGCCGGATTCGACGCCCCGTGGAGTCCTCGGATCGTCGCCAACGTCAACGACTACGACATCCGCCTCGCCCGGTTCGCCGGCGAGCATGTGTGGCACAAGCACGACGACACCGACGAGTTCTTTCTCGTTCTCGACGGCAGCATCGAGATCGGCCTGCGCGAAGCGGGCGGCGAACGCACCGTGATTTTGACCCGCGAACAGGCGTTCGTGGTCCCGCGCGGCACGTTCCACAAGCCGTCGTCGAAGGGGGGCGCGGTGGTGCTGCTCGTCGAGCCGTCCGGGACGCTTTCGGTCGGCGACGAGCACGAAGAAGTGCCCGGCACGGTTGACGTGACCGTTGGGCATCGCGTCTGACCTGCTGGGTTGCACTGTGGGACGGCGTATCCTCGCCGTCATGAAACGCACTTCCTTCGCGCAGTGGCCGTGCTCGATCGCCCGGACCATGGACCTGCTCGGGGACTGGTGGACGCCGCTGGTGCTGCGGGACGCCTTCTACGGCGTCCGCCGCTTCGACGAGTTCCAGCAGGCGCTCGGCATCGCACGCAACACCCTCGCCGACCGGCTGCGCAGGCTGGTCGACGAGGGCTTGCTGGAAAAGCGGGCCTACCAGGCCGAACCGGTGCGCTACGACTACGTGCTCACCGAGAAGGGGCGCGATTTCTGGAGCGTGCTGGCCGCGATGACGGCCTGGGGCGACCGGTGGCTGGCCACCGAAGCGGGCACGCCGATCGTGCTGCACCACGACGCCTGCGGGCACGACACGACCGCGACCGTCGTCTGCGCGGATTGCGGCGAGCCGTTGTCCGCTGACGACACCCGGATGCGGCGCGGGCCCGGTTTCCCGGAGCGCCTCTCGCAGCGGCCGGACGTCCAGGCGAGGTTCGCGCCGCAGGAGTAGCGGCTGCCGGCCTCCGGTGCGATTGACAGGGTCAGTCTAGTTGCGCAACTATGCTGGTCGAGACGTCAATGGAGGAGGACTCGGCATGGAGTGGACCGGCGCGCGGTACGCGGACGCCCCGACTGTGCAGGTGGACGCGTGGATCGACGGCTCGCCCGAGCAGGTGTGGCGGTTCGCCTCGGACGTCGCGCTGATGCCGGAGCTGAGCGGCGAACTGCAGTCGGTCCAGTGGCGCGACGAGGGTTCGGCGCCGGCGCTCGGACGGTCCTTCGTCGGGCGCAACCACCACAAGATGCGCGGCGACTGGGAAACCACCTCCTACATCGTCGAATGCGAGCCGCCGCGCGTCTTCGCCTGGGCGGTCAGCGATCCGGCCAATCCGACCGCGGTCTGGCGGTTCACCCTCGCCCCGGAGAACGGCGGCACGCGGCTCACGCAGTGGGCGCAGATGGGGCCGGGGCCCTCCGGGGTGACCGAGGTGATCGCGCGGATGCCGGAGAAGGAGCAGAAGATCGTGCACGTCCGGCTGAGCGAGTTCGAGGCCTCGATGACCGCCACGCTCGGCGCGATCAAGGACCGCGTGGAAGCCGCCGGATGATGCGCACGGCCACCACCGTCGAGGCGTCGTCCGGCTGGCCGGAAACCCGGGATTTCGTGCTGGAGGCGGAAAAACTGGGTCTCGGCGAATGCTGGGTGGCCGAGGCCTGGGGTTCGGACGGGCCGTCGGTGCTCGGCTACCTCGCCGCGCGCACGGACCGGATCCGGCTCGGCTCCGGGATCATGCAGCTCGGCGTGCGCACGCCGGTCGCGCTCGCGCAGGCCGCGCTCACCCTGGCCGAGATGTCCGGCGGGCGGTTCGCGCTGGGGCTCGGGCCGTCGGGTCCGCAGGTGATCGAGGGATTGCACGGGGTGCCGTTCGCGCGGCCGCTGACCCGGATGCGCGAGACGGTGCAGATCATCCGCAGTGCCTTCGCCGGGGAGAAGATCTCCTTCACGGGCAGGGCTTTTCAGATCCCGCTGCCGGGAGAGTCCCGCCCGATGCGGCTGTCGACGACGCCGAACGAGGACATCCCGATCTACCTGGCCACGCTGTCCCCGCGAATGCTGGAGCTCACCGGCGAACTCGCCGACGGCTGGCTGGGCACGAGCTTCGTCCCCGAGGGTGCCGACGCCTACTTCCGCTACCTCGACGCCGGGCTCGCGAAAGCAGGTCGGAGCCGAGGCGATCTCGTGGTGTGCCAAGGCGCGGAGGTCGCGTTCGCGTCCGATGAGGACGAACTGCGCACCATGGTCGCCGGGCGCAAGAAGGAACTGGCCTTTTCGCTGGGCGGCATGGGTTCGGCGAGCACGAACTTCTACCACGACGCTTACAGCAGGCAGGGCTGGGCGGATGTCGCCGCGGAGGTGCGGGAACGCTGGCAGTCCGGCGATCGCGACGGCGCGGCCGAGCTGGTGACCGACGAGATGGTGCTCGCGACGACCCTGATCGGCACCGAGGACATGGTCCGCGCGCGGCTGAAGGTGTGGCGCGCCGCCGGTGTCGACACGGTCCGGCTGTATCCGGCCGGCGACACCCTGGAAAACCGGCTGGCGACGCTGGGCCGGGCACTCGAGTTGGTAACGGAAGTGCCCTGACAGACCAAGCATTGAGCCAATCGGCTGCGTCGGCGGGTCCGGCTGCGCCATAGTGTCGGCGATCCCGGACCCCAAGGAGCCGCTCGATGCGCAAGATCGTGTCCACCCTGTTCGTCTCGCTCGACGGCGTGGTCGAGGCGCCGGACCAGTGGTCGCTCTCGTACTGGAACGACGAGCTCGAACACGCGGTGGGCGACGGCATGGCGGACGCCGACGCGATGTTGCTCGGCCGCGTGACCTACGAGGGCTTCGCCGAGGCGTGGCCCGGCCGCACGGACGACCCGGGCGCGGAGTTCATGAACAGCGTGCCGAAGTACGTCGCGTCCACCACCCTGACCGCGGCGGACTGGAACAACACGACCCTCCTGCGCGGCGACCTCGGCGAGGCGATCGCGGACCTCAAGTCCGGCGCGGGCGGCGACATCATGACCAGCGGAAGCACGACACTCGTGCGCTGGCTCCTGTCGCACGGGCTGGTGGACGAGCTGACCCTGCTCCAGTACCCGGTGGTGGTCGGCAAGGGGCGGCGGTTGTTCCCCGCGGAGGGGCCGCGGCTGGACTTCCGGCTGGAAGACACGACGGCTTTCCGCAACGGGGTGCTGCGGCTGGTTTACCGGCCGTCCGACGACTAGGTCTCGCGGGCCGCGCCGTCATCCCTTTCGGACTTCCGGTTCGGCCGGTTCCGCGAGCGTCTCCAGCGCGGAAAGCAGGCGCGGGCGGTCCTTTGCCGGAATCTTGGCGAGGAGATGCCGCCTGACCGCTGCGGCGTGGACCGGCCGGGCGGCGCTGATCGCGGCACGTCCGGCGCCGGTTGTTTCCACCAGGACGCCGGATCGTGTCGTGTCCGACCCGCGCACGAGCAGGCCGCGTTCCTGCGTCCGCGTGAGCTGATGCGACATCCGGCTCCGATGCCAGCCCATCGATTCGGCGAGCAGACTCTGGCGCAGCGCGCCGCCGCCGAGGTCTTCGAGGGCCGAACTCGGGGTCGGACAATCCGGCCGCGTCGGCGATCTCGTCGCCGATCCGCGCGCACCACTTCGGCGGCGGCCTTCCACGCCGTCGATCTCCGGACAGCCCCGCATCGCAATGGTGACCGGCGGTACCAAGGGAATCGGGCTCGCGGCTGAGGGTTTTACTGCCCTGCTCGGCGCACGCGACCTCGAAGCCGGACGCCGCGTCGATCGGCGGCGACGTGCGCGCGCTGCGGCTGGACGTCATGGTCAACGACGCCGGGGTGAACACGATGACGTTTCGTGCTCTCGACCGGCTGCCTCGTCCCACCGAGGAAACCGTTGACAACATGCGCCGGGTTTACGAGGTGAACGTGTACGCGGTCGTGCGCATGATGCGTGCGTTCCTGCCGCTGCTGCACGAGTCGGACGCGCCCCGCGTGGTCAACGTGACCAGCAAACGAGGCTCGCTCGGCGAGGAAGGCGCCTACGTCGGCCAACTGTCGATGGTCTATTCGAGTTCCAAGACCGCCTTGAACGCCGTCCCCGTCCACTACGCGCGCGAGTTCGCCGGTACGGCGGCGAAGATCAACGGAGCGGCACCCGCAGTCCTGACGAAGGGGCCGCCGTCGTCATTCGCCTCGCCACGCTCGGGCCGGACGGGCCGACCGGGGAGGTCTGCGAGGACGACGTGCGCCTCGCCTGGTGAACGCGCATCGCCGCGCGGTTCAGTTCACCTGCCGCCCGTGCCCGTCCCAGAACGGCTGGCGCAGCTTGAACTTCTGGATCTTCCCGGTAGCCGTCCGCGGCAGCTCCGCGAGGAATTCCACCCGCTTGGGGCATTTGTATCCGGCCAGGTGCTGGCGGCAGTGCGTGATCAGTTCGGCCGCGGTCACCTCGGCCCCGTCCGGCACCACCAGCGCCGTGACCAGTTCGCCCCATTTTTCGTCCGGGATGCCGATCACCGCGACCTCCCGGACGGCCGGGTGCGAGTTCAGCGCGTCCTCCACCTCGATCGACGACACGTTCTCGCCGCCGGTGATGATGACGTCCTTCTTGCGGTCGGCGATGGTCAGGTAGCCGTCGGTGAAGGTGCCGCCGTCGCCGGTGTGGAACCAGTTGCCTTCTTGCACTCGGGCAGTCTCGTCCGGGTTTTCCCAGTAGCCGTCGAGGTTGTGGTTGCTTTGGGTGAGGACCTCGCCGTCGGCGTCGATCGCGACGCGGACGCCCAGTGCCGGCGCGCCTGCCCGGCCGAGGAGCTTCGCCTGCTCGTGCGAGTCAAGGCCGGCCCATTCGCTGCGGAAGCGGTTGACGGTGACCAGCGGCGACGTCTCGGTCAGGCCGTAGATCTGGATGAACTCCCAGCCGAGTTCGGCGCGCACGCGTTCGATGGTGCGGGTCGGTGGCGGCGCGCCGGCCACGACGATGCGGACTCGGTCGCGGCCGGGGATTTCGCCGTCCCAGGCGGCGGCGCCGTCCAGGGCCGCGGTGACGACGGCGGGGGCGGCGCACATGATCGTCACGCCGTGTTCCTGCACGCGGCGCAGGATTTCGGTTCCGTCCACCTTGCGCAGCACGATGTGCCGCCCGCCGACACCGGTGACCGCGTACGGCATGCCCCAGCCGTTCGCGTGGAACATCGGCAGCGTGTGCAGCAGGACGTCGTTGTCGCTGAGCGTGGTGTGCAGGCCGAAAGTCGTTGCGTTGAGCCACAAATTGCGGTGCGTGAGCTGGACGCCCTTCGGTCGCGCGGTGGTGCCCGAGGTGTAGTTGATCGTCGCGGTCGCGGATTCGTCGGCGGACCACGGCCGCGGTTCGTCGTCGCCGCCCCAGATCTTGTCGTCGTCCTCGCCGAGGACGAACACGTGTTTCGCGGTTACGCTGTCCAGCAACGGTTTCAGCTCGGGGTCGATCATCAGGACCTCGGCACCGGAATGCTCGACGATGTAGCGCACCTCGGCGGGCGCGAGGCGGAAGTTCACCGGCACCAGGACGCGGCCCCAGCCGGAGACGCCGAAGAACGACGTCAGCAGCCGCGCGGAGTTGTGCGAGACGACGGCGACCCGGCCGCCAGCGGGAACGCCGAGCGCGTCGAGGTTCGCCGCCTGCGCGCGGGCGCGGCGGGCGAGCTCGCGGTAGGTCACCGAGCCCCAGGACGGCGCGGGCTGCGCCGGTTCGTCCACCACCGCGACCCGGTCCGGATACACCGTTTCGGCGCGGTCGAGGAAATCGCGGACACTCAGGCTGTAGAACACGTGCCGATCCCTTCGCGTCAGCGGGCCGCACTGCCCGCGCGGGTGATTTTCGCTCGCCGCACTGAATCCGGCCACCCCACATGGAGGGTGTCCGGCCAACGGGACTTCAGAGGTAGCCGACGATGCAGAATTCGTGCCCCTCGGGGTCGGTCAGCACCAGCGCGACGTCCTCTCCGGGGTAGTCGTGGCGCACGCCGGTCCACTGCCCGCCCAGCTGTTCGATCCGCGCTCGCGCTTGCTGTCCACCTTGCCGCGCTTCGGTTCGGGGACGCGCTGGAACGTCGGGCGAGAAGCGCGTTGCAGAAGCCGGCCAGCGGCGCAATCGATCGTGACGCCGCTCAGTCGTCTCACGGGGCCCGCAGCAGCCCGGCGGCGCGTGCCCGGTTCACCGCCTGCACCCGGTTGGACACAGCCAGCTTCCGCATCGCGTGCTTCAGATACGACTTGACCGTGTTGGGCAGCAGGCCGAGCCGGTCGGAGATCTCGTCGTTCGTGCAGCCCTCGCTGACCAGCCGCAGTACGTCGACCTCGCGCGGGGTCAGCGCGACGCCCGGCAGGTCCAGCTCCGGACGCAGCCGTTCGCAGACCGCCAGCAGCCGCTGCCGGGCGGTTTCGTCGGTGATCGACCCGGCGATCGCGGTGAGTTCGGCATGCAGGTCGCCGCGTTCGGCAGCGGGAACGGCCGTCGGCGTGGCCAGCCGGCGCTGCACTTCCTCTTCGACCTCGATGTCGCGTCCCAGCCGCGTCGCCACCGCGGTCGCCGCGTGCAGCAACCGATCGCCGAACGTGATCGAGTCCCGGGAGGCCGCGTACAGCACCGCGCGCGTGGTCTCGCCGACACGCACCGGCAGCGCCACCATCGCGCGCAGCCGTTCGGGTTCCACCGCGTGGTCGTATTTGTGCGTGATGCCCTGTGCGCTGAGGTAGTCGACCACCGTCGACGGCCGGGCCAGTGCCACCGCCTTGCCGCCGAGCCCGGCTCCGGTGTCCACCTGCACGTGCTGCAACGACCGGGTCGTGGTGCCGCGCAGCTGGTCGATGACATGCGAACGGGAAGCCGCCGACACCGGCCCGCCCATCGCGACCGGCAGTTCGGTGGCGATTTGCAGTGCTTTGAGCGCACCGGCGACCAAGGGGCTGGCCGTCAGCGCGAGCCGGCCCGGAGGCGTCATGGGCACCGTCCCGCTTCACTCGACCTTGCTGGGTGGACGTCCACGTTACGCGTTGCGTCGCGTTCGGACTACTCGTGTGGTTCGGTGGCACACGTGGCAACCTCGGATTTCGATACCGTCGCCGACCGGCTCTACGCGGGTGAACCGGCCGACTTCGTCGCGGAGCGCACCGCGGCCGCCCGCGCGGCGAAGGAAGCGGGCGACGTCGAGCTGGCGCGCCGGATCCGCGCGCTGCGCAAGCCGACCGCGGCGGCGGCGTACGTCAACCGCCTGGCGCGCGACGGTTCCGCTCCGCTGTCCGAGCTGGCGTCGCTTGGCGACAAGCTGCGCGACGCGCACGAGCAGCTCGACGGCTCCCGGCTGCGCGAGCTGGCGCACCAGCGCGCGGAGCTGGTGCAGCGGATCGTGCGGGACGCGACCGGTCTGAGCGATTCCGTCGAACGCGAGGTGGAGGAAACGCTGGAGGCGATCGTCGCGGACGCCGACGTGGCCCGGCTGGCCCTGGCCGGACGGCTGACGTCGAAGGCCCGCCAGGACGCCGACCGCTGGCTGTCGCTGCCGACGAATCCCGCGCCCGCCAAGAAGACCCGGCAGTCCGAAAAGGACCGGAAGGCCGAGGAGGAAGCCCGCGTCCGCGCCTTGGAACGGCGGCAGGCGGTGCGGGCGCGAGCGGAAGCCGAGCGGAATCTGCAGCGCGCGGAGCGGACCGCGGAACAGGCCGACGACCGGGTGACCGAATTGCGGGAACGGCTCGCCGAGGCGGAGCAACGCGCCGCCCGGGCGGCCGGCGAACTGGCCAAGGCGCAGAAGACCTTCGAGGAAGCCGACGATGCCGTTCAGCGGTCTTGACGGCGAACTCGCGTTGTCGCCGCTGCGTCCCGACGACGCCGAGGCGCATTTCGCGGGCGAGGACCCGGAGCTGATCCGCTGGCTCAACGGCGGGCCGGGGACGCTGGCCGGGACCCGGGAGTACTTCCGGCACTGCCAGCAGGAGTGGGCTACCGGCGGGTCGTTGCGGGCGTTCGGCATCCGGGTGCACGGTGTGCTTGCCGGGACGGCCGACCTGCGGTTCTCCGGCGAGTATCTCGCGCCGGGCGAGGTGAATGCGGCGTATGGCTTGTATCCGGAGTGGCGAGGTCGCGGGTTCGCGACGCGGGCGGTGCTGCTGGCCCTCCGGTACGCGGCTGGCGAGGGGGCGAGACGGGCGGTGATCAAGGCGGAGCCGGAGAACGCGAACTCCGCTGCGGTGGCGCGGCGGGCCGGATTCGAGCTGAGCGGCCGGGTCACCGAGGGCGGCGAAGTGTTCGAGAGGTACTTCCTGGACCTCGGCTAGCGGTCGATTTCCTTCCCGGCGCACCACACCGCGCGAATCGATCGCGTCGCCGACAGGTCCGCCAGCGGGTCGCCTTCGACGAGGACCAGGTCGGCTCGCAACCCGGGCCGGATTTCGCCGCGATCGGTCAGCCCGAACGCTTGTGCCGTGGCCACGGTGGCGGCCCGCAGGATCTCCAGCGTGCTCAACCCCGCTTCGGCCAGCAGTTCGAACTCGTGGTGCAGGCTCGGCCCGTGCGCGATCTCGGCCGGGGCTCCGGGATTCCCGTTGGCGTCGGTACCAGCGAGGATCTCGATTCGGGCAGCGTGCAAGGCGGCCGCGTTGGCGACGAAATCCCCCGTGGTGCCAGCGAAACGGGGGAGTGCCGCTTCCATCATGGTGAGCGTCGGGATCGCCGTCTGCCCGGCGGCTTTCATCGCTGCGACGTCCCCGGCGGCGATCCGGCCGGCCAGGGGCACATGTGTCACGAATCGCGCGCCGGTCGCCACGGCCAGGTGGTAAGCGCCCGGGGTCGCCGCGTGCACAACTGTGGCCAACCCCCGCCGCCGCGCCGCATCGACCAGCGCCTGCAGAGCTTCCGCGGGCGGTCCGCCGTCACCAGGAGCTTCGGCGACGCCTTTGACGTAGTCGACGCCTTCGGCCACCCGTGCTTCGACGAACTCGGCAGCGGCTTCCGCGGTCGTCACGATCGAGGAATCGGGCATCCCCGGGATCCGGACGTGCATGCCGCCGGGGCCGATCGCGGGAGGACCGGCGCTGCGGAAATCCGCCGGGCCCGCCGCGCGCAAGGCAGCCACGCGATCGGCTGGCCAGCACGCCATGTCCAGCCCGGTCGTGACGCCCCACGCCGCGAGATCGGCCAGCTGCTCCGGCCGCTCCAGGTGGACGTGCGCGTCGATGAACCCGGGCAGCAGCGTCGCCCCGGCGACGTCGATTTCCCGTGCCCCAGCGGGATCCGTGCCCAGCACCGGCCCGTCGATCACCACGGTGCGCGGTTCGGTGAGCCCTAGGCCGTCGAAGACGCGCGCGTTGCGCAGAGCGGTTTTGGCCACAGTCCCTCCCCGGGTCAGTGCACGCGATACCGCAAGAGTACTGAGTTGTCGTCCACCAGGGCAGAAAGAAGTTCGAGCTGCTGTGGGTCGATGGCCGCGCCCATCGCGACGCGCGGTGCGTCCCCGGCGATCAGCATCGGCGCGACGGTCAGGCGCAGTTCGTCCACGGCGCCCGCGGCCAGCAGCGACGCGAACAGGTGCGGTCCGCCCTCGCAGTCGATGCGGCGGAGTCCTCGGCGGGCCAGTTCGTCCACCGCGGTCCGCAGATCGACGTCACCGTGCCGGGGGCGCGGGCGCTGGTCGTCCGGGTCCGCTCGCAGGGCCGGGTCGCCGGTGGCCTCGTGCAGGGTTGGGTCGCCTGTCCCAGCGACCAGGACGTCCGCCCCAGCCGACGCCCAGGCCGCGCGCAGGTCCGGATCGGTCGCCGCGCTCGTGATGACGATCGTCGGCACCAGTGCCCTGGTGAGCACCGGGGCGTCCGGCGGCAGCGAACGGCCGGTGCTGACCACGGCGATCGGCGCGATCGGGGCCAGCCCGTGCCTGCGCCGCCGTTCCGCGGTCTTCTCGTCCGGGCGCAGGCCCTCGAACCCCTCGGCCTGTGCGGTGCCCGCGCCGACCAGCACGACGTCGGCGAGGTCGTTGCCCAGCCGGTAGACGATCCGGTCCGCGGGCGTCGACAGCCCGCCCGAGCGGCCGTCGATGGTGATCCCGCCGTCGGCGCTCGACACGAAGTTCACCGCGAGCCATTTCGGCACGTCCGGATAGACGTACAGCCGCTCGACGTCAGCCTCGGTGCGGTCCTGGTTGCCGGGAAAGATCTCGCGCATCAGACCGACCGTACAACGTTCGCCGGCGGCCGGGTGCCGATGATGCTCGCCACCATTTCCGCGACCTGCCGCGTCTCGCGGACCTGGTGCGCGCGGAACATCGCCGCGCCGTGCAGCGCGGACACCGCGGTGGCGGCGAGCGTGCCGATGACCCGTTCGCCGACCGGGAGGTCGAGCGTTTCGCCGATCACGTCCTTGTTCGACAGCGCCATCAGCACCGGCCAGCCGGTCGCGACCAGCGCGTCGACGTGCCGCAGCAGTTCGAGCGATTGGTAGGAGTTCTTCCCGAAGTCGATGCAGGGGTCGATCATGATGCCCTCGCGCGGCACGCCCGCGGCGAGCGCGCGTTCGGCCAGCGCGGTGGTGCCTTCGACCACCGCGGCCACCACGTCGTCGTACACCGGCCGGAGCGCTTCGGTGCGCGGCACCAGACCGTTGGTGTGCGAGCAGATGTAGCCCGCACCGTGCTCGGCGGCGACGTCGAGGATTTCCGGCTCGATCGCGGCCCAGTTGTCGTTGACCAGGTCCGCGCCCGCGCGGCAGACGGCGTCGGCGACCTCGGCGCGGTAGGTGTCCACGCTGATGACCAGGTCGGGGAAGTGCTCGCGGGCCCATTCGACGGTCGGCACGACCCGGCGGATCTCCTCGGCCGCGCTGACCTCGGGGCCCTTGCCCGCGGGCACGCCGCCGATGTCGATCAGGTCGGCGCCTTCGGCGTGCGCGCGGCGGATAGCAGCCTGCGCGGGTGCTTCTTCGAAGGTCGCACCGTTGTCGTAGAAGGAGTCGGGAGTGCGGTTGATGATGGCCATCACCAGGGCGCGGTCACTGGTGAGGCGGCGGCCTCGGAACACGAGGTCGGGCGTGTGCATGCGGTCTCCCGGGCCGGAACGAAAGATCTCGCGTGATCATAGGCGAGTTCGCGGCGGGAGTACGTCCGGCAGGTGGCGGGCGGAGCGGTCCGGAGGCCACCTGCGTCCGGGCGTTCAGCGGTGCGATCAGGAGGCGAGCGCCTCGTTGACGGTCAGGAACTCGCCCGCGGTGCGGGTGGCGGAGAATTCGATCACGCGGTAATGCGCGAGCCGTTGCAGCACGAGCGGATCGGTGGCGAGCACGGCGTCCAGCTTGCCGCGCTGGCACGGGCGGGAGATGATGACCTGGTCCGCGTCCTCGTTTCCTTTTCCGGAAACGAGGAACAATCCGTGCGCGAAGTGGCTTCGCAGCCACTCGGCGTGTTCTGCCAGCGCGTAGTCGACTTCGTTTCGAGGTGCTGTGTAGGACAGCAATGCGATGTACATGACCTCAGCGTAGGACGCTTCCCCGGATGGTGCATCCTCCTCCCGAGTGCCGTCGTGTGTCATCGAATGGTCAAGTATTCCCAATAACTCTTTACGGATGCGCGTACTGTTTTGATTCCCGTTACGGAGTAAGGAAAATTCCGCATCCCGGCGTTTCCGCTGGACAATTCGGACGGATGGTCAAGACCACCCCCAGTTCTGCGTGAAGCAGCCCGCCAGATAAAGATCCACGCGGTCGGCGAAGCGGCTCGGATCGCGTCCGGTGAGTTCGCCGATCCGGGTGATCCGGTATCGCAGGGTGTTCACGTGCAAGTGCAGGGTGGCCGACGTCTGTGTCCAAGATCCCGAATGTTCCAGGAACGTCTTGAGCGTCGTTATCAATTCGGAACCGTGTGCGGCGTCGTACGCGAGTACCGGCCCCAGTACTTTTTCGCCGAATGTCCGCCGCAAGTCCTCCGGCACAGCCGCGAGCAGCAGCAGATGCGACGCCACTTCGTCGCCGGACAACACCGTCGCGCGGCCCGGCGTCAGGGCGGCCAGCGTGCGCGCGTGCCGGGCCTCCTGCACCCCGGCACGGAGACCGGCGGCGTCCGCGGCCCGGCTGAGGCCGAGCGTCAGCCGCGCGGACCCGAGCGCGGGTTCGATCGTGTGCACCGCCTCCCGCACCGTCTCGGTGTCGCGCGAGGAGCAAAGTCCGAACGTCTCGCCGTCGACGGTCGCCACCAGCACCGGCTGTCCGGTGGTCGAAAGCAGTTCCTCCACCAGCACCTGCGCCAGACCCGGCCCGCCGCCGCGGACCTCGGCCGACAGCGTCGTCACCGGTTCCTGCGGCGCGAATCCGGCGGCGGACAGCCGGGAGGTCAGCTCGCCTGGCGCGGCGTCGTCCGAGAGCACCAGCCGCAGCAGCGGTTCGGCCGCCCGGTTCTCGATCCGCCTGGCCTCGTCCACCCGGGACCGTTCGAGCCCGACCAGCGCCGCCAGTTCCAGCGCCAGCTCCCGGCGGGCGGGCGGCCACTGCGCCGGATCGCCGTCCACCACGAGGAACCAGCTCGCGATCCGATGGCCCGAGCGCCCGGCCGCGCCGAGCAGCGTGACCGGACCGTCCTGGCACGGCAGCCGTTCGGCGCGCAAGAACCGGCGGGCCAGCGCCGTGCGGCGCGCGGCGGGCAACTCGGGGCCGCCCGCCAGCTGCCGCCCGGTCGCGCTCAGCACCACACAGCCGGTGCCCAGCTCCTCCGCACCGGCCTTGACCAGCGCGGGCAGCCCATGGCCGGAGGTCACCGCGGCCACCAGCCGCCGGTGCGAATCGCGAGCTGGCGCCGAGCGTTCCGCCGCCAGGCCCAGGATCACCCGCTCGGCCACGGTCGCGAACGAAACCGACACCGGCACCTCGAACAACGGCAGGCCGACGCGCTCGCAGGCGGTCACGAGGTAGTCCGGCACCGGGCCGCCGACCTCCGCGGTGCCCGCCCCGAGCGCGGTCACCCCCGCGGCGGCGAGTTTGCCGACGAACGCGTCCGCGTCCGAGGGCCCCGGCAGCCAGCGCATTCCGCACAGCACGATCTCGCCGCCGTCGAGGTAGCGCGTCGGATCTTGCAGGGTCGCCTGGAAGACGCGGCCGAACTCGCGGTCGCGCGCCTTCTCGCCCGCCAGCAGCCGCAACCCCAGCTCCGGGGTGTCGAGCAATGCACCCAGCCGCATGCGCGCCTCCTTCCGCCCATCAGTACCGCACACCAGAGGGGTTTGGCGGAAACTACGAAAAACCGGCCGCCGCATGTCCCCGCTTTCGGCGGATCTGCCGTGGCCCGGGCCACGCCGCGGCAGGTGTACTCACTCGGCGAGCGAATGAGAGGGATGACCAATGGCGATCGTTCTTGGCGACAACCGCTACGGGAAGGCCGAAAACCGGCTGGTCCGCATCGACCGTGAAGGCAGTGCCGGCGGTGAACACCGGATCACCGACCTCACCGTCAGCGTGTCGTTGTCGGGCGACATGAGCGACACCCACCTGACCGGGGCCAACGACAAGGTGCTGGCCACCGACACGCAGAAGAACACCGTGTTCGCCTTCGCCCGCGACGGCATCGGCGAGATCGAGGACTTCGCGCTGCGGCTGGCGCGGCATTTCGTGTCCACGCAGGAGAGCATCCACGCGGCCCGGGTCGGGGTCGTGGCTCACCCGTGGGAACGGCTGCGGGTCGGCGGCCGGCCGGCGCATCACTCGTTCGCCCGTTCCGGGGCGGGCACCCGCACCACGCGCGTCACCTACGACGGCGAGCGGGCCTGGGTGCTCGGCGGGGTCGAAGACCTGACCGTGCTCAACTCGACCGGATCCGAATTCTGGGGCTTCCCGCGCGACGAATACACCACGCTGGCCGAGGTCAAGGACCGGATTCTCGCCACCGCGGTGTCCGCGACCTGGCGGTACTCGGTCGAGGAGACCGACTGGGCGCACGCGCACGAGACCGCGCTCGCCACCCTGCTCGACGCGTTCGGCGGCACGCACAGCCAGTCCCTCCAGCAGACGCTGTACGCGATGGGCCAGGCGGTGCTGGAGGCCGTTCCGGAGATCGCGGAGATCCGGTTCGCGCTGCCGAACAAACACCACTTCCTCGTCGACCTCCAGCCGTTCGGCCTCGACAACCCCGGCGAGGTGTTCTACGCCGCCGACCGGCCCTACGGCCTGATCGAGGGCACCGTCCTGCGCGACGACGCCCCGCCCGCCGGTCCGGCCTGGTCCTGAGCACACCGAAACGCGAGCTGTTGGGAGCAGTACTGTCATGACCGTGTCCATCGATGCCGACGTCGAACGCGCCTGGCTCGCCGAATGCGTGCGGATCGCCGAGAAGAACGTCGCCGACGGCGGCGGCCCGTTCGGCGCGCTCGTGGTGAAGGACGGCGAGATCGTCGCGACCGGCGTCAACCGCGTCACCCCGTCGCTCGACCCGACCGCGCACGCCGAGGTGGTCGCGATCCGCGCGGCCTGCCAGGCGCTCGGCACGTTCACCCTGGCCGGCTGCGTGCTCGTCTCCTCGTGCGAGCCGTGCCCGATGTGCCTCGCGTCGTCGCTGTGGGCGCGCGTGGACCGCGTGCTGTACACGGCCGACCGCGACGACGCCGCCCGCGCCGGTTTCGACGACCGGGCCTTCTACGAGCTGTTCGAGCACCCGCGCGAAACTTGGCAGACCCCGGTTTCGCGAGTGTCCACACCGGAGGCTTTCGCCCCGTTCTCCGCCTGGCTCAACCGTTCCGACCGGATCGAGTACTGAGCCGTCGTGAGGCCGATCCCGGTGAGAACCGGGATCGGCACTCACGAGCCCCCACCCCACCGGGCCACCCTCCCGGTGCTGACCGGAGCACCAGAAAAACGCAACCGTCCCGCCGCCCCGCCCCTTGCCTGCTGCCAGGGGCGTCGTTCGGCACACCCACCGGCAAGGGGAGGACGCATGACCCAGGTACGCCTCGACGAAGCGGTGACCTCGGCTCCCGGACCGCACCGCAAGTCCATTGTGGAGCATCTCTTTGAACTACGCGCCCGCGAAACCACGGTAGGCCGGGAAGTACGCGGTGGCTTGACCACCTTCGTCGCGATGGCCTACATCGTTTTGCTCAACCCGCTCATCCTCGGCGCTTCCGCCGACATCACCGGCGCGAAACTCAGCGCCACGCAAGTGACCACGGCGACCGCACTCGCCGCCGCCGTGATGACTGTCCTCATGGGACTCGTCGGCAACGCGCCGCTCGCGCTCGCCGCCGGTCTCGGCATCAACGGCATCGTCGCCTTCCAGATGGCCCCGGCGATGACGTGGCCACAGGCTTTCGGGCTGGTAGTGCTCGAAGGTGTCTGCATTGTGCTGTTGGCGGTCAGCGGGCTCCGGGAACGCATTATGAACGCGATTCCCGGGCCGCTGAAAACCGCGATCACCGTCGGCATCGGCTTGTACATCGCGCTGGTCGGCCTGGTGAGCGCCGGGTTCGTGACGCGGACCCCGGACGCGGCGCATTCGACCGTCCCGGTGCGGCTCGGGCTCGACGGGCATCTCGACGGCTGGCCGATCGCGGTGTTCTGCTTCGGCCTGCTGCTGATGACCGTGCTGATGTCGCGGAAGGTGCCTGGCGCGGTGCTGATCAGCATCGCCGCCGCCACCGTGCTCGCGGTGGTGCTGCACGACGGATTCGGTGTCGGCGAATGGGGTTTGACGACTCCGACGCTGCCGCATTCCGTCGTCGCCGCTCCCGACTTCGGCCTGCTCGGGCACGTCGACCTGTTCGGCGGATTCGCCAAGGCGGGCGCGCTGACCGCGACGATTTTCCTGTTCACCCTGGTGCTGTCCGGCTTCTTCGACGCGATGGGCACCATCACCAGCGTGTCGGCCGAGGCCGGGCTGTCGAAGAACGGCCGGGTGCCGCGGATGGGCCGGATCCTGTTCGTGGACGGGGCCGGGGCGATCGCGGGCGGGATGTCCGGCTCGTCGCCGAACACCGTGTTCCTGGAGTCCGCGGCCGGTGTCGGGGAGGGCGCGCGGACCGGGCTGGCGAGTGTCGTGACCGGACTCTTGTTCGGGGCGACGCTGCTGTTCACGCCGATCGCGGGCATCGTCCCGGCGCAGGCCGCCGCGCCCGCGCTCGTGGTGATCGGCGGGATGATGGTGGCGCAGTGCCGCACTATCCCGTGGCACGACCCGGACTACACGATCCCGGTGTTCCTGACGGTCGCACTCATTCCGTTCACCTACTCCATCACCAACGGCATCGGCGCGGGGCTCATCGCGTTCGTGCTGATCAAGACCTTCCGCGGGAAGTGGCGTGAAGCGGGGTGGATCCTCACTGTGCTCGCGCTCGTGTTCACCGTCTATTTCGGAATCGACGTGGTGAAGGCGATCCTCTAACCAGAAAGGGACCACCATGCCTCTGATGTTCCTCAACGGCGGCGCGATGCGCGGCGAACCTCTGCACCATTTGCTCGACGGCGCGCCGCTGGTGGCCGAAACGACGACGGCCGCGAAGTACCGGTTCTATTCGGTAGGCGGGCAATGCCCGGCGCTGGTCCCGGTAGCGCACGGCGGCGCGGCGATCTCCGGCGAGGTTTACGACCTGACGCTGGACCAGCTGCGCGACCGCGTGCTCCCGTCCGAACCGCCGGAGCTGGAACTGGGCGTGATCGAGCTGGCCGACGGCAGTTCGGCGTTCGCGATGCTGCTGCGGCGGCCGCAGACCTCGCACGTGCAGCTGCGGGACATCACGGAAATCGGCGACTGGCGAGCGTTCAAGGCCACGGCGTGACTGTTCTGGTCGCTCCGGACAAGTTCAAGGGCTCGCTCACCTCGGCGGAGGTCGCGGAGGTGGTGGCCGCCGCGTTCGCTGAAGTCGCACCGGGCGAGCCAGTACGGCAGCTGCCGGTGGCGGACGGCGGCGACGGGACAGTCGCCGCTGCGGTCGCCGCCGGGTTCCAGCGGATTCCGGTGCGGGTTTCCGGCCCGACCGGCCGCCGGACCACCGCGTACTACGCGCTGCGCGAGACGGTCGCCGTGATCGAGCTGGCGGAGGCATCCGGGCTGCACCGGCTGCCCGGCGGCAGGCTGGAACCGCTGAGCGCGTCCAGCTACGGCACGGGCGAGCTGATCGCGGCCGCCTGTGCTGCCGGGGCGACGCAGATCGTGCTCGGGGCCGGCGGCAGTGCCTGCACCGACGGCGGAGCCGGATTGCTGACCGCCTTGGGTGCGCGATTGCTCGACGCTTCCGGTGCGCCGCTTGCCCCGGGCGGTGCGGCGTTGACGGAGTTGTCCACAGTGGATCTGTCTGGACTGCCCGAAGTGGACATGGTTCTGGCGTCCGATGTGGACAACCCGCTGCTGGGTGTGGATGGCGCCGCCGCGGTTTACGGACCGCAGAAGGGTGCTGGTCCTGCCGAGATCGCGGCGCTGGAACGCGGGCTGACTCGGTGGGCCGAAGTTGTGGGCTCCGCGCACGCCACCACCCCGGGCGCTGGCGCGGCAGGCGGCGTCGGGTTCGGTGTGCTCACCGGACTCGGCGCTCGCATCCGGCCCGGGATCGAGTTGCTGCTGGAGCTGCTGGGTTTCCCGGCCGCGGCCCGCGATGCCCGGCTCGTCGTCACCGGCGAAGGATCGCTGGACACCCAGTCGCTGCACGGAAAAGCGCCAGTGGGCGTTCTCCGGGCAGCGGGCGGCACGCCGGTCGTCGCCGTGGCCGGGCGGTGTCTGCTGTCCGCGCCGGAATGGCGGGAAGCGGGCTTCGCCGGGGTCTACGCGCTGACGGACGTGGAGCCGGACGAGTACCGGTGTGTGGCCGAGGCCCGGTCGTTGCTGGCCGGCCGGGCCGCACAGCTGGCTCGGGATTTCAGCCGAGCAATACCTGCCTGACGTGGTCGGACAGGGGGAGTCCGGCCGCGTCGGCGGGGGTCAGCCAGCGGTGGTCGTCGTGTTCGGCCGGGTTGAGCTGAAGGTCGCCGAGGAACTCCGGGTGCGCGTCGTAGTAGGCGGCGTGCACGGTGAACGGTTTGCCGGTGCGGCCCGGCCAGGATTGGCGGGCCCGTTCGCCCGCGAGCCGTACGCGCAGCCCGGTTTCCTCGGCGGCTTCCCGCACCGCGGTCGTCTCCGAGGCTTCGCCGGGTTCGACGGTCCCGCCGGGGAATTCCCAGTGCCCGCCCAGGAAAGTCCCTGGCGCGCGGTGGATCAGCAGCACGGTTTCGCCGCGGGGGAGCAGGACGTACGCGAGATGGTTGTCGTTCACTGCGCACCTCCGTTGGAGACGAGGACCTGACCGTTCACCCAGCCGCCTTCCGGACCGCACAGGAACGCGACGAGACTCGCGCAGTCGCGTGGGGTGCCGATCCGGCCCAGCGGGTTGTGCTGTGCGAACGCGTCGCGGTGGGCTTCGGGGATCCAGCCGGTGTCGGTCGGGCCGGGGTTTACCGCGTTCGCTGTGATGCCGAGGTGGCCGAGTTCCCCGGCCGCGGCGAGAGTAATCCGGTCGAGCGCGCCCTTGCTTGCCCCGTACGGCAGGTTGTGCACCACGTGATCGCTGGTCAGCGTGACGATCCGGCCCGCGCCGTGCGGTCCGCGGTAGCGTTGGGCGAACTCTCGGATCAACAGCCAGCTTGCGCGGGCGTTCACCGCGAAGTGCCGGTCGAAACTGTCCACTGTGGTGTCGAGCAGGCTGGAATTCACCGACTCGCAGTGGGCCAGCACCAGTGCTTGGACGTCGTCGTCGATCTGGTCGAACAGCCTCGCCGGGGTTGCCGGATCGGCTAGGTCGGCTTCGATGCCCTGGACGTTTTCGTCGGCACCCCAGGGCATCCGGCGGTCGTAGCCGGACCAGTAGGTGGTGATGACGGTCCAGCCGTCCTCCCGCAGCCGGCTGGCGATTGCGGCGCCGATTCCGGCTTTCCTGCCGACTCCGGTGACCAGGGCGGTTTTCTTATTCTTCAATGGCGCTGTCTTTCACGCGGAGGTGCCGACGGAACGTGTAGGACGGGTCGGTTTCCCGGTGGGACAGGAATTCGCTGAAGCGGACCTGTTCGCGGAGGGTGACGCCGTCGCGGATCTTCGCCGCTTGCCGGTGTTCGGTGTCGCGGATGGATTCGGCTAGCCGGAATACGTCGTCGGCTTGGGCCGCCGGGACGAAGAGGACGCCGTCGTCGTCGCCGAACACCAGGTCGTCGGTGGTCACGGTCCATTCGCCGACGGTGGCGGACTCGAGCGCGCTGGCGGCGCGGTCGTGGAGGTGCAGAGGGCCGGTGGGGAGCGATCCGAGGCTGTAGACGGGGAGACCGATTTCGCGGAGTTCGGCGGTGTCCCGGTGCAGGCCCCAGATGACGATGCCGCTGAGTCCGGCTGACGCGACTTCGGCGGTGATGAGGTCGCCTACGCAGCTCTCGTCCTGGCGGCCTTGGTTGTCCGCTACCAGGACGTCGCCTGGGCGGGCTGCGGTGATCGCTTCCAGGAAGACGTCGACGCTGCCGGAGCGTCTGGCTGGGCGGACTCTTCCGCCTAGCTTGAGTCCTGGGATAACGCCCCTGGTCCCGGCCGGTGCGCATCGCACGGTCAGGCGGGCGCGCAGGCAGGCATCGGCCAGGTGGGCGGTGGTCAGGGTGGCGAAACGCTTCGTTAGTTCGGTGTGGTCCATGGTACCCGCCCTTCTTGCGTAGTTGGTTCACGCTAGCGGGGATTCGGGGGGTTGGTCGCCGGTTTTTGGGCGTTGCGTGGGGCACCCCGAAGCTTGAGTGTGCTGACGGGGGGCTTCGTATCGGGGTGCGGGGGAGGGTCTGGGTGCCTCGATCGTTGGGTGCGTTGGCGGGTGGGTGCGTCGGTGGGTGGGTGCCTCGATGGGTGGATGCGTCTGCTGCGGTGGGTGTTGGGGTGCGCGGGTTCTCGCACGCGGAGCGTGCTTGGGGCTGGCGGCGGTGGGTTCGCGGCGTGGGCTTGCGGGCAGCGGCGGGGCGCGGTGGCGGGTCGTGAGGGGAACCCTGAGGGAATCAGATTTCCCCTCANATCGCCGCGGGCTGACCTTCCGTGAGGGGAACCCTGAGGGAATCAGATTTCCCCTCACGTACTGCGGAAAGTGTCATATGCGGCGAAACGGGCGAGGGGTTACTGCGCGCTTTGGCGGCTATATCCGGTTTCTTCCGTTGCCTGGTTGAAGTCCTGGTGAATTCCCGGCTAGGCGATGTTCTCGACCAGGGTTTCTTCACTTTCCGCACGCATAATTCCCTCCCGGTAGCCCGAACGTGTGAGTGGAGGAAAGAGTGCCGGGGTCTGTGCGTGCCCGCTGGATGGGCGGCGGCGTCGCGATTGCGGTCGTGGCGGCGGGCATCGTGGTCGCGGTGTGGCCGGAGCGGGCTTCTGCGCGGGATCCGGAGATTCAGATCTCGCGGTCTGCCTGCGGGCAGGGCTGGGCGGATCCGCGGGCTGGGGTCCAGACCTTTCATCTGCACAACACCGGATCCGTGACCGCCGAGGTGGATTTGATCGACCCGGCCACCGGTGTGGTTTACGGCGAGGTCGAGGGGCTCGGCAGCGGGACTGTCCGGCCGATGCAGGTGACGCTCGGCAACGGAGCCTACGCATTCCGTTGTCTCCCTGAGGATTCGTCGGCGATTGTCGGGCCGGTCGTCACCGTGAGCGGCGGTGCGGAACGCGGTCCGGGCGTCGCGCCGGTGACGCAGAACGATCTGCTCGGTCCGTTGAAGGCCTATCAGGCGCAGGTGACGCAAGGGCTCGATCAGTTGGCGGCCGATGTCGGCAAGGTGAAGGACGCCATTCGCGGCAACGATCGCGGTGCGAGCCAGGCTGCTTGGCTGGTGGCACATCTCGACTACGAACGGCTCGGTGCGGCTTACAACGCCTTTGGCGACTCGGACAAGGCCATCAACGGCACGGCTGACGGTGTGCCGGACGGAGTCAAGAGTCCGGACTTCACTGGGTTCCATCGGCTCGAATCCGGTTTGTGGCACAACGAAGACCTCGCCGGCCTTGTTCCGGTGGCTGAGCAGTTGGACAGCGACGTGCAGAAGCTCCGCAAGTCCTTTGCGGACAGCCAGGTCGACCCGAACGACCTCGGTCTGCGCGCGCACGAGATCGTGGAGAATACCCTGCAATTCGAACTGACTGCCCGCACCGATTACGGCAGCGGCACCAACCTTGCCACCGCTCGGGCGAATCTTGACGGGACGCAAGCTGTCCTCGATGTACTGCGTCCGGTTCTCGCTCCGCGCTATCCAGAACTGTCCAAGGTGGACAACTGGATGAAGCGCACCAAAGCCACGCTCGACAGCGCCAGGAAACCGGACGGTTCGTGGACGCCGGTGAGTCAGTTGTCCGCGTCGCAGCGGCGAAAACTCAATGCCGACGTGAGTGAGTTGACTGAGTTGCTCGCTCCGATCGCTGCGATCGCGGAGCCGAGGAGGATCTCGTGACGACGGAATCCTCTCGCCGGTCCTTCCTGCGTCGTACCGTCGTGGGCGCGGGAATCACTGCGGCAGCCGGAATAGGGGTGACAGCCAGTGCGAGTGAAGGGACGAACACCGTTTCCTTCCATGGTCCCAGGCAGGCGGCGATTCTCCGCCAGCCGCCGGCTCAGAGTGTGATCGCTTCCTTCGACGTGGTCGCTGAGAATCGCGCCGAATTGACTCAGCTGTTTCAGGAAATAACCGGACGCGCGCGGTTTCTCACGAACGGCGGTGCTCCGGCTGCGCTCGGGATTACCGCCCCGCCCGCTGACTCCGGGGTGCTCGGTCCGGTCGTTCCGCAGAGCGACCTTGGCGTGATCGTCGGTGTCGGATCGTCTCTTTTCGACGGACGGTACGGGTTGGCCGATCGCAAGCCCAAAAAGCTCAAGCCGATGACCATGTTCCCCAACGACGCGCTCGACACGCCGCAATGCCACGGCGACCTGTCGCTCACGCTGTCCGCGAGCGAGACCGACACCGTGCTGCACGCGCTGCGCGACCTGACCCGCGCGACGCGTGGCGGAATGCAGTTGCGCTGGAAGATCAACGGGTTCAGTTCGCCGTCCAGGCCGGCTGGCACGCCACGCAATCTGATGGGGTTCAAGGACGGCACCGCGAATCCGGGAGAGTCCGAAATGGACCGGCTGGTGTGGGTGTCGGGGGCGGGCGAGCCCGGGTGGACGGCTGGCGGCAGTTACCAGGTGATCCGGCTGATCCGGATGCTGGTCGAGTTCTGGGACCGGGTCTCGATCACCGAGCAGGAGAACATGTTCGGCCGCCGCCGGGACACCGGCGCGCCGCTGGACGGGGCGTCCGAACAGGACGAACCACGCTACGCCGACGATCCGATCGGTACCGTCATCCCGCTGACCAGCCACATCCGCAAGGCGAATCCGCGCACGCCGCAGACCGACGGGCAGCGGATCCTGCGCCGCGCGGTCAACTACGACCGCGGTGTCGACGCCAACGGAAACCTCGACATGGGCCTCGTCTTCACCTGCTACCAGCAGGATCTTGAGCGTCAGTTCGAGGCGGTGCAGAAGCGGCTGATCGACGAACCGCTGGTCGACTACATCTCCCCGTTCGGCGGCGGCTATTTCTTCGCGCTGCCCGGCGTCACCGGTCCCAGCGACCACTTCGGCCGGGCGCTCCTCGCCTGAGGCGCGCCCCGATCCCCACCCCGCGAAACCAGGAGGAATCCTCAGTGGACACAGCATTCGGCAGGCGGCGCCGTCGCCTGCTCGGTGCGGGCGCGCTCGTCTCGGCGGCCGTGCTCGCGATCGTCACCGGGTCCGCGGCGTCGTCCGCGCAGGCCCAGCCGCTGCACCCGCTGCCGGCGTCGTGGCTGCCCACGCTCACCCCGATCAAGCACGTCGTGGTGATCTTCGGCGAGAACATTTCGTTCGACCACTACTTCGGCACCTACCCGGAGGCCACCAACGAGAACGGCACCCCGTTCCAGGCCGCGAAGCACACGCCGAAGGTCAACGGCCTCGACGACAAGCTGCTCACCCGGAACCCGAACGCCTACAACCCGAAGCGGCTCGGGCCGGACCAGGCGCTCACCTGCGACCAGAACCACAGCTACGGCGCCGAGCAGGCCGCGTTCAACGGCGGCAAGATGGACAAGTTCGTCGAGAAGACCGAGACCGACAAGTGCACCGGCCAGCCGGTCCTGTTCGGCGAGCCGGGTCTGGTGATGGACTACTACGACGGCAACACCGTCACCGGCATGTGGAACTACGCGCAGCACTACTCGCTGAGCGACAACTCGTTCAACACCGTCTTCGGCCCGTCCACCCCCGGTGCGATCAACCTGATCTCCGGGCAGACGCACGGGATCCAGGCGGTCGACCCGGTGACGCACGAGCCGAAGAGCGACCCGTACGTCACCGCGTCGCCGGACGGCGACGGCGTCGGCACCGTGATCAACGACCCGGACCCGGCGTGGGACGACTGTTCGGACAAGAACCACACCGCGAAGGACAACCTCGGCGCGATGCGGGGCCGCAACGTCGGCGACCTGCTGAACGACCGGCACGTCACGTGGGGCTGGTTCCAGGGCGGCTTCAAGCCGACCGGCACGCAGAACGGCTACGCGGTCTGCGGGCAGAAGCACGCGAACGTCGGCAATCAGTCCTCCGTGGACTACAGCCCGCACCACCAGCCGTTCCAGTACTACAAGTCCACTTCGAACCCGCACCACCTGCCGCCGTCCTCGGTGCAGGCGATCGGGCAGACCGACCAGGCCAACCACCAGTACGACACGAGCGACTTCAACGACGCGCTCAAGGCCGGTTCGATGCCCGCGGTGAGCTTCCTGAAGGCGCCGGAGTACCAGGACGGGCACGCGGGCTATTCCGACCCGCTCGACGAACAGCATTTCGTCGTGGACGAGATCAACAAGATCCAGCAGTCGCCGGAGTGGCGTTCGACCGCGGTCGTGCTCGCCTATGACGACTCCGACGGCTGGTACGACCACGAGAACTCGAAGATCGTCAACGGTTCGCAGGACGCTTCGCAGGACCAGGCCGTGTGCACCGGGAAGCCGTCCGGTCTCGGCGGGCACGCCGACCGCTGCGGCTACGGCCCGCGCCTGCCGCTGCTGGTCATCTCGCCCTACAGCAAGGTGAACTACGTCGACCACACCCGGACCGACCAGACCTCGGTGCTGAAGTTCATCGAGGACAACTGGTTCTCCGGCCGGGTCGGGAACGGCTCGTTCGACACTCGCGCGGGCGGACTCTGGAACATGTTCAACTTCTGGTGGCCGCAGGCGGGCAAGCTCCCGCTCGACCCGGAGACGGGTGCGCCCGCCGGGGCGAACTAGCTCGCGTTTCTCCGCACCGCACCGAAGGCCATCGGGTTTCGACCCGGTGGCCTTCGGCCGTTTCGAGGCCGGTCTCCCAGTCCGCTCAGCGGGAAACCGCGTGCGAATACGCCGCACTGGAAAATTTCCAGTGCCGCGGAACTGTGCGCGCAGTCGCGGATTGGGCGCCGAAGGTGTTCGGGAACCGGCCGGGAAAGCGCGGGCGGCGCAACCGGAATGGAGTCGCGCTGCGCGCACCGTCACTCGACACGATAGGGTAATCGCAGGCACATCCTGTAGAAGGTGAAGGAACGCGAATCATGGCGCAAAAAGTCCATGTCGAGATGGTGGACGACATCGACGGCAGCATCGCCGAACAGACCGTCCCGTTCAGTCTTGACGGCGTGAGCTACGAGATCGATCTGTCCGAAGACAACGCTGCCGCACTTCGGGACGAGCTGGCCCGTTACGTCGCCGCCTCGCGCCGGGTCGGCGGCCGCAAGGTCCGGATGGCCGCCGGGCAGTCCCCGCGGCCCGCTTCGACCGCCGCGGACCGCGAGCGCAACAAGGCGATGCGCGAGTGGGCCGAGAACAACGGTTTCACCGTTTCCGACCGGGGCCGGCTCCCGGCGGAGATCGTGAAGGCGTACGAAGAGCGCGACACCGAGGCTCCGGCCAAGCCGGCTCGCAAGCGCGCGACGCGCAAGAAGGCCAGCGCCTGACGTTTTCTTCGGCAGCTGTGCCGCGGGGGCCGCGGCTAGTGATCAGCGGTAAGGGCGCCGCCGGGAATCCCGGCGGCGCCCTTCTGGCTGTCCGGGGGAAATAGCGCCTTCCCGCATCGAGGCGATGTGGACGTCCGTGAAGGGCTCCTCGCGGGAACCGGATTCCCGCGAGGAGCCCTTCACGGACCTCTTCGGGAGCGGAGCCGATGCCGGGAAAGATCCGTGTCCGCCGTTTCGGGGAATCGATTTCCCGGTGTTAAGACTTGCCGAGTCCGAGCAGCGTGTCCAGGTCGATCTTGCCGCCCGCGGCATCGCGGATCGCGCGCATCGCTTCGGCGGACGCGAGCTGCTCCCCGTGCTGGTCGGCGTGCGCGCGCAGCAGATTCCCGATGTGCCGTTCCGGGACTGTCCACGTGGGCCAGCGGCGGCGGGCGATCGTGGCGAGTTCGGAAAAGTCCGGCGTGCCCGCGCCCGCGGTCGCGTCGAGCAGCCAGTGCAGATAAGTGCGCAGCACCGCGACCGGGAAACTGCCCGGATGGCTGAGCCCGCCGTGCCCTGGCACGAAGGTGCGGACGTCCGGGAACATTTTGTCGAGCCAGTCCAATGCGGTCAGCCAGCCAGGGATCGAACCGTGCACGGCGAACGGCGTCGACCCGACCGACAGCAGATCGCCGGTGAAGAGCGTCCCGGTGCGCGGTTCGAACAGCACCAGGTCGCCGTCGGTGTGCGCGGTCCCGGGAAACGGGACGACCTCCACGACCACGCCGCCGAGGTCCACCTCGACCGGTTCGATCACCGCGTGCACCGCCTCGGGCCGCGGCGCTTCGAGCTTGCCCCAGTTCGCGCAGGCGAAGATTTCCTCGTGGCACTGCGGGCCGGACCGGATGATCGGCACCGCGGTGGGCGCGGCGAGGATCCGGCCGCCGTTGCGCAGCGCGACCCCGGCCCCGTTGTGGTGGGTGCCGTGCGCGTGGGTCAGCACGAGCGTGAGCGGCATTTCGACGGTCGAGTACTTGCGGACGTCGCTGACCAGGTCGAGCGTGTCGCGTTCGGTGCCGCAGGTGTCGACGAGCAGAACGCCTTCCCGGCCCCGGATCCAGCCGCAGTTGGACACCATCCAGTCGCTCGGGCTGCGCACGTACGCGACGACGCTCGGGTCGGAGTACCGGAGCGGGACGATGTTGCGCCTGATGACGGGCATGGGATCCCCTCGTTGGCCACCGGACGGGAATTGATCACCGGGATGGTATAGACCAAGTCACCTGCTGTCAGCGGGGTCGAGACCACGCTCACGCGCATGGCCCGCCGCAGTTCTCGCCCGTCCCGTTCCGCCCAGTTTCGCGCGCATCGTTGCCCCCGGCTCCGTCGGTGCCCGACAGCGTATACCCCGAGGCCACGGTTTTCTCGATGGTCCACAGAGGACTGGTTCAGGGGTTGCTCACGTCCGGTGATCGCTGAATACCGGCAGTGAGACTGGCCGCGCCGAGCGCCACGGATTTCGCCCCGTGCCGGGAGAGCCGGATCGACACCGGTTCCCCGGACAGCAGCGGCCGTTCCGCCAGCGCTTCCCGCACCGGTTTCTCCAGCAGTGCCCAGGACCGGACCACCGAGCCGCCGAGCACGCAGGTCGCGAGGCCGAGCAGTCCGGCCGCGTGCGCGACCGCCTGGCCGAGGAACCGGCCCGCGTCCGTGAACACCGCCTGAGCGGCTCGGTCCCCGGCGAGCGCTTCCTCGGCGACCGCCTCCGCGGTGCGGGTCCGGCCGGTCGCTTCGGCATAACGGCGGGCCAGGGCGCGTCCGGCCGCGTACGCCTCAAGATGTCCGATCTGCCCGCAACTGCAGCGTTCCTCCCCGTAGCGGCCGACGTGCCCGATCTCGCCGGCCCCGGTCGCACCGCCGTAGAGCAGCCGCCCGTCGACGAACAGCGCACCGCCGACCCCGGTCCCGACCGCGACGCCGAGCACGTTCCGCTCGCCCGGCAGCAGTTCGCCGAGCAGGAATCCGTCCACGTCGTTGACGGTGCGCACCGGCACTCCGCCCAGCCGTGCGGACAGCTCGGCGTTGACCGGCGTGCCCGCCCATCCGGTGAACGAATCCCCGGTGACCAGCACTGTTCCGGTCACCGGATCAACGACGCCCGCCGCCCCGACGCCGACGCCGGCGAGCGCCGCGTGGTCCGGCACCAGTGAGCTGACCAGCTCGGCCGCGCGGTCGAGGATCGCCGCGCCGCCCCGGTGCGACTGCGACGGCGCGAACGCCGAGCCCAGCTCCCTGCCTTCCTCGTCGCACACCACCACCAGGGTTTTCGTCCCGCCGATGTCGACTCCGGCCCGCAACCCCGTCACGCCGCGGGGTCCGCGCCGGCCAGCGCCTCGCGCCGGCTCCGCTGCAACTGCGGATCCGGCACCGGCGAGGACAGCAGCAACGCTTGGGTGTAGGAGTGTTCCGGAGTGCGCAACACCGTTTCCGCCGGGCCTTCCTCCACGAGTTCGCCCGCGCGCAGCACGGCCACCCGGTCGCACAGGCTGTCCACCACCGCGAGGTCGTGGCTCACGAACAGGCAGCCGAAACCGAACTGGCGATGCAGTCGCCGGAACACCTCCAGCACCGCTGCCTGCACGGATACGTCCAGTGCGCTCGTCGGTTCGTCGGCGATCAGCAGCTTCGGGCCCAGCACCAGCGCGCGGGCGAGGCTCACTCGCTGCCGTTGCCCGCCGGACAGCTCGTGCCCGTACCGGTCCAGCACGCTTTTCGGCAGCTCCACCGCGTCGAGGAGTTCCCGCACCCGCCGCTGCCGCTCGCCGCGGCCGGTCGAGGTGTGGACGACCAGCGGTTCGGCGACAGTCTGCGCGACCGTCATCCGCGGGTCGAGTGACGACGCCGGGTCCTGGAACACCGCGCCGATCTGCCGCCGGACCGCCCGCGCCGAGCGGCCGGTGCCGTTCGGCAGCGGCCCGCCGAGCACTTCGACGGTGCCGGATTTCGGCGTGACCAGGCCCAGCGCACAGTTCCCGAGCGTCGTTTTCCCGGAACCGGATTCGCCGACCAGCCCGACGATCTCACCGGGTGAGACGGAGAGGGAAACGTCGTTGACCACCTGTCGCCCGCCGTACTCGACCACCACATTCGACAGCGCGAGCACCGGCTTCCGGGTTTCCCCGGCGGCCGCTTCGTGCGCGAACGAACCCAGTCGCGGAACCGCGGCCAGCAGTTCCCGGGTGTAATCCGCCTTCGGCGACGCGAACAGTTCCGCCGCCGGAGCTTGTTCGACGAGCCTGCCGTTCCGCAGCACCGCGACGCGATCCGCGACATCCGCGACGACACCCATGTTATGCGTGATCAGCAGTGTCGCGGTGCCCTCGTGTTCGCGGATGTCGCGAAGCAGGTCGAGAATCTGCTGCTGCACCGTGACGTCGAGCGCGGTGGTCGGCTCGTCCGCGATGATCAGCTTGGGTCCGGACGCGATCGCGATCGCGATCATCACGCGCTGCCGCAGCCCGCCGGACAGCTCGTGCGGATACTGCTTCAGCCGTGCCGCCGGTTCCGGAACGCCGACGCGGTCGAGCAGTTCGGCGCAGCGGTCGTAGTAGCGGCGGTGGCGCAGTTTCTCCGGGTCGTGGTTGCGGATCGCCTCGGCGAGCTGGAAACCGATGGTCCGCAACGGGTTCAGCGCGGTCATCGGTTCCTGGAACACCATCCCGGCGGCCGGGCCGCGCAGCTTCCGCAGGTCCTCGCCGCGCAGGTCGAGGATGTTCTGCCCGGCCAGCTCGATCGACCCGGTGACCCGCGCGGAGCCCGGCAGCAGCCCCAGCACCGCGAGCGCGGCCGTGCTCTTGCCGGAGCCGGACTCGCCGACCACCGCCATGATCTCGCCGGGCGCGACCGACAGGCTCAGCCCGTCGACGGCCGCCGAACCGTCCGTATAGGACACCCGCAGGTCGCGGATGTCCAGCACTGCTTCGCTCATCGTCGCCCCTTCACCGCGAACGCGTCGCGCAGCCCGTCGCCGAGGAAGTTGATCGCGCACACCACCAGGACGATCGCGATGCCCGGCGGCAGGATCAGCCACCACGCGCCGTCGAAGGTGTAGGTAATTCCTTTGGAGAGCATCGCGCCCCAGTCGGTGTCGGGCGCGGGCACGCCGAGGCCGAGGAAGCTGACGTACGCCACGAGCAGGATCGCGTCGGCGATCTGGAACGTCGCGTTCACCACCACGGTGCCGATCGCGTTCGGGATGATGTGCCGGAACACCACGCGCGTGCGGCTCGCGCCGAGCACGGTGATCGCGCGGATGTAGTCGCGTTCGCGCAGGCTCACCGTCTCCGCGCGCATCAGCCGCGCGGGCACCAGCCACGACACCGCGCCGATCAGCAGCGCCAGCACGCCGACGCTCGGCGTCACCAGCGTAGCCGCCACCAGCAGCAGGAACAGCGCGGGGATCGCGACGCCGGTGTCGACGATCCGCATCAGCACAGTGTCCAGCCAGCCGCCGGTGTACCCGGCGACCGCGCCCCACACCGCGCCGATCGCGGTCGCGATGAGCCCGGCGAGCACGCCGATGAGCAGCGACGTCCGGCCGGCGACCATGAGCCTGCCGAGCACGTCGTAGCCGAGGTCGTCGGTGCCGAGCGGATGCCCGCCGCCAGGCCCGAGGCGGGCCGAGGCGAGGTCGGTGTGCGATTGGTCGGTGCCGTAGAACACCGGCCCGAGGAAACAGAACGCCACGACCAGCAGCAGCAGGACCGCGCCCGCGACCGCGGATTTGCGGGCAACCAGCCGCGAAAGGACAGTCACGACCGTGCTCCCTTCACCCGCACCCGCGGGTCGATCGCCAGCTGGACCAGGTCCGCGAGCAGGGAGCCGAGCACGGTCGCCACGGCGATCACGAGCACGACGCCCAGCAGCACCGGGAAATCGGCGGTGCGGGTCGCGGTCCAGAACAGCAGGCCGATGCCGGGGTAGTTGAACATCGATTCGACGACCAGCGAACCGCCGAACACCACCGGCACGTAGTAGCCGAGCATGGAGACCACCGAGGTCAGCGAGTTCGGCCAGACGTGCCGCCAGATGATCGTGCGCTCCGGCGTTCCCTTCGCGCGCGCGGTGCGCACGAAATCCTCGGACAAGCTGTCCAGAGTGGACGCCCGCATGTACCGGCTGAACGCGGCGAGCGCGGCTCCGGTCCCGGCGAGCACCGGCAGCACCAGCGCACCCGGTTGGGACAGCAGTTCGCCGATCGTTTCGCCCTGCGCGGCTTGCGCTGGGAACCACGGCAGGACCTGCGCGAACAGGATGATCAGCACCAGCGACAGGAAGAACACCGGCGTCGCGTAGAGCACGAAGGTGATCGCTGTGGTGAGCACGTCCGCGGTACGGCCGCGGCGGACCGCTTGCCACACGCCGAGCGGCAGCGCGACGAGGATCGCGAGCGCCGTGGACACCACGGTGAGCAGCAAGGTCTTCGGCATCCGCTCGGCCAGCAGGGTGCTCACCGGCGAGTTCTGGGTGTAGGAGTCGCCGAGGTCGCCTTGGAGCAGCCGCAGCAGGTAATCCCAGTACTGCACCGGAAGCGGCTGGTCGAAACCCTGCGCGTGGTTGAACGCGGCGATCTGTGCCTCGGTGGCCTTCACGCCGAGGACGCCGCGAGCCGGTCCGCCGGGCAGCAAATGCAGCAGCACGAACGTCACCACGGTGACCAGCAGCACGACCACCACGGCCAGCACGATCCGGCGAAGGATGTAGCGCGTCATGTCCTCACCTCGTCCAGAACCAGCGTTGCGGAAGCAGCCCGGCCATCGGGTCCTGGGTCACGCCGTGCAGCGCGGTGTCGATCGCCGACACCTGGTACGGCGGATTCGGCAGCCACAGCACCGGAAGCTGCTCGGCCAGATAGGCGCTGTACTCGAGCATCGCCCGGTTGTCCGACGCCAGGTTGGTGGCGGCGATCAGCTTGTCCGCCTTCGGATCGGTGTAGCCGCCGAAGTTCGTGCCCGCCCCGGTCGCGAACAGTTCCTCGCCGCTCGGGTTCGCCGAGAAGTACCAGCTGCCTTGCGTGCCGAAGTAGGACAGCTGCCAGCCGCACGCGGGGTCCCGCGGTTCGCACGTGGTTCCGTTGGCCAGCACGGTGTTCAGCGGCTGCGCGTTGATCTTCATCTCAATGCCGACCCTCGACAGCTCCGAGCGCAGCTCCTGCATCGTGCCGTCGGTCTCGTCGGAACCGGATTCGGTCAGCATGGTCAGCGACAGGCGGGTGCCTTCGGCGATGCCCTCGCCGCATTTCGCGGGGTCCGCGCAGAGGAGGACGCCGTCGGAGCCGGGTTTCCAGCCGTGGTCGGCGAGCAGCTGCTTCGATTTGTTCAGGTCGAACGGGTACGGATTGGTCTTTTGCTCAGGCGACAGGTACTTCGTGTCGTTGTCCTGCGGGACCGGACCGTAGCCGACACGCGCGGCGCCGCGCCAGATCACCGAGGTGATGGCGTCCTGGTCGACTGCGTGCTGGATCGCCTGCCGCACGTACAGCTGGGAGAACACCTTGCCCAGCTTGGGATTGTTGAAGTTGTACGGCGAATACGTGATGGACCAGCCGTTCCACGGTTCGACCCGGTAGCCCTGCTCCGCCAGCTTCGAGCGCTGGCCGAGGTTCGACGTCGGCAGGTAGCCGTAGTCGACGCCGCCCGCGCGCAGCACGTTGTACTCCGCCGACGACCCGGTGAAGGTCAGGAACCGGACGGTGTCGAGCTTTGCCGGGTCCGGTCCGGTGTACTTCGGGTTCTTCCGCAGCGTCACCTCGCCGGACGTGGTGAACCCGGCCAGTGTGAACGGTCCGTTCACGACTTTCCACAGTGGATTAGTCGCGTACGTGCCGAGCTGTTTCCCTTGGCTGACCAGGAAGTCGAAGACCTGTTTCGCGCCGTCCGGAGTGCGGTCGTGGTCGCCGACCGGGCCCGCGGCGCTCGTGCGGTCCCACACGTGCGGCATCGGGACGATCAGGCTGAGCTGGTTGGCGGTGAACCAGTCCGGGTTGTACGCCTTGTCCAGGGTGAAGGTGAAGGTGCGGTCGTCCACGGCGTGGAACCCGGTGATGCTGTCCGGGATCAGGCCCTTCGAGTACTTGCCCCAGTTGTCCTTGCCCGCGCGGGCGAGGTTGAGCCAGAACTCGACGTCGCGGCTGGTCAGCGGCTCGCCGGTGGACCAGGTCAGCGGCTTGAGCGTGATCGTCACGGTCTTGCCGTCGGGGGAGTAGCTCGGCAGGTTCGCGGCGCTCGCGGCGTCGTCGAGGTTGACCGAACCGGAACTGCCGTCGTAGCTGTAGAGCGGCACGTACATGGTCGACCGGATCATGCCGTTGTACGACCCGCCGTAGCCGGGGATCGAGAACGGCATGATCCAGTTCGGCGTCGCCGACGGGGGCATCGCGAACCGCACGGTCCCGCCGGTTTTCGGGGTGCCGGAACCGCCGCCGTGCTGTTCCCGGCTCGCCGCGCAGCCGGACAGCGCCAGCGCGGCGGCGAGCGTGACCCCGAGCGCGGTGCGCCATGGGCGTCGAGCCATTCGCATCACTTCCAACAACTCTGATGAAAGACCAGTGCCAGGTGCTATGCCGCGTCCCGGCTGTCGGGTAATCTTGCACGCGAGACGGGAATTGCCAAGAGTCCTTTCGAACAGTTTAGTTACATCAGCTTTGATGAAAGAGGTGACGCGGTGGATCCGGCCGGACCGCTGCGGCTGTTGTGGCTGGTCGCGCACGGCCACGCGACGTCGCGCATGGACCTGGCGCGAGCACTCGGGCTGCCGCAGTCGACGGTGTCGGTGCGCACGCAGGCGCTGATGTCCGCCGGGGTGCTGAGCGAGTCCGGCGAGGGCCGGTCCGCGGGCGGGCGGCGGCCGAAGCTGCTGTCGGTCAACGCGGAGTTCGGCCACGTCTGGGCCGCCGACGTCGGCTCCCGGCACGCGCGGATCGGCGCGCTCGACATCGCGGGCAACCTGCTGGAAGCGCACGAGCGGCCGCTGGACATCAGCCAGGAGCCTCGCGAACTGGTCGCCGGGCTCGCGGCGGCGGTGCGCGATGTGATGGCAGGCGCGGATTGTCCCGGCCGCGCGCTCGGTCTCGGCGTCGCTTTCCCGGGCCCGGTGGACGTCAACGCGGGCACCATCACGCTGCCGTCGCGGATGCCCGGCTGGCGCGGTTTCGCGGTGCGGGAAGCGCTGGCGGAGCACTTCGAGCTGCCGGTCGTCGTGGACAACGACGCGAACATGCTGGCGTTGGGCGAATCCGTGGCCGGCCCGCCCGGCCGGACGTTGCTGGTGGTGAAGGCCGGTACCGGCATCGGGTCCGGAATCGTGCTGGGCGGCGAGCTTTATCGCGGCCGGGCCGGAGTCGCGGGCGATATCAGCCACGTGCGCGTGCCTGCCGCCGAGGATCAGCCGTGCACCTGCGGGAACCGTGGCTGCCTGGAAGTGGTGGCCAGCGGCGCGGCGCTGGTCGGACAGCTGCGGGCGCAGGGGCTGAAGCTGGAGACGACCGCACAGGTGATGGCCACTGCGGAAGACGGACACCCCGAAGCGACCACGGCCGTCCGGCGCGCCGGGCTGCGGCTCGGCGAGGTGCTGGCCACGGTGGTCAACTTCAGCAACCCGGACGAGGTGCTGCTCGGCGGCGCACTGTCCGGTTCGGAGGCGTTCGTCGCGGCCGTGCGCGGTGCGCTGTACGAACGGTGTCTTCCCTTGGCTACCAGGGAACTGCGGATCGACCGGGTGCGCTTCGGTGCGGACGCGGGACTTTACGGCGCGGGCGCGCTCGCGCTGGACGCGGTGTTCGAGCAAGCGATCAAACGGAGTGGACGATGAAGAAGCTGCGGGTCGGGATCACCGGAATCGCCATCGAATCGAGTACCTTCTCGCCGCATCGGTCCACAGTGGACGACTTCCGGGTGCTGCGCGGGGACGAGCTGCTTGGCCGCTACGACTTTCTCGACGCGGACTGGGCCGCCGAGGTGGAATGGGTTCCGCTGGTCGACGCGCGATCGCTCCCCGGCGGCGCGGTCACCGAAGAGGCGTACGCGGAGCTGTCCGGGGAAATCCTGGACCGGTTGCGTTCGGCGGGCGAGCTGGACGGGCTGTTCTTCGACATCCACGGCGCGATGAGTGTCGTCGGACGGTCCGATGTGGAGGCTTCGCTCGCGCAGGAGATCCGTTCGATCGTCGGTCCGGAGGTCCTGGTGTCGGCATCGATGGACTTGCACGGCAACGTTTCCCGGGAACTGGTCACCGCGCTGGACCTGATCACCTGCTATCGGATGGCCCCGCACGAGGACGCGTGGGAGACCCGTGAGCGGGCCGCGCGGAATCTGGTGTCGCGGTTGCGGTCCGGCGGTCGGCCGAAGAAGGCTTGGGTGCAGGTTCCGGTCCTGTTGCCGGGGGAGAAGACCAGCACCCGGCTCGAACCGGCGAAGAGCGTTTACGCGGCAGTGGATTCCGTCGAAGCGCTGGACGGAGTTCTGGACGCGGCGATGTGGGTCGGTTACGCCTGGGCGGACGAACCGCGCTGCCAGGCCGCGGTGGTAGTGATGGGTGACGACGTTTCGCTGATCACCAAGGAAGCCGAGCGGCTGGCCCAGTCCTATTGGGACGCTCGCCACGACTTCGCTTTCGTTGCCCCGACCGGCACCCTCCCGGAATGCCTTGAGCAGGCGTTCGCTTCTCCGTCGCGACCGTTCTTCATCAGCGATTCCGGCGACAACCCGACCGCTGGCGGTGCTGGGGACACATCGTGGAGTCTCGACGTCCTGCTGAACACTCCGGCCATTGTGGATTCTTCGCTGACCACTTTGTACGCGGCCATTGTGGACCCGGAAGCCGTCGCAACGGCGGTCGCGGCTGGCGTCGGCGCGAAGATTTCGGTTGAACTGGGCGGGAAAGTCGATTCCGGCCCGCACGGCCCGGTCGCACTCACCGCACAGGTCGCCGCGATCGACGCCGACGACCCGGTGGCCGGAACCGCGGTGGCGCTCGCCGCCGGCGGCCTGCGGGTGATCGTGACCGCACGCCGCAAGCCGTATCACCTCGAATCCGACTTCCGCGCGCTCGGCCTGCACCCGCGCGAGGCGGACGTGGTGATCGTGAAGATCGGCTACCTCGAACCGGAGCTGTACGACATGGCCGCGGACTGGCTGCTGGCCCTCACCCCCGGCGGCGTCGACCAGGACCTGCTCCGGCTCGGCCACTCCGGCATCGTCCGCCCGATGTTCCCGTTCGACGCCGACATGGCGGCTCCTTCGCTCACCCCGGAGGTCTTCTAAGCACTCTCAGTAGTCAGCGCCGAGGCGGTCACCAACTCGCCTCGGCGCTGACCTGTTTTTATCCCGGCCGCCTTGACAGGCAGGCATTTGCCTGCCTTACTGTAAGTGTGCCACCTGACCTGGACAAAGTGTTCAAGGCGCTGGCGGATCCGACTCGCCGGTACCTGCTCGACCAGTTGCGCGAGGACAACGGGCAAACGCTGGGCGAACTGTGCCGCCGGCTGGAGATGACTCGGCAGTCCGCGACCCAGCACCTCGCCGTGCTGGAGGCGGCGAACCTGGTGAGCAGCGTGCGCCGCGGCCGGGAAAAGCTGCACTACCTCAATCCGGTGCCGCTGCACGAGATGCGGGAGCGGTGGGTGAACCGGTTCGAGCAGCCGCGGCTGCGGATGCTCAGTGCCGTCAAACGTCGAGCAGAGGAAGCCATGAAGCCGAGTTTCGTGTATGTGACCTACATCCATGCCACGCCGGAGCAGGTGTGGCACGCGCTCACCGACCCCGAGCTGACCGGGCAGTACTGGGGCCACCGCAACGAATCCGACTGGAACAAGGGTTCGCGCTGGGCGCACGTGCGGACCGACGGGTCCGGGATCGCCGACGTCGAGGGCGAGGTGATCGAGGCGGTCCCGCCGAAACGCCTGGTCACCACCTGGTTCGACCCGAACGGTCCGAAGGATCAGGAGCCGTCCCGCGCGACGTTCGACATCGAAGCGCACGAGGGCATCGTCCGGCTGACGGTGACGCACGAGGACCTGCCCGACGAGAAGGCGCACCAGGACGTGTCCGGCGGCTGGGCGGCTGTGCTGTCGAATCTCAAGTCGTTGCTGGAGACCGGGCACGTGCTGCCGCGGGCTCCGTGGGAGATGCCGTGACCGGCGCGGGCCGCCGGGAATAGATCAGCGACCGGGTGCGTTGGGGCCTGGTGAGTGGCGATGCCGGTTCTCACCGGCGTAACCACTCACCAGGCCCCTCTCGCTTGTGCGGCCGGAACCGATGCGCTACTCTCGCCGCATACCCCAGGAAGTCGGCCCCGCCGCCCAGGGGTTCCGCCCTCTCGGCCAGCGTGAGTCAACGCGACGAGGATCGGCGTCTTTCCCGAAGCCCGTCGCCTGACCCGCTTCGTCTCATCCGGCGGTCCGTGTTTTTCGCGTCGACTGTCACTGCTCAAGGAGCCACAAACCATGACACAGCAAGGAATTCTCGATATCCACGGCAAGAACGCCACACTGGGCTACACCCCCGGCGGCCCGCCCGTTCCGTTATCCCTGGTCCGCGCCCACGGCCTGCGCCGCGGCGACGAACTCGTCCTCGACAACGGCGAACTCGTCTCGGTCAACGGCCGCCCGCCCGGGCAACGGCGTCCCGATTTCGACAAACTCACCCCCATTCACCCCAACCAGCGACTGGTCCTCGAAACCAGCAGGCACCAGCTCACCACGCGCGTCCTGGATCTGGTCGCGCCGCTGGGCAAAGGCCAGCGCGCGTTGATCGTCGCGCCGCCGCGCACCGGCAAAACCACTGTGCTGCAAGCGATCGCGCAAGCGGTGGCGGTCAACCATCCCGAGGCGCACCTCATGGTACTACTCGCCGACGAACGCCCCGAAGAAGTCACGGACATGACCCGCTCGGTGCACGGCGAGGTCGTAGCGTCCACTTTCGACCGCAAACCAGCCGAGCACACCGCCGTCGCCGAACTGGCGCTGGAACGCGCGAAACGCCTGGTCGAAACCGGCCGCGACGTCGTACTGCTGCTGGATTCCCTGACCCGCCTCGGCCGCGCGTACAACCTGGCGGCCCGCACCTCGGGCCGGATCCTGTCCGGCGGTGTCGACGCCAGCGCACTGCACCCGATGAAGAAAATCCTAGGCGCGGCAAGGAACATCGAGGAAGGCGGCTCGCTCACCATCATCGCCACCGCACTGGTCGGCACGGGTTCGCTGGCGGACACGGTATTCTTCGAGGAACTGAAAAGCACCGGCAACTCGGAACTCCGCCTGGACCGAGTGCTCGCCGACCACCGCGTTTTCCCCGCGGTAGATTTCTTCGGCTCCGGCACCCGCCGCGACGAGCTGATCGTCCCGCCACAGGAACTCGCCGTGCTGAACGAGGTCCGCCGCGCGCTGTCCACGCAGGATCCGAAGCGGGCCGCGGAACAGTTTCTGGAACAGGTCCGCACGACGAAGTCCAATGCGGAATTCATCGCCCGGGTGAACGCCTCGCTGGCAGTTCCGACCGCTGCGGCCGCCTGAGTTGGAAACCGAACGCCTGCGCCTCACCCCGATCGGTCCGGACCTCGCCGACGAGTTGTACCGGCTGCATCTGGACCCCGGCATCGCCCGCTGGTACGGCGAATGGACCCGCGCCGACGCGGAAGCTCGACCGTGTCGGCAAATGGCTGGCCCGGCACCGGGAATCCGGAGAACTCCTCGCCACCGAAATCGGCCTCGCTGGTCCACGCACGAGAACTCGGCGCGGCGGAAGTCGTCGCCTTCACCGAGGTGCACAACGTCCGTTCCCGTGCGGTGATGGAGCGGCTCGGCTTCACCTACCGCCACGATGTCCCGCACCGAGGAGAACCGTTCGCTCTCTACACAATCGCCCTCGCCAGTTGATCCCTCCGTTGCCGAAGCGGAACCGCTGAGCTACACGGAAATGGGCGTCGAGCAATACGTGATTCTCGGCGCAGAACTCGATTTCTACGCCTACCGCGGAGCCAGCCACGCCCGCGTGTTCGAAGTGGACAAACCCGCCACCCGGCGCTGCAAGCAAAGACTGCTAGCCGACTTCGAGCAAGAGCAGTCGCTGACCGGCCACCTCGGCCAAGGCGGATTCGACCCCGACCGCCCGGCGCTGGTCAGCTGGCTCGGCGTCACGATGGACCGCACCGAGGAAACGATCAGCCAAACTCGCCACGCGATCAGCGGGTAAGCCCCCGGAACTTATCGATGGCCGCCCTCCTGCGCGCCAGAGGGGATCGCGGCGGCACTGCGCCCGACCGAGCTGTCCGTCCTCACCCGGGTACGGGTCAGGGAATCGTCACCAGCCACCGATCCGGCCGCCGCCGCAGGTAGCCCCACCAGTACCCGGCCGAAACCACCAGCACCCCGGTGGTAATCGCCAGGTCCAGCAGGCTCTGCGACACCAGCACGTAGCCGAGCGCCAGCACCGCCGCAACGGGCACCACCGGCCATCCCGGCATCCGCCATACCTGCGGACGCCGGTGTGCTGGCCGCCGCGCCCACAGCACGCTCACCGAAATCGCCAGGTACAGCGCGACCACGGCCACCCCGGTCACACCGCTCAGCGTTTCCACCGGCACAAAGCACAGCACCGCTTCCGAGACGCCGACTACGAGCGTCGCCACCCAGGGCGCGCCAAACCGCGGACTCACCACGCTCAACGCGCGATTCACCGGCTCCGGCCAAGCGCGATCCCGTCCCGACGCGTACAGCACGCGCGAGTTCTGGATCACCATCACGATCACCGCGTTCACGATCGCCGCCGCGATGCACAGGCTCACGATGGTGCCGAAGGCCGAACTGCTCCAGCTCACCACGAGCGCGGTCAGGTCGAGGTTCTGCAGGATCGCGAGGTCCGGCACGCCGAGCGTGATCGCGACGACCGGCACCAGGATCACGACCGCGCTGATACCGAGCGTCCAGAACACAGTCCGCGAGACCGTCTTGTGCGGCTCCCGCATCTCCTCCCCCCGGGACACCGCNGGCTCGCGCATCTCCTCCGCCAGGTACACCGCGGTCGAGAACCCCTGCACCACGAACAACGCGACCGCCAGCCCGGCGATTACCGAGACCAGCGCGATCGGATGCACGCCGTCCATGCTGGGTCGCCCGAGCACCGCGGCCGGGCGGTCGGTGTGGGCGAACCCGAGCACGGACACCACGACGATCGCGAGGATCTCGATCACCAGGAAGATCCCGGTCAGCCACGCATTCGACCGCAGGTTCACCAGGCCCATCCCGGTGGCCGCCAGCATCACCAGCGCACCCGCCACGGACGGATCGACGTGCCCGAGCACCGCCAGGTAGCCGGCGACTCCGAGCGCGATGATCGGCGGCACCACCAGGATCACGATGAACGACAGCATGAACGTGATCCACCCGGCGAACCGGCTGACCACGGTGGACACCATGGCGTACTCGCCGCCCGAGCTCGGCACCAGCGTGCCGAGCTCGGAATAGCAGAACGCGATCCCCACGCACAGCAGCACGGCGAGCCCGATGGCCAGCGCGGTACCGGTGCCGAGCGAACCGAACAGCGGCGGGACGAGAACGAACAACGACGACGCGGGAGTCACACAGCTCAGCGTCAGCAGGGTGCCGCCGCCGACCCCGATCGATCTGGTCAGCGAGCGGGGCGCGGGCGAACCGGCGGCAGGGTCGGTCTGGACGGGGACTGGATGAGGCGGCATGGGGCTCCCTCCGTCGGCGCTGGAATTCGACGGAGGGAACAGGACGGGTTTGCCGTTGTCAACGCCGGAAAGACGACGAAATCCGTTGCTCGGAACCCCGGCAGACGGTCCATCTGGACACTCAGGGCGACCGTTTGCCACGCCCACGGTTGCCTGCGACAGGGTCGACCCGCGATGATCCCGGGATGCAGAGCCAGGACCCGAACCGGCCGGCGCCGCCGGTGGTCGACGACATTTCGAAGCAGATCATCGCCCAGTTGCAAGAGGACGGACGGCGGCCGTACGCCACGATCGGCAAGGCGGTCGGATTGTCCGAGGCGGCGGTCCGCCAGCGGGTGCAGCGACTGTCCGATTCGGGCGTCATCCAGATCGTCGCGGTGTCGGATCCCTTGCAGGTCGGGCTTTTCCGCCAGGCGATGGTCGCGATCACCGTCGACGGCCCGCTCGATCCGGTCGCCGACGCACTGGCCGAAATGGACGAGATCGACTACGTCGTGCTCTGCGCCGGCCGCTTCGACGTGCTGTGCGAGGTGCTCTGCGCCGACGACGAGGCACTGCTCGACGTGATCTCCAACCGCATCCGGACGCTGCCCGGAGTGCGCACCGCGGAGACGCTCGTGTACCTCAAGCTGCGGAAGCAGTCGTACGAGTGGGGCACGCACCGCCGGTGACGACGAAATCCGAAGGTCTGTCCGGATGAGACAGCCTAAATTAGTCGTTGTGGGTGGTATCAACGACTGATCCGCTTGCCAACCGGCGTCGGCTCGTGCGATAACCGAGAGGTCCGGCCGGTGCGCCACGGTGCGCGCCGGCAGCTTCGAGGCCCGTTTCGAGGAGCCATGACCACGACCGCCGAACCCGCCGGGATCACCACCGGCTCGGGCACTGCCGCACGCGACAACCTCTGGCTGCACTTCACGCGCCACAGCCGCGCCGACACCGCCGACATCCCGGTGATCGTGCGCGGCGAGGGTGCCTACATCTGGGACGACACCGGCAAGCGCTACCTCGACGGCCTCGCGGGGCTGTTCGCGGTGCAGGTCGGCCACGGTCGCGAGGAACTGGCCGAAGCCGCTGCGCGCCAAACGAAGCAGCTCGCGTACTTCCCGCTTTGGGGCCACGCGCATCCACCCGCGCTCGAACTGGCCGAACGCCTTGCCGCCGCGTCGCCGGGCGACCTCAACCGCGTTTTCTTCACCGTGAGCGGCGGCGAATCCGTGGAAACGGCGTGGAAGCTCGCGAAGCAGTATTTCAAGCTGACCGGAAAACCCGCCAAACACAAGGTGATCAGCCGCGCGCTGGCGTATCACGGCACGTCGCAGGGCGCACTTTCGATCACCGGAATTCCTGGGGCGAAGGCAGATTTCGAGCCGCTCGTGCCGAGTACGCTGCGCGTGCCGAACACGAACTTCTATCGGGCACCCGAACATGCCGACGATTACCAGGCTTACGGCCGGTGGGCTGCTGACCAAATCGAGCAAGCGATCGAATTCGAGGGCGCGGACACTGTCGCCGCGGTATTCCTCGAACCCGTGCAAAACACCGGTGGCTGCTTTGTCCCGCCGCCGGGTTATTTCGAGCGGGTTCGCGAGATTTGCGACAAACACGACGTGCTGCTGGTGTCCGACGAGGTGATTTGCGCCTTCGGCCGGGTCGGCTACGACTTCGCGGCCAAGCGGTACGGCTACCAGCCGGACATCATCACCACCGCCAAGGGGCTGACCTCGGGCTACGCGCCGCTCGGCGCGGTGCTCGCGAGCGACCGGCTGATGGAGCCGTTCGCCGGCGGCGAGGCGACCTTCATGCACGGCTCGACCTACGGCGGGCACCCGGTTTCGTGCGCGGTCGCGCTGGCCAACCTCGACCTCATCGAGCGCGAGAACCTTTACGGCCATGTACTGGACAAGGAAACCGCCTTCCGGGCGACCCTCGACCGGCTGACCGATCTGCCGATCGTCGGCGACGTGCGCGGCACCGGTTTCTTCTACGGCATCGAACTCGTCAAGGACAAAGCGACCAAGGAGACCTTCACCGCCGGGGAATCGGAACGCATTTTGCGCGGTTATCTCTCGAACGCACTGTTCGAAGGCGGTCTCTACTGCCGCGCCGACGACCGCGCCGAGCCGGTGGTCCAGCTGTCGCCGCCGCTGATCTGCGACCAGCCGCAGTTCGACGAGATGGAGCAGATCCTGCGCGAGGCGCTCACCGGAGCGTGGAAGTTGCTCTGACGCCCGCTGCCGCACTGGTTGTCCCGCTACGCTGATCTTCGTTGCCTACCAACGGGAGGAAGCGCGTGGCGCAGTGGAATGACCTGGTCGCCTACATCAGGCAGACCTACCGGGTGATCCGGGACGACCCGGGCGAGATCCGGATCCGGGTCCTGTTCGGCGACGACGCGGAGACGACCGGGCGGGCGCAGGTCGTGGTGATCGCCAGGGAGATCTTCGACCAGCGCGAGGACTGGGTGCAGATCGCGACCCCGTTCGCCCGCGTGGACGAGGTCGATCTGCTCACCGTGCTGAGCGAGGTAGGCCAGACGCTGGTGGTCGGCGGGCTCGTGGTGATGGGCGAGCACCTCGTGCTGCGCCATTCGCTGCCGCTGCTGAACCTCGACCTCAACGAGTTCACCGATCCGCTCGAACTCGTCGCCGGTTCGGCCGAGCTGCTGGAACAGCAGTTCACCGGGCGTGACGACTACTGAGCGGCCGCAGCCACGAAAAAGCGGGGCACTGATCCGATCAGGGCCCCGCTTTTTCGTGGCTCAGTACAGCTGGGTAGCCGGTGGCCGCACACCGTCCATCCTGGACTGAACACTCGGCTCGACCGCCGGGCAGTGCTTGCCGCGACCCGGGCTCGTGCCGTCGATCAGGAAGGCGTCCGCGGCGTCGGTGACGCACTGGCTCTTCTTGAAGTACGCGCCGTGGCCCCAGCCCTCGTAGGTGAGCAGCGGAGCACCGGACTGCTGCGACGCGCGCACCGCCCAGCCGTACGGCGTGGCCGGGTCGTAACGGCTGTTCAGCATCAACATCGGCACGCCCGGCCGGACCGACAGCGGATGCTGCGGGTTGCGCACCGGGCTCGGCCAGCCGGCGCAGCCCGCCGCCGCGCTCCAGCCCAGCGGCGAGAAGTGCAGGTCAGGCGACACCCTGGCGAGCGCGCGCCGGTAGCTGTCGAGTTGCGGATAGCTGGTGACCGGCAGCCGCCAGTCGGAGCAGAAGATGCTGTTGAACGGGTTCGGAATGGGGATGTCGTCCTTGCCGAAGGACGCCTCGGCCGGTTTCCCGTCGCGCAGGTCGACCAGGCTCTTCGCGAGCTTGCCCCAGGTGGGGCCGTAGAAGTTCTGCGAGATCAGGCCGACGAACGCCATCGGGTCGAGCCGGTCGTCCGGGGTGCCGAGTTCGCCGCGTTCGGCGCGGGCGTACAGGCCGGCCACCACCGCGCTGACGTCCTGGTCGTGCAGCGCGCACGACGGCGTCCGGTCGCACCAGCCGGTGAACTGCTCGAACAGCTCCTGCGTGGCCTGGGTTTCCGTCTTCAGGAACTCCCAGGTGCTGCGGATCGAGTGGTCCATGTTGCTGTCCAGCACGAGCGCGCGCACCCGGTCCGGGTACGCCTCGGCGTACTGCTGGCCCATCAGCGTGCCGTAGGAAACGCCGTAGTAGGTGAGCTTCTTGTCGCCGAGCGCGGCACGGATCGCGTCCATGTCGCGCACGACGCCGCGGGTGTCCGAACGGCTGGCGAGCGGCCCGGTGATCCGGTCGCAGCTGCGCCCGAGCGCGCGGTTGTACGCGAGCAGCTGCCGGAATTCGCCGGAATCCTTCGGCAGCACCGGGTTTTTCGCGGTGAGCTCGTCGAGCCCGCACTTGATCGCGGTGCTTTCCCCGACCCCGCGCGGATCGAACCCGACCGTGTCGAACCGCGCGGCGACCTTCGGCGACAGCGTCCAGCCGCTCTGCACCTCGCCCGCGNNCCGAGCCGATCCGGTGCGCGGGATCGGTGGCCTTGCGCCGCGCGAGCGCGAGCTGAATCGTGCCGTCGCCGGGACGGTCCCAGTCGAGCGGCACGGTGAGCTTGCCGCATTCGGCTCCCTGCCCGGTAGGACACGGTTTCCAGTCGATGGCCGCGGGAGCGGCGTTCGCCGGTGCCGCGGTGAACAACGCCGTCGCCGCGGTGACCGCGGTGGCGGCGACGGCCAGTTTCCTGCCCAGACCCAATGCCCTGCCCCTTCGGCGTGAACTGGAGACGTCAGAGCCTTCGATCTTGCCAGAAGGTGCCGGGTGCCACTAGTGCGGGTTTATTGTCCTTTGTGGACAGTGTGGGTGCTGGCCAGCTGTACTGGGAAGACAAGCGGAATCAGCCCGTCGGGCCGGGTCAGTGCCGGAGCCTGGGAGAGAAAAGCGGTTTTCAGCGCCTGGCAAGCGGGTTCGCCGAGAGGGAAGAGGTTGTAGAAGGTCGACACGAACTCCCAGACCTGATCGAGCGGACCGCTGACGTCGATCGTCTCGACGCGCCACTGAACGGGAGCGAATCCGGCCGGAACGAGAATTTCGTCCAGCCCGGCCCGGGTCCGGGTGCGCTTGTCGCCGAGCGGAGGCAACCGCTGTTCGGCCGGGACGTCGGCGAGGATTTCCCGCAGCAGCTTGCCGAACAGGGCACGAGCCCCGTCTCCGGCCGCCCCGCCGCCGAGGACGAGAGAGAGCTGCCCGCCCGTCCGGAGCACGCGGGCCAGCTCCGCGGACACCTCGTCGATGTCAGTCATCAGCATGAACGCCATGTGCGACACGCAGGCATCGAACGCGTGGTCCGCGAACGGCAGTCGCTGTGCCCGGCCTTCCGCCACTGTCGTCGAACGCTTCTTGGCCAGAGCCAGATCCGTGCTCGACACATCGACCCCGACCGCCTGATGTCCCGCCGAGGAAAGGAGTTCGAGCAGAAATCCGTCGCCGCAGGCCAGATCGAGCACACGTCCCGGAGCGGTGATCTCGTCCCGGAGAAGCTCGTAACTCGACCGTCCGTCGGCGCTTCGGCCGTCGCCGAACGCGCGCGACGTCACCGCCGGATGGCTTGCGTGGAAGGCACGAAAGAAGGTTTCTTGCGCGGACCTGGTCACTCTCCCAACTTACGCACCGGCGCGAAATCCCGCCTTGTCTTTGTAGAATCACCGGATGGCGGACGTGGCGACCGACCGGCGCGAGGCCGAGGTCTGGTGTTCCTACCAGCGCGTGCAGCGGGCGCTCGGCAGCGCGCTCGACCGGCAGCTGGAGCGCGACGCCGGGATCTCCGGAGCCGACTACGCCCTCCTCGTCCCGCTCGCGAACGAACCGGACGGCGTGCTGCGGATGCGCGAACTCGGCGCGACCGTCGAATGGGACCGCAGCCGGCTGTCGCATCACGTGAGCCGGATGTGCAAGCGCGGGCTGGTCACGCGGGAGAACTGCACCGAGGACGCGCGCGGGGCGAACGTCCGGCTCACCGAAGCCGGGCGCGCGGCGGTCGCGGCGGCCAGGCAGCAGCACGGCGAACTCGTGCGCCGGTATTTCTTCGACCAGGTCAGCGGCCCCGAGCTGGAGCTGCTCGGCCGCGTTTTCTCCCGGATGCTCACCCGGCTGGCGCAGGACTGACCAAGATCGTCAGCGCTCCGTGCGGGCGCGGTAAGCGGTGCGCCGCAGTCTTGCCGCATCGCCTACCGACCCAGGGGAGCAGAGATGACCAGCAAGACCGTTCTCGTGTCCGGTGCCAGCGTCGCGGGTCCGTCCGCCGCCTACTGGCTGCACCGTTACGGCTATTCGGTGACCGTCGTCGAGGCCGCGCCGCGGCTGCGGCCGGGCGGGCAGGCCGTCGACTTCCGCGGCGAGCAGATGAAACTCGTCGAAGCGATGGGCCTGCTCGACGACCTGCGGGAGCACGAGACCGCGCTGCGCGAGCAGGTGCAGCTCGACCCGGCCGGACAACCCGCGTTCACCTTGCCGAGCGGGTTCACCAACGGCGAGCTGGAGGTCCTGCGCGGCGACCTCGCCCGCGTCCTCTACGACCACACCAAGGACTACACCGAGTACGTCTTCGGCGACCGTGTCACCTCGCTCGCCGAGACCTCCGACGGCGTCGACGTCACCTTCCGCCACGGCGCCCTGCGGCGGTTCGACCTGGTGGCCGGCGCGGACGGGATCCACTCCGGCGTGCGCACGGCAGCCTTCGGTCCGGAGGCGAAATTCCGCACCGACCTCGGTTACCACGTCGCCGGGTTCACCGCGCCCAACCACCTCCGCCTCGACCGCGCGGGCCTGCTCTACAACGAACCCGGCCTCGGCGCGATCGTCACCAGCCACCGAGACCCGGAGACAGTCACCGTCGGCCTCACCTTCCGCGGCGACCCGGACGGGTACGGCCGTCCCGGCCTGGCCCGGCAGAAGGACATTGTCACCGAGGTCTTCGCCAACGCCGGATGGGAACTCCCGCAGCTGCTCACCGCCGTCGCCGACGCGCCTGACCTGTACTTCGACACCGTCGGCCAGATCAAGCTCGACAGCTGGTCGCGCGGCCGGATCGTGCTGCTGGGCGACGCCGCCTGGTGCGCCGGGCCGGGCGGATCCGGCACCGGCCTCGCGATGATGGGGGCGCAGGTCCTGGCCGGGGAACTCGCCGCGGCCGGCGGCGACCACGTGACCGCGTTCGCCCGCTACGNCCCGCTACGAGCAGCGGCTGCGCAAACCCGCCCGCGTCGGGCAGCGCAACGGAGCCGGTTCGGGCGGCTTCCTGGTCCCGGCCACCGAGGAGAAGCTGCGCAAGCGCAACCGGATGTACCGCTCGCTGACCGGTCCGCTCGGCCGCCGCGTCTTCGAGTACATGGGCAGCCGCGCGGCGAACTCGGTCAAGTTCCGCGAATATCCGCAGCCTCGCGTGCAGGCCTTGCCTTGACGCTGAGGGCAAGGTTTAGCGTCGGAAAAATGCGGATCGGCGAACTGGCCCAGCGGACCGGGACCACCACGCGGGCACTGCGCTTCTACGAGGCACAGGGCCTGCTCCCGGCGGCGCGCGCGGCGAACGGCTATCGCGAGTACGACGAGGACCACCTGCGGCTCGTCAAGGAAATCCAGACCCTGCGCACGGTCGGGTTCAGCCTCGACGACACCCGCCCGTTCGTCGACTGCCTCCGCACCGGCCACGACGCGGGCGACGCGTGCCCGGCGTCGGTCGAGGTGTACCGGCGGAAGCTGGACGAGGTCGAGGCCTGCATGCGCGACCTCGCGGCGGTCCGCTCCGCGCTGCTCGACAAGCTCGCCGCCGCCACCGGGCACGCGGTTGACCCGTGCACTGCCGAACCCGAGGAGTCCCGATGACCACCGACGCCACCTTCGCCGCCGACGTCCTGGACCACGACCAGCCCGTCCTGGTCGACTTCACCGCGGGCTGGTGCCCGCCGTGCCGGATGCTCGCCCCGGTGCTCGCCGAGATCTCCGCGGAACGGCCCGGCCTCACCGTGCGCGAACTCAACACCGACGAGAACCCCGAAACGATGCGCGCCTACCAGGTGATGGCGCTGCCGACGCTGATGCTGTTTCGCGACGGAGCCCCGGTCGCGTCGTTCGTCGGCGCCCGGCCGAAGGCGAAACTGCTCGCCGAACTGGACGGTCTGCTGGGCTGAACCGGTGGCCTTCCCGGTCTGCCCGGTGGGCGGGTGACGAAGCAGGTACAAAGAGTGCACGACTTTCGGGGAGGCCGTGCCATGACCGCTTTCGTGCGCTCTTACCTGTTCCTTCGCCGCGCCATCGGGGTGCTCGGGATCCTGCTGCCGATCGTGGTGATCATCGGCAAGGAACTGCTCGAAGGCGGTGGCTTGCTCGGTTCGCTGAGCGGCTATTACTACAGCGATCTCCGGAACGTCTTCGTCGGCACGTTGTGCGCGATCGGCGTCTTCCTGATCGCCTATCGCGGTTACGGACGCGTCGACGACATCGCGGCCAATGTCGCGGCGATCGCCGGCATCGGCGTCGCGCTGTTCCCGGCCCAGCCGGTAACGCCGACCCCGACCGAACACGCGATCGGCGTCGCGCACCTGGTGTTCGCCGCGATCTTCTTCCTCACCCTCGCGTTCTTCTGCCTCTTCCTGTTCACCAAGGACGACGGGGCGCCGACCAAGCGCAAACGTTCGCGCAATGCCGTCTACCGGACGTGCGGCATCGTGATGCTCGCGTGCCTGGTGCTGATCGTGGTCAACGGCCTGTTCTTCAGCGCCGCCACCGCGGACCTGCATCCGACGCTCTGGCTGGAGTCGCTCGCGGTGTTCGCGTTCGGTTTCGCGTGGCTGACGAAAGGCGAGACGCTGCTGGGCGACCAGCCTCAGACCAGCTTGCCGTAAGCCGCCGACACCTGGGTGAGCCAGGCGACCTCGGCCTCGAACGTCTTCGCGTCGTGGTCGTCGAACGCGCTGTTGTCCTGGCTTTCCGCCGGGGTCAGCCCGGAGGTCTTCGCCTCCAGCGCCTGGCGGATCTTGCGAGCCTCGGCCATCGCCTGGTCGCCGTCCGGGGTGTCGGCGCGGTCCATGTACGGCCGCAGCGCGCGCCAGCCGTCACGGATCTCGATCACCCGGCGATGCAGCCGGTAGTGCAGGTCCGACCAGCGCCGATCGGTGTCTCCCTCGGCAGGCGGTTCCAGCGCGATGCCCGGCGAGGATTCGTACAGCGAATGCCACAGCGGGTAGAGCGCGCGGTAGGAACGGTAATTGCGCTGCCAGCGCGCGACCGACGAGACGTGCTCGCCCCACGACGGCATGGTCAGCCCGAACGACACGATCACGATGCCCAGCGCACTGAACACAGAGGGCACGATCGCCCACGCGCCGAGGTGCCAGCCGAGTGCCGGGCTCACGATGTTCACCGCGCGCGTGGCGCAGTAGCAGAACAGCACGACCGCACCGACCGCGAGCGTCTTCAGGGTCCGGCGCAGCCACACCCGCGACGTGCTTCGCGCGTACGGCAGGCATTGCAGGTAGATCGTCACGCACGGCACGGCCTGCGAAACGATGAACAGCAGCAGGTAGGTGAGGATCACCGGGTCGCCGCTGCCCACCGCGAAGGCGGTGCCCGGGGTGCCCGGTTTGTTGCCGATGAAGAACAGCACGGTCAGCACGACGAACAGCACCGCGCCGGAGACGATCCACGCCCGGATCCGCGTGCGGATTTCCGCCAGGGGATTCGCCCACAGCATCAGCAGGAGCTGCGCGCTGATGCAGTACGCGACCGCGGCCAGGTGCAAGATCAAGATCGCCAGATTGGGGATCCCGAACAGCGAGCCGATGCTGAGCGAGAGGGCGCCGAGGGTGAAGGTGACGCACTGCAGGATCAGCGTCGTCATCAGCACGATGTAGGCCGGGTCGCGCCACGAGCGGCGCATCGAGAAAAGCTTGTACAGCAAGGCCGCGTACGAGGATACCGCCGACAGAGAGAATAAGATGATCTTCAGAGTGTTCACTCGCGCCCCCGGAACGGCCTCAGCGCCCGGCGGGCGGAACGGTGTGCGCGGCAACCTTGGCGGAATTGTTCACGATCGGCGACCATACACCACCGCAAGTGCCGGAACTAGGGCCGGAAAACTGGTTCTGGCCTGGGCGAATTCCGAGTGGATGCCAGGTGTCGGCGGCCTGCTCGAGAACCGCTGGGGTGATCTTCCGGTGAACGGCGGGCGACCGGCTCGTGCACGGCCGCGACGGGATGCGCCCGTCGCTAGGGTGTCGCCATGAGTCTTCAGGTGGTGATCGGGCACGGACCGGCGGGGGCGGCCACCGCCGCGCTGCTGGCTGAACAAGGAGAGCGGGTCCGGGTGATCGGCCGTTCGCCCCGGGAACCCGAGCCGGGGCTGGAGCACGTCTCGCTCGACGCCGCCGACCAGGCCGCGCTCGCCGAAGCGACCGAGGGGGCGACAGCGATCTACAGCTGCGCCAGCCCGCCATATCATCGGTGGGCGACCGATTGGCCGCCGTTGCAGGCCTCGATGTGCGCCGCGGCCGAAGCGAACGGCGCGCTGCTGGTGTCGCTGGGGAATTTGTACGGCTACGGCCCGGTCGATGGTCCGCTCACTGAGAATCTGCCGCTCGCGGCCACCGGGACAAAGGGCCGGATCCGGGCTTTGCTGTCCGAACAACTGCACGCATTGCACGACGAGGGCCGCATCCGCGCGGTCGAGGTGCGTGCCTCCGATTTCTTCGGTCCCGGAGTGACCGACGGCGGCCATCTTGCCGCCCGAGTGGTGCCGAACGTGCTGCACGGGCGGAAGGTCCAGGTACTCGGCGATCCGGACGCCGCGCACAGCTGGACCTACATTTCCGATGTCGCGCGCACGCTGGTCGCGGCCGCGCGGGAAGAAAAGGCGTGGGGCAGGACGTGGCATGTGCCGACTGGTCCGCCGCGGTCCGCTCGGGTGATGGTCGCGCTGTTGTGCGAGGCGGCCGGAGTGGCCCCGGTGCCGGTGCAACGCCTTTCCCCGATGTTACTGAAGGCGGGCGCACTCGTTTCGCCGATGTTGCGCGAGCTGCGGGAGGTCCGCTACCAGTTTGACCGTCCGTACGTGCTCGATTCCCATGCGGCACAGGAATTCTTCGATATTACGCCGACGGGAGAGAAAGATCAATTTGCCGGTACCGTGGCCTGGTGGCGTGATCGCTTGGCTACCGTGAGTTGAGTTGCCTGTGCATTCCTCCGCACCTTGCCCAATGCCCTTGAAAAACTGGGTAAGAACGGGCAATCTCGGTGTCGACTGGGTGGGGATCGGCACGAGGAAGTCATGCCATGGGGTCTGCAAGATCTGAGTGGGAAGAATCCGAAAATAGCCAGGACATCGCCGTTGTCGGAATGGGATGCCGTTTTCCGGGGGCGCGCAACGTCAACGAGTACTGGGATCTGCTGAGCGAGCCCAAGCCGCAGTTTCGGCGAGTGCCGGATTCGCGGTGGCGGCGCGAAGCGTTCTACAACGACGATTTCCGGGACAGCGGAGCGGTCTACTCCGACCGCATGGCGCTGCTGGAGGACGTCGGCGACTTCGACGCCGGGCACTACAAGATCCCGCCGCGGCGGGCCAAATCGCTCGACCCGCAGCACCGGCTGCTGGTCGACCTGACCCGCGAAGCGCTGCAGGACGCGGGATGGGAGGCCGAGGGCTTCGACCGCGACGACACATCGGTGATCATGTCGCTCAGCGACAGCGGCTACCGCGACATGAGCACACTGCACCTGCGGCTGAAACAGCTGATCGGCGGCGAATTCGGCCGGGCGGGCGATCCGGCGATGGCCGAGGCGGCATCCGCGGTCAGCGGCCTGCACGCCACCGCGATGGCCGGGCTGCTGCTCAACATGGGGCCGAGTTCGATCAGCAGCGTCTTCGACCTGCACGGAGAGAGCTACGCGCTCGATTCGGCCTGCTCCGGCGGGCTGACCGCGGTGGCGAACGCGGTGTTCGCCCTGCGGGCGGGCCGCTGCCGGATCGCCGTCGCCGGCGGCGCACAGCTCGTGCTGTCTCCGGACCTGTTCGTGGGCCTGTGCCGGATCGGCGCGATCTCGCGCACCGGCGAATGCCGGCCGTTCGACCGCCGGGCCGACGGGTTCGTGCTCGGCGAGGGGGCCGGCGTCCTGGTGCTGCGCCCGCTCGCGGACGCACGGGCGGCGGGCGACCGGGTGTACGCGGTGATCCGCGGCGTCGGGCTGTCCAACGACGGCACGGTCAAGGGCGGCATGATGCCGCAGGAGTCCGGTCAGCTGCGAGCGTTGCGGCGGGCGTACCGGGACGCGGGGGTCGACCCGGCGTCGGTCGGGTTCCTGGAAGCGCACGGCACCGCGACCGCGGTCGGCGACGACGTGGAGATCAGCGCGCTGACCGAGCTGCGTCGCGGCGCGGAGAACCCGGCGTATCTCGGCGCGGCGAAGTCGGTGGTCGGGCATTCCCTTGGCACCGCGGGAATCGCCGGGCTGATCAAGTCCATTTTGTCTGTCCACAAGGGACAAATTCTGCCGCAGCCGGATTTCGAACCGGCCGAGCAGCTGCCGCTGCGGGACGCCGGGCTTCAGATAGCGGGCCAGGTCACGCCGTGGAACAGCGACGGGCCGCGCCGGGCCGGGGTGAGCGCGTTCGGCTTCGGCGGCTCGAACGTGCACGTGGTGGTCGAGGAAACGGCGCAGGAAACGCCGCCAGCCGAGACGCCGCGGTTGCTGCTGCTCACCGCACGGGACCGGGCCGGGCTGGCCAGGCACGCCCGCGAAGTGGCCGAGGCGCTCGGCAGCGAGAACCCGCCGCTGGCCGCCGTCGCGGGCACACTCGCCCGCCGAACGCTCTTCCCGGAGCGGCTCGCGGTGGCCGCGAACGACATCGCTGACGCGGTTTCCAAGCTCGTCGCCGCGTCGGTCGCGCTCGAATCCGGCCAAGGCGGCGAGCTTGGTCCTGGCGTCTTCGCTGGTGTTGTGTCACCGGGAGAGGAGCCGGTCGAGGACGGTCTGCCAGCCGAGCTGGCTCCGCGCGCGGTGACCGGGTCCGGGCTGCGCCCGGTGGCGGACGGCCTGCCGCGCTGCACGCTGCCGCCGAGCCCGCTCAGCCCGCGTCGGCACTGGGTGGTCGACGACGCGAAGCTCGCCAAGGCACACACGCTGGAGCCGCTCGGGGCTGCTGCGGCATCGGTCGAGGAGGCGGAGGAGACGACTTCCGCGCGGGACGTGTTGGCGGTCGTGCTCGAAGAAGTCGCGCGGACGACGGCGTTTCCGGTCAGCGAGTTGTATGCCGGGCAGTTGCTGGTGGACGACCTCGGGTTCGATTCGTTGATGCTCACCGAGTTGGAGGGGCGGCTGCGGAAGCGGTTCCCGGGGTCGCCGGTGGAGGTCGAGCAGTCAGCGGCGCTGACAGTCGGGGCGGTGGCCGGGATGCTCGCTCCGGCAACGGCTTTGGTCCCGGCTGCTCCGGCCCAGCCTGCTCCGGCTCCGTCGTGGGATCCGGCCAGTGCGGCGATCGAGGAGTTTCCGGAGGCGGCGGCCATTGAGGCGCGGCTGAAGGAGTTTGACGATCTTGGCGTGCCCAATCCGTACTTCCGCAAGCATCAGGGACGGATGGACGCCACGACGTCGGTCTCCGGGCGGGAGTACCTGTCCTTTTCCAGCTACAACTATCTTGGGCTGGCTGGGCATCCGGCGGTGACCGCGGCGGTGCACGATGCCGTCGAGCGGTACGGGACTTCCGTGTCCGGCAGCCGATTGCTCGCTGGGGACCGGGATCTGTCGCGTGACCTGGAGACGGAGCTCGCGGCGTTCCTGGGGGTCGAGGACAGTCTCGTCCTGGTGAGCGGGCACGCGACGAATGTGGGCGCGATCGGCCATCTGGTCGGGCCCGGTGACCTGATCGTGCACGATTCGCTGGCGCACGACAGCATTCTGCAAGGGTGTGCGCTGTCCGGGGCTACGCGGCAGCCGTTTCCGCACAACGACACGGCACGGCTGGAGGACGTGCTGCGCCGGTCGCGGTCCCGGTTCCGGCGGGTGCTGATCGTGGTCGAAGGCGTGTACAGCATGGACGGTGATGTTGCCGATCTGCCTGCGTTGATTGAGCTCAAGCGGCGCTATGGGGCGTTGCTGATGGTTGACGAAGCGCACAGTATCGGGACGATGGGGCCTCGGGGAGCTGGGATCGGCGACCACTTCGCGGTGGATCGGTCCGGGGTTGATCTTTGGATGGGCACCCTGTCGAAGTCGTTGGCCGGGTGCGGGGGGTATCTGGCCGGGTCGGCCCGGACGGTGCGGTGGTTGCGGTATTCGCTGCCTGGGTTTGTTTACAGCGTGGGGATTACTCCGGCTAATGCCGCTGCTTCGCTTGCGGCGTTGAAGATTGTGCAGGAGGAGCCGGAGAGGTTGGTACGGCTGCGGGAGAACTCCCGGTTGTTCCTGGAACTGGCTACTTCGGCGGGGTTGCCGACGGGGTCGGCTGGGGATACGCCGATTGTGCCTTGCGTGGTGGGGAGTTCGGATGTCGCGCTGAGACTGGCGACGACGTTGTACGAGCGGGGGGTGGTGGTGGATCCGATTCTGTACCCGGCGGTGGATGAGGAGTTGGCTCGGTTGCGGTTCTTCATCACCAGTGAGCATCGGGAGGATCAGTTGCAGTATGCGGTGGGGGTGGTGGGGGCTGAGTTGGGCGGGTTGAGGTAGGGGGGCTCGTCGCCTGGGGGCGACATTGGCCCGGTTGCTGGTGTGGGGCACCCCGAAGGTTGAGTGTGCTGACGGGCGGCGGGTGCTTGTCAAGGCGGGAAAGATGCCTTGACAAGCACCCGCCGCCCGCAGGGGGCTTCGGATCGGGGTGCGGAGGAGGGGCTGGGTGCCTCGACTGTGGGTGCATCGGCGGCGGTTGGGTGCGTCGCATGCACCCGGTGCCACATTGGGGAACCCTGAGGGAATCAGAGCCAATGAGGGTGGCCCTCACGGACTTGGTGGGGCTAGAGGAGCGAGCGCTCGATTCGGTCCATCGGTTTCTCCCCTGCTTTGGGGGTTTGGGCGATGGGTTTCGCCGGCGTGCCCATGCGTTCCGAGAGCAGGAAGGCGATGATCTCCGCTTCCTGCTCCTGTGCGTCGTCGTANGTCGTCGTAGGTGGCGCGCATCAGCATGTCCCGGACGATGTCCGGGTCCAGGTTGGGGAACAGCGAGCGGGCGCTCTCGTCGTCCAGGAGACCCGAGCCGCGATGACAGCAGATGATGTGACCCAGCTCGTGCAAGATGATGTGCTCCTGGTGCGCCCCGGTGGTGTTGGCGTCGAAGAAGATCAGGTCCTCGCCCCGTGCGGCTACCCACATGCCGCACGGGTGCGACGCGGGCATCGGCAGCGGCACGAGGGTGATCGGCCGTTCGCGAATCTCGCCAAGGCGGGCGCAGAGGGTGGCCAGGTCGTACTTCGGCGGAAGATCGAGTTCGGCGATCCGCTGGGCGCCTTCGTCGCGCATCCGCCGCAGCTGCTCGCGCCGCTGCGGGGCTTCGGACGGGGTGCCGGTCACCGCGCCGCTTCGTCCGTGACCGGGGGCAGCCCCTGCATTTTGCGGTACTGGTCCATGATCGTGGTGATCGCCTGGAGGTTCTCCTCGCGCATGCCCGCCGCGCGCATGGCGACCGCGCGGACGCCTGCCTGGCGCATCGCCTCCACGGCCGCCAGCTCCGACAGTACCGACCCGGCGACCTCGTCGTCGAAGAAATAGGCGACCGAGACCCCGAAGAACTTCGCCAGTGCGGCCAGCAGCTCCTGAGACGGATTGGTCCGTTTGCCCGTGCGTAGCTGAGAGAGGTATACCGCGCCGACCTTCAGCTCCGGCGTGGCCCGCTTCAGTTCGGCTGCCACCTCGGCGTTCGTCCAGTGCCTCCCCTGCGGGCGCACTGTGCGGAACAGATCGTCGAGTCTGGAGGCCAGGGTGGGCCGGTCATCCGCCGGCTGGGTGTCTTCGGACATGCTGCTACGCCCCTCCAGTTGCAGCTGATTGCTCTCAGCTAAGGCGACTATCTCAGATTAGCTCACAGTTGACAATCGCCGGAGGGCTCCACAAGACTGTCCCTCAACGAGATAGCTGGTGGCTAACTCGCCACATATTCCGGGCAGGGCGGCAGGCGTAGTACCGGCCCGGGGCGACGCTGGGGGTGTCGCCCCGCTCGGTCCGCCGAGGCCGGGTCCGGAGGCAGCAGACGTGTCAGCGAACTGCCTCCGGACCCGGCGCACAACGCTGCTGGCCGGGCTGTCGAGAACGCGTGTACCAGTCCCGGGGGACTTGCTGCGAGGGAACTTCGGTGGGCACCAAGCCCGTGCACGGCGTGCCTAGGTGCCAGCGATCGGCCGCCGGATTGGCGGATCGCACCCGTCCGGCAGCCGAGAGGGGAGCACCACGGCTGGCGGGGCTGTCAGCGAACCGCTTCCGGGCCGGCGAACTGCGCCCATTCGTCAGCCCACCGCGCCGCACGCCGGTGGTCGAGCACTCGCCGCGCGATCCAGAACGCGCCGCCCAGCACGCCGACCGCGCACAGCCAGCAGAAGGCCGCGACGAGCACGCCGTTGGTGACCGCGTCCGCGTGCGTCAGCGGGGCGGTGGTCTGCTTGCCGCTGTCGTCCAGCCAGATGTCGGTGGTCGAGCCCTCGGTCGCGGAAGCGGCGGGCACCGTGATGACGCCGGTGCGCTGCACGCCGTGCGGCGGCTTCCAGACCGCGTTCACGCGCGCGGTGTTGGCGATCGGCGCGCTGTCGCCGACGGAAGCGGCCGGCTGCGAGGCCGTCGTCAGCACCGTGGCGGTGACCTGATGCCGCGACTGCAGTTGCGCGTCCGACGCGGCGGTCTCCGCGGCGACGTCCTCGCTGCCGATCATCATGGCGAAGGGAATCGCGATGAGCGCCAGCAGTGTGACGATGCCGGCGAGCACGCCTTCGATCCGGTCCGACCGTCGCACGAGCGGGTTGCGCACGGCGCCGAGCCGTCGGAGCAATCGTTTACCAGGGTGTGGTGGTCTGCCTGCCCGAGTCCTGTTCCGCATGCCTCTCATGGTCCTCTTTCGCGCGCGCGAGCGCTGTGTCCCGCACAACGTTTTTCGTGTTTTTCCTGGGGATCCGGTGTGTTTTCGCTTACCTCCAGGCCAGCGATTACCCGTGTGGGTGACGACGAGCGGAGGTTGCGGCTGCGCGGGCACGGGTTCGCGGTGTGCGCCGAGTGGTCCAGGCCAATGTCTCGCGGGTTCAGTGCGTTGCCCGGGTTGACCTTTCTTCGGGTTCGGCCCTGGATGGGTTGCGGCACCGGCGGTTCGGCACCGCGGTCGCTCGGCGGATCGTCTGATTCGCGCGGTTCGCGTTGGCGGGCAAGCGATCTTGCGGCAGCGGTGGGCACGACTGTGCGCCGGAAGTTCGCCGGCGGGCAACCGGGGGTTTCCGTCGCGGACAGCCCGGGCGGACGCGTCTGCCCGGGGCCGCTCGCGAAAAGTTCACTGCCGTCCGGCCTGGAATCGGGTCATTGCCGAGCGCAAACCGAGGGCGCGCTCCCGATATCCGGGAACCATTCAGTCAACCAGGCGAATGGTCGCCGTCGGGCTGTGCGAACGACGCCGGGTGACCCCGTGTTCGGCGACGATTCCGAGTTGGATACTGCGATCGGCGGGCGCCCAGTAGCCCGTCCGCACGAAATAACCGTCCATTGTGCAGAGCCGGTTCGCGCTCTTGCGGGAACTGATCGCTTCCCAGCCCCATTGCCGTCCGGTCTCCTCGACGCCGTTGCGCCGCACGTGCAGCCGCGGGTTCCCGATCTCCCGGCAGTACGCGCTGCCGTCGGCGATGTACAGCACGCCGTCGACCTTGTAGAACCGCTTGCCGTCCAACAGGCTCACCTGGCCGGACAGGGTGAAGTGCACCCTGCCGCCATTGGCCCCGTCCATCGTCCAGTCGAGACAGAATTCCTTCGTCGGAACCTCGAGCGACTGGGTCATGGCCGTGTCTCCTTTGCTCGCCTGCCGGAGCGTCCAGGAAAATATAAGGAAGAAACGCGTTCCCGGCAGGTATCGGGAACCGTTTTCACCCGAAGAGGCCCAGTGGACACGCATCGTGGTCAAGTCCCGATTAATCGGTGGAATTACCGCCGATGGGGTATCGCGGATACGATCAGTGAATTCTCCTTGCCCGAAACCGGTGGCGGCCCGCCGGTCCCGGTACCGGCGGGCCGCGCGGGTCGTGTCGGCAGCGTGACATCTCCCATGACGCTTGTCATAGTCGCAGCCGTGTGCGACCCTCGGGTTATGACGACTGTCATGACCGCCGTGCGACCGGCCACCGCCGGTTCCGTGGCCGATCTCGTCCGCGCCTGCTCGCCGGCATCGCTGAGCCGCCGGTTCACCCTCGGCGGCCCGATCGAGCCGGCCGCGGTCCTGTCCAGGTACCAGCGATTCCTCCTGGTCGGCACGGCCCTTGTCGCCGAGGTTTCGGAGGTGCCCGCCGGGCTGCTGAACGCGGTCCCGGAGGACGATCGCCGCGTCGAACTGGGGCTGCTCGTCGCCGACCGATGGCAGCGGCTGGGCATCGGCAGCGGCTTGGTCCGGCTGGCCGCGGAGCGGTGGCGCGGCTGGAAGCTGCACGCCACCGTGCAGGAGGGCAATGTCGCTGCGGAAGGATTGCTGCGGGCGTGCGGGTTCCGCTTCGTGCCCGGGTACGGCGGCGAGAACGAGTACGAGCTGACGGTCACGGAGGAGACGCTCGATGACGGAACGGCCGGCGCGCGAGCGGATGGTCTTCAGCGCTGCGCAGTTGCTGCGTACGCAGGGTTTGAGCGGAACCGGAATGCGCGAGGTGGTAGCGCATGCCGAGGCGCCGCGGGGGTCGCTGCAGCACTACTTCCCGGGCGGTAAGGAACAGCTGTTCGGCGAAGCGATCGACTGGGCGGGCCGCTACGCCGCACGTCGCGTGACGCGCGCGATGGACTCTCTGACAGACCCGACGCCGTCCGCGCTCTTCGCTGGGGTAGTCGAGTACTGGCGCGCAGAGTTCCTAGAGATCGGCTACGACTACGGCTGTCCGTTGGTGGCCACCGTCGCCGACACGGCGGCGTCGAGCGAGCCGTTGCGTGAGCGCGCAAACGACGCTTTCGCGCAGTGGCGAAAGCCCATCGTGTCCGCGCTGCAGCAGATGGGCGTACCGGCGGCGCGCGCTGCTTCGTTGGCAGTGTTGATGATCAGCGCGCTTGAAGGAGCCTTAGTGCTGGCCCGGGTCGAGCACGCGGTGACGGCGCTCGACAGCGTTGTCGAGGAGCTAGGTCCAGTTCTCGACGCCGCCGTGGACAAGCGCCGCCGTCGCTAACGCCTGTCGAGCTTCGCGCGCAACGTGGCGACTGTGACCGGGTCGTGCAGCAGTTCGGCGAAGTGCTTGGACTCCGAGTCCATTCGCTCTTCGACGCTCTCGTCGGTGCGGTCATGCAACAGTGCGCGCGTCGTCGTCACCGCGCGTACCGACCGTTCGGCGAGTGTCGCGACGCGTTCTGAGACGCGCTTACCGAGCGCTGTCTCGTCAGGGAGCACTTCATTGACCAACCCGAGTTGCGCCGCTTCGACCGCAGGCAGGCGTTCTCCGAACAGCAGCAGCTCCGTCGCGCGTTGCGGACCGACTCGACGCGGCAGCGCGTAACTGCTGCCGAACTCCGGCACCAGTCCCAACGGTACGAACGGGAACTGCAGGTAGCTGCGTTCGGTGGCGTAGACGAGGTCGCAGTGCAGCAGCAGAGTTGCGCCGATGCCGACAGCGGGGCCGTCGACTGATGCGACGACTACTGCCTGCGTCGCGAGTAGCGCCTCCTGGAAGACCCGTGCGGGCGTCTTCGCGCTGTCACCGGCTTCGTGCGCGAGGAAGTCGCCGAGGTCGTTACCCGCAGTGAACGCACCGCTGGCTCCGCTCAATACAGCGATAGGCGTGCGGACAGCGTCGAAGGCGTCCGCGAGGGCGACGTACATCGCCTTCGTGAGCGCGTTCCGCTTCTCCGGCCGGTTGATGGTGATGGTGGTGACCTGTCCGTCGACAGTCGTCTCAATGCTCATTCACAGCTCCGCAACAGCAGCGAGCAGCAGATCGACTTCCGCTGGAGTCGTGTACGGCGCGATGCCAGCGCGTACGGCACCAGTGTCGCCAAGACCGAGGTGCCGCGCGCACTCGATGGCGTAGAACGTCGAAGCAGGCGCGTTGACCCCGCGCGCGCCGAGACGCTCGTACACCGCTTGCGGCGTCAGCCCGGCGACCGAGAACAACACTGTCGGCGTACGGCGACGCGTCGGCGAGCCATACCGAACGACGCGCGGCAGAGCGGCGAGCCCGTCTTCCAATCGCTGTAACAGCGCGTCTTCGTGCTCTTCAAGCGCCGTCATCGACGTACGCAAACGTTCCCGACGGCTGCCTTCACTTGGCACGAGTTCGGCGAGGAAGTCGATAGCTGCGGTAGTGCCCGCGAGAAGCTCGTACGGCAACGTACCCAGCTCGAAACGCTCCGGAACCGCGTTGCCCGACGGCAACAGCTTGTCCGGCTGCAACGTCTCCAGAAGATCCGGTGCGGCGGCGAGAAGGCCGAGGTGCGGTCCGAGGAACTTGTACGGCGAGCAGGCGTAGAAGTCCGCGCCCAGTGCGGCGATGTCGACCAGCGCGTGCGGCGTCAGGTGCACGCCGTCCACGTAACTCAGCGCACCTGCTTCGCGGACCGCGTCGGTAATCGCGGGAATGTCCGGACGCGTGCCCAGCAGGTTTGAAGCAGCAGTGACCGCTACCAGCCGCGTCCGGTCAGTAAGCAGTTCCGCGACCGATGACGTCGGCAACTCGCCCGTCTCGGGATCGAAGTCCGCCCAGCGAACAGTCGCGCCGCGCGCTTCGGCCGCCTGCACCCACGGCCGGACGTTGGCGTCGTGGTCCAGGCGGGTGACCACGACCTCGTCGCCTGGACCCCAGTTCTTCGCGAGCGTGCGGGAGAAGTCGTAGGTCACCTGGGTCATGCTGCGCCCGAACACGACGCCCTCCGCGCGCGCGCCGAGCAGGTCAGCGACCGCTTGCCGGGCTTCGCGCACGACGCCGTCCGCGCGGCGCTCCGCCGCCGTGACGGTGCCGCGGTTCGCGATGGCGGCGCAGAGTGTCGAGGACACTGCTTCGCCGACCATGTCCGGGACCTGGGAGCCACCGGGACCGTCGAAGTGGGCAGCGCCGTTCTCGAGCGCGGGGAAGTGCTTGCGGATCGCGTTCACGTCGTAGGCCACGGCTGCCAGCTTGCCCGATCCCCGGGCGAGTGTCGTGCTCCGCGCGGGTGCGATCATGCCGCTGTCCCGTTGCCCTTGGAGAGGGGTTCGCTGGTGCTTGCCGAACAGGTCGAGAAACTGCTCGCCCAGCCGTTGCCGTGGCCGATCGTGCAGGCAGGCGACCCCGTGCTGCGCGCCGCCGCCCGCCCGTACGAGGGCGAACTGAGCGACGAACTGCTTTCCGCGCTGATCGAGGGCATGAAGGAGACCATGCACGCGGCACCCGGCGTCGGCCTCGCCGCGCCGCAGATCGGCTTGTCGGTCCGGATCGCGGTCGTCGAGGACGGTGCCCGCGAACGCCCCGGCGTCGCCGAATCCACCCTCGCCACCCGCGGGATCGTCCCGTTGCCGTTCCGCGTGCTGGTGAACCCCGAGTACACCCGAGTGGGCGACGAAACCGCCGCGTTCTTCGAGGGCTGCCTCAGCGTGCGCGGATGGCAGGCCGTCGTCGCGCGGCCCCTGCGGATCCGGCTTCGCGGCACCAGCGAAACCGGCGCGGCGCTGGACGCGGAATTGTCCGGCTGGCCAGCACGAATCGTCCAGCACGAGACGGACCATCTGCACGGCGTCCTGTACCTGGACCGAGCCGAACCGCGCTCGCTGTCCACCCACGAAGCCGTCGCCCGCCGCTGGACCCAGCCGACCCCCGCCGAGGCCGCTCGCGAACTGGGCTTCGACCTCCCCTGATTCTTTCCGCACCGGTTTTTGTCGGTGCCCGCTGATACGTTCCTCCGCAGTTGCCCCGCCTGGGGCTCGCCACTGGGGAGGAACCTCGTGAACTCGTTGCAAGACAAGGCAAATCTCTTCCGCGAACTGCACGCGACTGATGTCCTGGTGCTGCCGAACGCGTGGGACGCAGGCAGTGCGGTCGCTATCGAACGCGCAGGCTCCCCCGCGATCGCCACCACCAGCGGAGGCGTCTCCTGGGCCCTGGCCCGAGGCGACGGCCAGCATCTTTCTCGCGCGGAAATGCTGACGGTGATCGCCCAAATCGCCGCAGCCGTAGAAGTCCCGGTAACCGCCGACGTAGAAGGCGGCTACGGCCTAGCCCCTTCAGCCGTCGCCGAAACCGTGCGAGGCGTCATCGAGGCGGGCGCAGTAGGCGTGAACCTGGAAGACTCCCGTGCCGGAACTGCCACTCTCTTCACTCCCGACGAACAGGCAGAACGCTTCACCGCGGCCCGCGCCACCGCCGCGACAGCCGGTCTCTCGGAGTTGTGGATCAACGCCCGGACGGACGTGTACCTCTTCGGAGTCGGCGAACCCGCCGGTCGCTTCGACGATGTACTGACCCGAGCCCGCGTCTACGCCGACGCCGGAGCGGACAGCATCTTCGTCCCGGGCCTGGTGGACGTCGAGGTACTGGCGGAACTGGCAACGTCCTCGCCGATCCCGGTAAGCGCCATGGCTGGACCCGGCGCACCCCCGGTGTCAGACCTGGCCGCGGCTGGCGTGCGCCGGGTGAGTGTCGGCACCTCGATCGCCCAGGCGGCCTACTCCCTGGCCCACCACGCGGCGGCAGAGGTGCTGAAGCAAGGGACTTATGGGGAGGCGACCGGCGCCCTGGACTTCGGAACGGTGAACGGCTGGTTCAGCTGAGCCTCGGTCACGGCTGGCGCGAAACGGCCGAACCCCATGGTGGACGACGAGCCGGAACCGCACCGCATGAGCGGTGAAGGCAAGCGGCCGAGACAACCTGAAACGGGCCCATACCCGAGCCGGGCCCGACCTTCGGGCGAGCTGAGCGAAGCGAACCGCGCAGGTGGGACGAAATCAGGTGACGGCTCGGTCCAATCCCAGCCATCCTCGCTCCGTCCGGCCAGAGTCAAGCGAGTCCGGCTTGAGCCATGCCAGCCCGGTTCGTCGCACCGGTCCGAGCCAGTCTGGCCCCGGCTCGATAGTGGACGCGAAGCTGCGCCACGCGCGCGCCGATTCGGCGAGCCGTGCCCGGCCCCGCGGTGCCGGCCGCCAGCCGCGGAACCCGCCGCGGGTGGGCGAGTGCTGCGTCGAGCCGCGCCAGTGCTGCGCTGAGCTGGAGGGAGTGTTGCACCGAGCTGAGCCAGCCCTGCGCCGAGCTGAGCCAGCCCTGCGCCGAGCTGAGCGAGCGCTGTGCCGAATCGAGCGAGCGCTGTGCCGAGCTGAGCGAGCGCTGTGCCGAGCCGAGCGAGCGCTGTGCCGAGCTGAGCGAGCGCTGTGCCGAGCTGAGCGAGCGCTGTGCCGAATCGAGCGAGCGCTGCGCCGAATCGAGCCAGTCCTGCGCCGAGCCGATCCAGTCCTGCGCCGAGCCGAGTCAGCCTCGCGCCGAACCGAGCGAGCCCCGCTCGGACCCAAGCCAATCCGGTGCCGCCCTGAGCCAACCCGAACCGACTCACCCGAGCCACGGCCAGCCGCTCGGCCCCCCGAACTCACCCCGCAACCACCCGCCCGCCCCGCTCCAGTTCCAGCAACCTCCGCTTGCACTCCACCCCAGCCGCGTAGCCGGTCAGCGATCCGTTGCTGCCCAGCACCCGGTGGCACGGCACCACGATGCCGATGGGGTTCCGGCCGTTCGCCAGGCCGACCGCACGGGACGCCGTCGGGCGGCCGATCGACTCCGCCAGCTCTCGGTAGGTCGTCGTCGCGCCGTACGGGATCTGCAGGAGCGCCCGCCACACCGTCTCTTGGAAAGGAGTGCCGCTGAAAGCTAACGGAAGGTCGAACTCGCCCCGGTCGCCGGCGAAGTACTCGTTCAGCTGACGGGCCGCCGCGGCGAACGGGCGGTCGTCCCGGTCGCCGAAGGCGGCGCGTGGTGGGCGGTACTGCTCGTCGCCGATGTACAGGCCGGCCAGTCCGCCGTCGCGGGCCATGAGGGTCAGCGGGCCCTCAGGGCTGTCGATGACGGTGTGCACCACGGTCATGCCGATTCCTCCGCGGGAATCCGGTTGATCGGGTGGTCACCGGTCGCCCAGAGGTGCTGGACCGCGTACGCGCGCCACGGCTGCCACCGGCTGGCGTGCGCGATCAAGGCGGCTGGACTTGGTGGCAGGCCTAGGGTTTCGGCGGCGACTTTCACACCCAAGTCACTCGCGACGAAGGCGTCCGGGTCGCCGAGGGCGCGCATGGCGATGCTCTCCACCGTCCACGGGCCGAAGCCGGGCAGCGCGGCCAACTGCGCGCGGGCGTGGACCCAATCGCCGCCTGCGGTCAGGTCGACGTCGCCGGAGACCAGGGCTGACACGAGACCCAGCAGGGTCGCTCGGCGGGACTTCGGCATGGCCAGCGTTTCCGGGTCCAGTTCCGCCAGCGATTCGGGCGACGGGAACAGGTGCGTCAGGCCGCCTTCGCGGTCCTCGATCGGGGCGCCGTGTGCCAGGACCAGGCGCGCGGCGTGGGTGCGGGCGGCCGCGGTCGAGACCTGCTGGCCGAGGACGGCACGCACGGCGAACTCGGCCGAGTCGGTCGTGCGCGGGACGCGTCTGCCGGGTGCGGCGGCCACCAGGGGAGCGAGGGTCGGGTCCGTGGCGAGTTGTTCGTCGACGGCGACCGGGTCGGCGTCCAGGTCCAGGAGCCAGCGGCAACGGCTGATCGCGGCGGCCAGGTCGCGCTGGTCGGTCAGGCTCAGGCGGCATGCGACGTGGTCCGGCTCCGGGCGGAGCGACACCACGCCGTGGCCGTGCGGCAGTCGCAGGGTGCGGCGGTACGCGCCGTCGCGCCATTCCTCGACGCCCGGGACCGCGGTGGCGATCAGGTGCCCGAACAGGTTGTCCGGGCACAGCGGCCGGCGGAACGGGAGCCGCACCGACAGCACTCCCTGCGACTTGGTCCGCTTGCCGCCGCGGACTCGGGAGCGCAGTTCGCTCGGCGTCAGGGCGAAGACCGCACGCACGGTTTCGTTGAACGTCCGGATGCTCGAAAACCTCGCCGCGTGCGCGATATCGCTCATCGGCATCGTCGTGGTTTCGATCAGCAACCGGGCGGTCTCGGCGCGCTGGGCCCGAGCCAGCGCGAGCGGGCCCGCGCCCAGTTCGGCCCGCACCTGGCGTTCCACCTGCCGGACGCTGTACCCCAGTCGCGTAGCCAACCCCTGCACTCCTTCGCGGTCGACGACGCCGTCGCCGATCAGGCGCATCGCTCGTGCCACGACGTCGGCGCGTTCGTTCCACAGCGGCGAACCGGGCGACGCGTCGGGCCGGCAGCGTTTGCAGGCGCGGAATCCGGCGGCCTGCGCGGCTGCTGCGCTCGGGTAGAAGCGCATGTTCTCGACCTTGGGCGGCACCACCGGACAACTCGGCCGACAGTAAATCCCCGTGGTCAGCACCGCGGTGAAAAACCACCCGTCGAACCGGTCGTCCTTCGACTGCACCGCGCGGATACAGCGTTCGGTCTCCTCGTACACGCCGACCAGTCTGCCCCGTCCCGCGCACGAAACCTCGCGAAAAAACGACATCACCCTGGCGGGGCGACCGGCTCCCGGTCCACCGCCCGCGTGTCGGCGACGGACAGCCCGCACACCAGCCCGGTCAGGCCACGATGTCCCCGGGTGAAGATCATGAACACCAGATGCGCCAGCAGCCACAGCGAGGTCCACCCGGAGTCCAAGCCGGCCAGGATGAAGTAGCCGCCTGAACCGATCAGGAACCGGACGATCGACTGCAGCATCGACGGTGGCCGTCCGTCCGCGCGCACCACCGTCAGCAGAACCGCGCGCTGACCAGGCGTCGCGCCGTTGCCCGCCAGCGGCACGAGCAGCAACAGGACCGCGGTGGGCACCCAGCGGCCGAGGACGTCGTCGATCAGCGTGTTGTTCTGCAGCGTGCCCTTGGTGACGTACTGCACGGCGAGCGCGATCATGCTCAGCACGACGCCCGCCAGCGTCACCGAAATCAGGTCGAGCACCATGCCCAGCAGTCGTCGCCGGGCAAGGACCGGGCGTGGTTCGTCGGCGGGACGCAGCCGTCCGGAGCGCCGCAGCACGGGCGCGAGAAGCGCGCCGACCCCCGCGCCGACGGTGTTGGACAGCAGGTCGCCGGTGTCGAACAGCCGGTACGGGCACTCCATCAGGAACCACACGCCGGTCAGCTGGGTCGTCTCGATGGCAAGCGACACGAAGAACCCGCTGACGACGGCGAAACCGATGCTCCGCCCGAACAATCGCCGCACGAACACGCCCCACGGCACGAAGAACGCGACGTTGAACAACACCTGGCGCAGCGCGGGATTGTCCAGCAATCCGGTGTTGAACTGCCGCATGTCTTCGAGGAACTGGAGCGGGTTCCACACCGGGTGCCGCAGCGCTTCGTGCGTCGCGCAGTACGCCGCGTCGACGTCCGGCAGCGGCAGCAGCGTGTAGGTGACCAGCGCGAAGCAATACACGAGGAAAGTCGGCGCGGCGATCGCGCGCAGCAGGCCGAGTTCACCGCGTTTGCGATAGCTGATCGCGACATACGGGACCACCAAAACTAACGCCAGCCCGAATCCGGCGAACACGGCGATCAGCGTGGGACCGCTCCACTGAGTCATCGTTCCTCCACCCGGCGTGAGCGCACAGGCTAGCGGGCGGCAGTAGCCTGGGCACGCGGAAAGGAGGAGCAGTGGACGACGACATCGAAGACAACGCCGACACCGGCGTGCTGGATCCCGAAGACACCCTGGAGGACGGCGACCCCTACGACGAGGGTTATTCGCCGCCGGAACGTCCGCTCGCGACTCGCGACTGGGGCACTACCGCCGCCGAAGAAGCCGCCGGGGAGAGCTGGGCGGGCAGGCTGGCCCGCGAACTCCCGGAGATCCGCGCGACCGGCGGCGACGGCCTTGGCGACATCGACGACACCGACGGCGAGCTCGTCGACGACGAGGTCGGCGACTTCCGCGCGGGCCGCCTGGTGGCCGCCAACGCAGGCTTCGGCCCAGACGCCGAGGCCGAGCTGTACGCCTCGGACATCGGCATCGACGGCGGCGCGGCCTCGGCGGAGGAAGCCGCGGTGCACGTCGTCAACCCGCGGGATTTGTGACCGCGTCAAGCCACCGCTGCGATGGCGCGGGCAGCTAGTCCGCCGGATCCCCGATCCAGACCGATGCCGGAAGCACATACGGCCGCAGTAGCTTGACCAGCTCCGGGTCCCCGCCGCCGTGCAGGGTTTCCTCGGTCAGCCGCCGCGCGACTCCCGCCAGGAAATCAGCTATCTGGACCCGCGGTTCGGACCTCGAGTCGACGAATCGCCATCGCGGCACCGGATCGAGCAGCTGGGCGAGCCGGGCCGGGGTGAGGGACGGCTGCTCGTCGTGGATGACCTCTTCCGGCCGCCAGAACGCGATCGTGTCGGCGAGTGCGGGCATCAACGGGTCGATCGGCGAGACGAGACCGGGGTCGGCGAGGAGTTCGGCGCGCAGTGCGATCACCCGCGGGCGAGCCGCGGCCAGTTCGCCGAGGACGTCCGTCTGGGCGAAGAACTCGGCCGGAGTGGTCGCGGGGAGGCGGCGGTTCGAGGTACGCAGCAGCCCGGTGAACGAGCGCAGGAATTCGTTCCAGCGCTGGGTGCCGTGCAGGCGCGGGCCGTCTTGGCGCAAGGCGCGGGCGCGGGCGTCCGGACGGTGTCGCAGGCATTCCGGGTAGGGGGTCTGGTCGACGAGCAGGTCGACGATTTTGCCGGCGAGGAACAGGGCTTTGTCGACGAGCAGCACGCTGGCGGCATCGGCGAGGGGCTCGGTGAGCAGCCACTCCAGGGCAGCGCGGTTTTTGGCGCGCAGGAGGTGGTTGGCTTTGTACTCGAGCGCGGGCGAACCGATGAGTTCCCGCAGCCGCGCAACGCATTCCGCGGCGGCCGCGGGTTCCATCCGGACGGCGGCGTGCGCGAATACCGCGGTGTTCGCGCCGATCAGGTTCACGCCTTCGGAGCCGGACTCGTCGCACGCGATCGTCGGCGGCCGCACAATGCCCGATCCTGCCAGGTCCGCGAGGCGAGGGCGACCCCATTTCTCCAGGGACCCCTGAGGTGGATTCCCGGATGTGCCGGCGGCCCCGGACGTTTCACCATGAAGGGGACGGAGGGAGCCGGTCATGGTGCTCGTCGCGGAGGACGTACACGCACTGGACGACGTCCGGCGCGGGCTGGTGGTGGTCCACAACGGATTCGCCGGGGAGTGTTACCTGTGGTCGGTCGGCGGACGGGTTCCGCTGTGGGAGACGCAGGCGATGGACCGCCTGCGCCGCCGGGGCCTGGTGCGAATCGCCCGCCGCCGAGGAGCGCCGGCGAGCCCGGTTGTGCTGACGGACCTCGGCGCGGCTGCCGCTTGAGTCCTTTGTGGACCGACAGGCTCGCGGGCGATGGGCCGGCGTGGCTGGACGTTGAACGGCGGCCTGCGGAGAAGCTGGCAAGCCGAGGATGACCGCCCGCGTTCGTGGGCGGCCGGCGGACGTTTGCTGGGGGCATCGCTACGTTCCGGGGTGGCCGCAGCACAGCCTTGCCGGAGTTTCGGGGATGCGAGGGTTCCGGATCGCGGGGTTGGCGAGGGCTGCTCGGACGCGATGGTTGCTTGCTGCGGTGCCAGTGAGAGTTGCCCGTTCCGGATCGCGGTGGTGACGAGAGTTGCTCGGCCGCGATGGGGATGGGCCGCTCTTTCCGCGAGCGTTGCTGTGGTCGGGCAGTCTCGAATGTGCTGGAGCGGGCGGCGGTGAGAGTTGCCGTGGTCGGGCAGTCTCGAATGTGCTGGAGCGAGCGGCGGTGAAAGTCGCCGTGGTGGCGCAACCCCGAACTCCCCCGGAACGAACTGCAGCAGAGCCCGCCCGGACGCGGAAACTCGGTGCCGTCGGAGCCGAAAACAGCCGCGAAGGCCGGGAGCGGAACAGGCCCAAGATGCCCCGGAGCCGCCGGGAGGGCGGTGTGCGCAGCGCTCCCGGCGGCTCCAGGGCGGTCGGGCGGCCGGGACGGTGATCCCAGTGCACGGCACCGGCGTGCGCCGACCTGGTGAGCAAGCCTTCCGGCTGGATCAGGTGCGAACTTAGCCCACGTCCGGGGCCCGCAGGCGGTGTGTTCCCCGATCGTGTCGGCGGAACCACGCTGGTGGGCGGGTATCGATCGGGGAGCCGCCGCCCGGTCCGGAACAGGTCCGGCGTCCGGCCGGGAAGCTGCACCAGCGATCACCGGAGGTGAACCGTCCGGAGCGCCCGGACAAAGAGCCAGCGGTACCGGGCGGGAAGCAACACCCGTCGGCCGCGCGACAATCGGCCCTGCCCGGGAGGATGATCGGGGCATGGCCGGGTTCAGGGCCCGTCACCGGCGGGCGGTTGCGGACGAGGCGCTGGTCCGCACGCTTTTCGAGGAGCACGGGCGGGCGATGCTCGCCTACGCCGCCCGGCTGCTCGGCGACCGCGCGGCGGCGGAGGACGTGGTGCAGGAGGCGCTCGTCCGCGCGTGGCGGAGTCCGGACAGCCTGGTCAACGGGCGTGGGTCGGTGCGCGGGTGGTTGCTCACTGTCGTGCGGAACCTGGTGATCGACCGGGTCCGGGCGAAGGAGGCGCGGCCGCAGGAGGTGGCCGAGTCGCCGTCGGGCGGGCCGGTCGAGCGGGATCATGCCGATCAGGTCGTGGACTCGATGGTGGTGCTCGCCGCGCTCGACGGGCTTTCTCCGGAGCATCGCGAGGTGCTTGAGCAGATGTATCTGCAGGGGCGCAGTGTCGCGGAAGCGGCGGAGCGGCTCGGGATTCCGCCGGGCACGGTCAAGTCCCGCTCGTATTACGGGTTGCGGGCGTTGCGGGAAGAGTTCCGGCGAGCGGAAGGGGTGGCCGGATGAACACCGCCGACGAACACGTCGACCTGGCGGGATACCTGTCCGGTCAGCTCGCGGCAGGCGAGCAGCGCGAGGTCGAGGCGCATCTGGACGGCTGCGAGCGGTGCCGCGCGGAGGCCGCGTCTCTGCGGGAGGTGCAGAGTTTCCTCGGCGAGCTGCCGCCGGAGGCGTTGCTGGAAGGTCCGCCGGTGGGGGCGGACCTGGTGATGCAGCGGACCGTGGACCGGGTTCGCGCGGAGTCGCGCGCGCGGGCTGGACGGGGACGGTCGATGGCGATCCTGGCCGCGGTCGTGGTGGCCGCGGTCGCGTTGGGGGCCGGGGTGATGGTGGGGCGCAGTTCTTCCGGGCCCGCGGTGGCGGTGCCGGCTACGCCGCCGCCGACCAGCGCGGTTCCTGGCACGAAGGTCGTTTCCGGCGCGGATGCCAGCGGGAGGACCCGGCTCACCGCGAACATCGTGCCGCAACCCGGCTGGGTGCGCGTGGACGGCTCGGTGACGGGGATTCCGGCCGGGGAGAAATGCCTGCTCGTCGTCCTCGGCAAGGACGGCCAGCGCCAGGTCGCGGGCGGCTGGATGGTCTCGGAGCGGGCGGCCCGGGACGGTGCGTACCTCTACGGCACGGCGGTCGTCGACCCGGCGCAGGTGGTGGCGGTGGTCGTCGAGAACACCGCCGGGCGCCGGTTCGTCGAGGCGGACGTCAGCTGAACCGCCGGTCGAGCCATGCGCGGGCGGGCTGCCACGGCTGGTCCGCCGGGTCGATCAGGCGGAAGTGGTCGACGCCGGGAAGTTCGACGTAGTCCACGTCGTCGCCGGCCGCCTTCGCCGCGGCCGCGTAGTCGCGGCTGTGCGCCGCCGGGACCCGGACGTCGGCGTCGCCCTGCACGACGAGCTGCGGGCACCCGATCGGGAGGCGCCGGATCGGCGAGGCCGCGGGGTCGTCGCCGGTCAGGAACAGCCCGGCGGCGCCTTCGCCCAGTTCCTCGGCCCGGGCGCGCGGGACGTCGGTGATCGGGGCCAACGCGACGACCCCGGAAAGTCCGCCAGCCAGCAGCGCCAGATGCCCGCCCGCGGAGTGTCCGATCGCGACCGTCGGCAGCGCGGCCGGACGTTCGACGGCGGCGATCGCGGCTCGTACGTCGTCCAGGGTTTGCGGCCAGCCGCCGGTGTCGCCGTCGATGCGGCGGTACTCGACGTTCGCCACGTACCAGCCCGCGCCGACCAGGTCGGTCGCCATCGGGTCGAGCTGGTGCAGGTCATGCCGGGCGCGCCACCATCCGCCGTGCAGCAGGATCGCGGTGCCCCGCCCGCCAGGGTCCCCGTGGAGTTCGACGAACTGGCTGGGCTCGCTGCCGTAGCGGAGGGTCTCCATGCCGGCCATTAGATCACCATCGCGCCAGCCGTTCGTGCACTCTTGCGAGCCCTTCGTGCGCCGCGCGATACGCCTCGTACAGGCCGGTCAGGTCTGTCTCGGGGGTGAAGGTGCGCTCGACGGCGACGGTCGCGGCCGCGCCGGTTTCGACGTCCGGGTACCGGCCTGCGCCGACTGCGCCGAGCAGGGCGGCTCCGAGTGCGGCACTGTCGTGCACGCGGAGGCGTTCGACGGGGAGGGACAGCACGTCGGCGTGGAGTTGGGTCCAGAGGTCGCTGCGTGCGCCGCCGCCGGAGAACGTCACTGACGGAAGGGGTTCGCCGCAGGCTTCCTCGACGGTTTCCAGCACGTGCCGCGCGGAGAACGCGACTCCGGTGAGGACGGCTCGCGACAGGTCCGCGGTGGTGGTGGACGAGGTCAGCCCGAGGAAACTGCCGCGAAGATCCGGATCCCATAGCGGAGCGCGTTCGCCTTGCAGGTGCGGCAGGAATACGACACCGGACGTGCCTTCCGCGGCGGAAGCGAACACGTCCGGCACGGACAGTCCGGACGCTCGGCTCCACCAGCGCACCGCGTCGCCCGCGGCTTGAGTGGGTCCGGCGTGCACGACGAGTTCGCCGCGGGGCGGGAAGGTGACCAGGCCGCGGACCGATTCGTGCCGGTGCGAGGCGGCCGCGACGACCAGCGACGTCCCGCAGGCGACCATCGCGCGGCCCGGTTCTGTTGTGCGGGTACCGAAAACGGTGCCGAACGCGTCCATGGTCCCTACGACGACCGGAGCGTCGCCCAGTACGGCAGCGTGACCGAGGGGTTCCTCGGGCGCGAGCAGTTCCGGCAGCCGGTCGCCGAGTCCGTCCACGAGCGCGACCGCTTCGGGCAGATAGCCGGACGCACCCGCGATGCGCACGCCGGACAGCAGGTCGGTCGCGACGCGTCCGGTGAGCCGCGCGCCGATGAAGTCCTTGGGGCTCAGCATCCATCGCGCACGGGACCACAGCTCCGGATGCTCGCGTGCGAACCACGCTGCTCGGGCCCCGGCGAACGACGCATCGAGCACGATCGGCCCGCCCCAGATGCGTTTTTTGTCGTCGTCAGTGAAGCGTGCGTCGAGTTCCGCGGCGAGCTCCGCGCAACGCTGGTCCTGCCAGATCACCGCCGGGGTGAGCGGCCGCAGGTCTCGGCCGGCGAGGAGATGGGTGTTGACCTGGCTGACGATCCCGGCCGCGCGCACCGCGCCGGCGGGGAGTCCGGAAAGGACCACGTGCAGCGCGGTTTCCGTTGCGTGCCACCAGTCTTCCGGGTCCTGTTCGGCCCAGCCGGGACGCGGCCGCGCGATCGGGCAGGGCACCGAGTGCGCCGCGAGCTCCCGGCCGTCCGGCGCGAACGCCGCGACTTTCACCGCGGTCGTGCCGACATCGATGCCGAGCAGAGCTTCTTCGTCCATGCCACAGGGGTACCAGGAATTCGCTACCGTCGGAGCATGACCTCTGCCGCGGAGAGTTACCTGCGCGAGTACCACGATCGCAAACCGGACGCGATGTCCGTGCTGATCGAGTCCGGCCGGGTGACCGGGGACGGCCGGACGAGTTACGAGGTGCTGGCCGATCGGGTCGCGCCCGCGCGGCGGGTGCTCGATCTCGGTTGCGGCGACGGTGCGCTGCTGGCCGTTTTAGCCCGCCGTGGTGCGGAAAAGCTCGCTGGCGTCGATCTGTCTTCCGGCCAGCTCGACCTTGCCCGGCAACGGCCCGAGCTGGCCGGTGCGGAGCTGCATCACGGACGGGCGCAGGAACTGCCGTTCGAGGACGACAGCTACGACGCGGTCGTGTCGCACATGGCCTTCATGCTCATGGACAATCCGGAGGCGGTCGCTGCCGAGATCGCGCGGGTGCTGGTTGCGCGCGGGGCCTTCGCGGCCGTCGTCGGTGGTCCCGAATCGACTGGTGCGACGCCGGTGTTTCTCGAATTGGCCCGGCCGCTGTTCCGCGAGGTGCCGGAAGAACGGCAGGCCACCTACACCGCCGAGCGGCGCACGTCGAACCGCGAGGGGATTGACGAGGTGCTCGCTCCTGCCGGGTTCGCGCCGGTTTCCTGGGAGCCGTACGAGATCGACCTGACCGGCGAGCCGGAAGAGGTGTGGACGTTGTGCTGTGAATCGTATTACTCGACCGACACCCTCGACGACGCTCAGCTGGCCCGGCTGCGCTCGGCCTTCCTCGCCGAAACCGAGCACCTGCGCACCGCGGACGGACGGCTTCCGGCGGGGCTGTGCGTCGACCTGGCCCAAACCGAACTGCTGAAGTGATGGTTCGCGCTACCGTCTCGGGCATGATGACGCCCGCCGAAGAGTTCCTCCGCGATTTTCACGACCGGAACCCGGCAGCCGCGTCCGAACTGGCCGGGCGGGGCCGGGTCGACGGCCGCTCGGTGTACGAGGCGTTCGCCGACCACGTCGGCCGTTCCGGCAGCGTGCTCGACCTCGGCTGCGGGGACGGCGCGCTGCTGGCGGTGCTCGCCGGTCGCGGTACCGGGAAGCTCGCCGGCATCGACCTTTCCGCCAAGCAACTGGAGCTCGCGCGCGGCCGGGCCGGGCTCGCCGACGCGGACCTTCGGCCAGGCCGTGCGCAGGAGCTGCCGTTCGAGGACGACAGCTACGACACGGTCGTGTCGCACATGGCGCTGATGCTCATGTCCGACGTCGAGAAGGTGATCGCCGAAACCGCCCGCGTGCTGCGGCCCGGCGGCGCCTTCGTGATCGGTGTGGGCGGTGGCGGGACCGACGCCCTTGAGGTGTTCCTGAAGGTCGCCCGTCCGCTTTTCGCGGTGGTGGCCGAGGACCGGCAGGTACCGGTCTCCGGCGATCCGCGCAGCCGTACCCGCGAAGGCCTCGACGCGCTGCTCGGCCCTGCCGGGTTCGCACCGGTCGGATGGCACCAGCTGCTGGTGGACCTCTCCGGTGCGCCGGATTCGGTCTGGCAGGTCTGCCACGACACCTACTACCAGGTCGAAGCCCTGGACGAGACGCAGCTGATGGGGCTGCGGACCGCGTTCAAGGTGGCGTCCCGGTCGCTGGTGGCCCCGGACGGCACGCTCCCGGCCGGGGCGCTCGTCAACGTGGCGACGACACGGCTGACCTGACCGGCGCGCCGAACCACTGCGTGAGCGCGGCCCGAAGCGTTTCGACGTCTGGCTCGGCGTCGGTGGAGGACCAGGCGACGTACCCGTCCGGGCGGATGAGCAGCGCGCTGGGTGCCTCGTCAGTTGCCGCGGCGGACACGGTGGTCACGCGGTCGTCCCATGGCGCGGCCACGTCGGCGAGCACAGCGCCCGGCGTCAGATCCAGCAGCACCGGGCGCGCCGCTTGGTAGGCGGCGGTGAGCGGGCCCGGGTCGGCAAGCGGCAAGTCGGGAGCCCAGCGGCCGCTGTTCGGGTCGGTGCCGTAGTGGATGTCCGCGCCGGACATCAGGTCGGCGATGTGCTGCCGCGTGTCCGGAGAGGCGAGCAGTTCGACGAAGAACTCGCGCAGCGCGGTGACTTCCGGGCCGGGCGCGACGAGTGCGCTCTGTGCCTGGGTGTGCATCACGACGCGCTCGCTCACCGGGCGGCGTTCGGTCTGGTAGCTGTCGAGCAGCCCAGGCGGAGCCCAGCCCCGCACCTCCGCGGCGAGCTTCCACGCGAGGTTCGCCGCGTCCTGGAGACCGAGGTTGAGCCCGGGGCCGCCGAGCGCGGAGTGCACGTGGGCCGCGTCGCCGACCAGCAGCACCCGGCCCCGCCGGTACGTCTCGGCGATCCGGGTGTTGCCGCCGGACAGCCTGCGCAGCAGGAACGGGCCGGGACCGGACGGCGGTTCGAGCGGCAGCTCGACCCCGAGCACCCGCCGCACGCTCCCGCGCAGTTCTTCCATGGTCAGCGGATCGTCCTCGGCGAAATCGGCGGCACCGCTGTGTTCGGTGACCGACAGCACCGGGTTCGCCGGGTCGAACGGCGCGAACACGAACAACCCGGTTTCCATGCGGTGGTGCTGGAACGGCGGGAGGACGCCGGTCGCCAGCTTCAGCCCGCCGGTCACCGGATCGGCGAAGGATCGCGGGAGCCGGACATTCGCGCTGCGGGACACGGTTTCGTCCCAGGTGACGCCGGGGAAATCGATTCCGGCGAGCTTGCGCACCGTGCTGCGTCCGCCGTCCGCGCCGACCAGGTACTCGGCGGCGATCTCGTAGGGCCCGTCCGGTCCCCGCACCTGCGCGGTCACCGAGTTCTCGTCTTGGGTGAAGCCGGTGATTTCGTGGCCGCGGCGGATTTCGGCGCCGAGCGAGGCGGCGTGTCCGGCCAGGATCTGCTCCATCTCGTGCTGCGGCCGCGACACGAGATACATCGGATTTCTGGGCAGGTCGGCGAATTCGATCGGGAAAGCGCCGAAGACGAACCGCGGCGCCGGCGTGGGTTCGCCGGCCCCGGCGAGCTTCTCGAACAGCCCGCGACGGTGCAGCAGCGGCACCACCTGGCCGACGAGACCGTTGGCGCGGCGGAGCCCGTCAGGTTCGGCGAGCCGCTCCAGGACGACGGGGCGGACCCCGGCGAGGCAGAGTTCGGCGGCGAGCATCAGGCCGTTCGGCCCGGCGCCCGCGATGACGATGTCGGACATGGAGATCTCCTTGCGGGATCAGGGAAGCACCTCGGCGAGCGCGTCGAACGCCCGGTGCACGATGGCGGTCAAGTCCGCGGACGGGGCGGTGCGCAGCCACTCCTGGATGACTGCCCGCAGCACGCCGCCCGCGGTGGTGGCGATGAGCTGGACGCGGAGATCGTGGACGTCCGCGCCGAGGCGTTCCGCGATCGCCTCGGCCAGTGCTTCTTCGGCCGCGACATTGGCTTTGAGGAATTCACCCGCCAGTGCGGGTTCGGCGATCATGACCTGGACCCCGGCTGTCCATTGCGGATCGTTCCCGCCGCCGGGGGAGGTGCCGCGGTCGGCGTCGAGCTGCGCTAGCGACGCTTCCCGCAGCGCGGTCCACAGCGGCTCCGACGCCGGGCGCGCGCGGAGGTGATCAGCGATCCCGCGAGCCCGGTCCTGGTGCCGCGCGACGATCGCTTCGGCTTTGCTGGAGAAGTAGTTGTTGACGGTGCGCGGCGAAACACCCGCTTCGCGGGCGATGTCCTCGATTGTCACGTTCGACAGACCGCGCTCGACGGTGAGCCGGACTGCCGCCCAGGAGATGTCGACCCGGGTCTCTTGGCGGCGGCGGTCTCGCAGGCTCGGTCGCTCGGTCATGGGGCCACTGTAGCGCGTTACTTGCGTATCGAGCAAAGTTTGCCTGTCACGCAAGTTTGCGGGCAAGAAGAAGCCCGGGGCACGGATGCCCCGGGCTTCGCTGGCGTCGCGTCAGTCCTTGCTGCTCTTGAACGCGTCCTTCACCTTCTCGGCGGCCTGCTTCAGGTTGCTCTTGCCCTGCTCCGCCTTGCCTTCGGCCTGCCATTGCTCGTTGTCCGTGGCGTTGCCCACGGCTTCCTTGGCGCGACCCTTGAGTTCTTCGGCCTTGTTCTCGGCTTTGTCGTTCACGACGGGTCCTCCCTTTCGTGCCCCTCGCACTTCGGCTACCCGCTCCGCGGCGCGGCAAACTTGTGAAAACGCGGAATCGGCACGCCCCCGGCAGGCGGGCAGCACCTGCGGGCACGGTCGGGTGACTGCCTCCGCACCTGCTGCGGACCGCCAGGGACGGTGCCAGCGAAACCGGATATTTCCCTTTACTGTGGCCGTGTTCTGTCCAGTTTCGAAGGAGTTCCCAGCCATGCGTCTGTCCACACGCAACCAGCTCACCGGCACCGTGTCCGCGGTCCAGCCCGGTGCGGTCATGACCGTGGTCACAGTTCAGCTCGACGGCGGACAGTCCGTCGTCGCGTCGATCACCAAGGACGCCGCCGAGGAACTCGAACTCGAAGTCGGCAAGCCGGTCACCGCGCTGGTGAAGTCGACCGAGGTCATGCTCGGCGTCGAGTGAGCTAAGGCAGCACCCGGCACAACGCGGCCAGCGCGCCCGCCCACGCGCTGGCCGACGGGGTGCTGTAGCCGATCACCAGCGCGTCGCGGTCCGCGGGCGCGTCGGGGTGGCGGAACGCGCCGAGCCCGTGCATGGCCAGCCCCTGCCATGCGGACCCCTGCACCACCGCGTCCTCCTCGCCGGACGGGACGTTCAGCAGTACCTGCAAACCGGCGGACAGCCCGGTCACCCGGGTGTTTGGCGCCTGCTCGGCCAGCGTCGCGACGAGCTGGTCGCGTCGGCGGCGGTAGTGCAGCCGCATCGCCCGGATGTGCCGGTCGTAGCTGCCCGAAGTGATGAATTCGGCCATGGCGAGCTGGTCGAGCACGCCGGAGAACGGGTCGCGTTCGCCCTTGATCTCGGCGGCGGCGCTGGCGATCCGCGGCGGCAGCGCCATCCAGCCCAGCCGCAGCCCCGGTGCGAGCGCTTTGCTTGTGGTGCCCAGGTAAATCACGTGCTCCGGATCGAGTCCCTGCATCGCGCCGACCGGGCCGCGGTCGTAGCGGAACTCGCCGTCGTAGTCGTCCTCCAGCACCAGGCCGCCAGTCCGGCGCGCCCAGTCCACCACTGCGGCGCGGCGGTCCGGATGCAGGGCGACGCCAGTGGGGAACTGGTGCGACGGCGTCAGCAGAACCGCGCCGACGCCGGGCAGGTCGTTGAGGCGTTCGACCATCGCACCGTCGGCGTCCACCGGCAACTGCGGAGTGTCGAGGCCGACCTTGGCGAGATGCGCGCGATGTACCTGCAGGCCGTACGACTCTACGGCGACCGCTTGAGTTTCACGTTGCTTCAGCACTTCGGCGAGCACGATGAGACTGTGCGACGTACCTGTGCAGATCATGATCTGGTCCGGGTGCGCGCGTACGCCACGCGTACGGGCGAGGTACGCGGCTACGGCTTCGCGTAGCTCTGGACGGCCATACGGACCGCCGTAGCCGAATGCGTCGTCTGGCGCGTCGGCCAGTGCGCGGCGCGCGGCTTTAAGCCAGTCTGCGCGGGGAAACGCGGACAGGTCGGGTTGGCCGGGGCGTAGATCGTGCTCGATGCGGTGTCGCGACGCGGGCTTCGGCACAGTCGGTGCGGGCGCGATCTCGGCGCGCGGGGCAACCCGGGTTGCGGCGCCTTGCCGAGCGGTGAGCCAGCCTTCGGCGACGAGTTCCGCATACGCTTGCGCCACGGTGTTCCGGGCGATGCCGAGATCCGTGCCGAGCGTGCGGCTGGACGGCAGTTTCGCTCCTGGGGCCAGTCGTCCGGTGCGGATGGCGTCGCGCAGGGCCTCCATCAGACCGTCGCGCAGGCGAGGCCCGCGCAGGTCGAGATGGAGGTCTTCACTCAGCGAACTGGCCCACTCCGCACGCACGGAAATGGACCATAACAGAGTGCCAATCGCTCGTAGGGTCGAAGCTATGACGACTACAGAACGACTTCCGGTGCCACCGCCCCGCCTCAAGATGGCGGAACTGGCGCCCGAGGCCTACAAGGCGATGATCCGGCTCGACGCCGCGACCCGCCACGGCCTCGACCCGGCGTTGCGGCAGCTGGTGCTGATCCGAGCCTCGCAGATCAACCACTGCGCCTTCTGCATCGACATGCACTCGAAGGACGCGTTGGCCGCCGGCGAAACGAGCGAGCGCGTCATCCAGCTCTCCGCCTGGCAGGAGTCGAAGCACTTCTACACGGCGAAGGAGGTCGCCGCGCTGGAGCTGACCGAAGCGGTCACCGTGCTCACCGACGGCTTCGTGCCCGATGACGTCTTCGCCCGCGCCGCCGAGCATTTCGAAGAGGCCGAGCTGGCTCAGCTGATCGCGACGATCACGGTGATCAACGCGTGGAACCGGTTCGCGGTCACGACGCGGATGGTGCCCGGTGAATACGTTCCGGGGAAGCACTGACCTGGTGGTCTGGACCACTAGGTGAGCAGGATCGCGGGTCGGGCATGCCGCCGGTTTGACCGCGGAACAGAAAAGGGCATCCGAGGACTCGGGTGCCCTTTTCCGGGACTGGTTGCTTAACCGATCCAGCAAGATTACGGAGTGTGCTTGCCGTGCCTGGTGCGACCGTGTTCGGCTAAGTAAGCAGATGCTTAGAAGCAAGGTGAGCAGTGTTCTGGTGTCTTCTTGACGACTTGTGACGGCGACTACTGACGGTGATTTTGACCCGCGCGGGTGAGGTCGATTCCGGATGCCGCAATTAGCGTGGTCGGCGCGATCCAGGGACTGTTTCCCGGATCGCGTCCGCTCTCGCTGAAATGGAGTTCCGTGATGACCCGGGGTGACGCACCGGTGGTCTGGCTGATTGCCGGGACCCGGCCGGAGGCCATCAAAATGGCGCCGGTCGTGCAGGAGATGCGCCGGTCCGGACGGCTGGACCCGGTGCTCGTCGCGACCGGGCAGCATCCCGAACTGGTCGATCAGGTGCTCGCCGCGTTCTCGCTGACCCCGGACCTGCGGCTCACCCTGAACCGGGTCGAGGGCGGTCAGCCCGAGTTGTTCTCGCAGCTGGTGACCGGTCTCGACGCGCTCGCCGCGCAGCGCCCGCCCGCGGCGGTGCTCGTGCAGGGCGACACGACGTCCACAGTGGCCGGTGCGCTGGTCGCGTTCTGGCGCAAGATTCCTGTGGTGCACCTGGAAGCCGGGCTGCGCTCGTTCGATCTGCGGTCGCCGTTCCCGGAGGAGCTGAACCGGCGGCTGGTCACGCAGACCGCGAGCCTGCACCTGGCCCCGACCCCGGCGGCCGCGCGGAACCTGCGTACCGAGAGCATTGACGACAGCGTTCTCCTGGTCACGGGAAACACTGTGGTGGACGCGATTTCCCGGGTCACGGATCGGGGAGTGTCCTTTGCCGACAGTGCGGTTTCCGAGGTGGTCGAGTCGGCGACGCGGGGCGAGTGCCGGTTGGTTCTGGTGACTGCGCATCGCCGGGAGTCGTGGGGCGATCCGCTGACGCGCATTCTGTCCGCTGTGGACACTCTGCTGGCGCGGCATCCGGACGTTCGCGTGTTGCTGCCGGTACATCCGAACCCGGCTGTGCAAGAGGCAGTGCTTAAGACGCTGGCTGGTCACCCGCGCGTGGTGCTTACCCCGGCGTTGCCGTATGAACAGACCGCGGCGGCGATCGCGGCGAGTTCGCTCGTGCTGTCGGATTCCGGTGGTATTCAAGAGGAAGCGCCGACATTCAAGGTGCCGGTGCTGGTGCTGCGGGACACGACGGAACGGATGGAAGCAGTCAACGCCGGTTGTGCGATGCTCGTCGGCACGGATGCCGAGCTGATCGTGGACACCGCGTCGAGGCTGTTGGCCGATCCGGCGCAGCGGGCGGCGATGAGCACGCGCGCCAATCCGTTCGGCGACGGCCGGGCCGCGGAGCGCACTGAGCAGGCGGTGGCCTGGCTGCTCGGCCTGACCGCTGAAGCGCCGGAACCGTTCGTCCCGGAGCAGGCTGAGGTCGTGCAGTGAGCCAACGGTTCCCGGCGTGGTTACGGCTCGGGATCATGGTCGTCGCGGTGGTGAGCTTGGTGGGCGGGATCGTCGTGGTGGTCTCGGACGACGGTTCCGGTTCGGAAGCGGCCTCGCCGATCGACCCGGTTCTGCGGCAGCCGAAAATCGGCCTGGCCGGTCCCGGCGGGCGCGCCGACCGGCGCACGTTGGTGCTCTTCGACGACGGGCGGCGGTTGCGGCCGAGTCCGCCCGCGACGCAGGTCGCCGAGGAGGCGCAGGCCAACGCGATTCAGACGGCGAACCTGGTTTCCCGTTCTACTGCTTGGCGAATGTTGCCTGCGGCTGACTACCGCCGCGGCGAGCTGAACGAGTACCAGGCGGTCGTCTACGTCGGCACGGTCTACGACGCGCAGCTCCCGCCCGCGTTGCTGGACGACCTGAGCCGGACCCGGCTGCCGGTGGTGTGGATGGGCAGCAACATCTGGCAGTTGTTCGAGCACGCGCCCGCACTTGCCGAAAAGTGGGGTTGGACGTGGGCTCCGTTCCGGGAGGACAAAGTCACGACGGTGTCCTATCGGGACACTGACCTGCGGCGTGACCCCAATGCCGGCGTCGATGTCGTGGGAGTGCGGGTGACCTCGCCAAAGGCGAACGTGCTGGCGCGGGCGAAGTCTGCGGAGAGAGTGGTGTCGCCGTGGGCGGTCCACAGTGGATCCTTCACCTATCTCGCCGAAGTGCCGTATTCGTACGTCAGCGCGGGCGATCGTTATCTGGCGGCTGCGGACATCCTCCTTGGCGTGCTCGCGCCGGAGGCTCCGGCACGTCGACGTGCGCTCGTGCGGATCGAGGACATCGGTCCGCGTACGCCGCCTGCCGAAGTCCGGGCGATCACCGACTACCTCAGCGGGCGCGGTGTGCCGTTCTCGTTGGCGGTGTACCCGTACTACGCGGATCCGCGTGGTGCGGCGAATGGCGGTAAGCCGACGTTCACGCGTCTGGTGGACAGTCCGGAACTCGTTGCGGCACTGCGTGATGCGCTCGCGCGGGGCGGAACCTTGGTGATGCACGGCTACAGTCACCAGTACGACGAGACGGACAACCCGTACTCAGGGACCAGCGCCGCGGACTACGAGTTCTATCGTGCGACGGTCGACCACCGGGACAACGTGCGCCTCAGCGGACCGGTCCCGGAGGATTCGCCGGAGTGGTTCCGCGGTCGCGTCGGGACCGGGCTCGCCGAGTTCGACCGGGTCGGGCTGCCGCGGCCGGACGCGTTCGAGTTCCCGCATTACGGCGGGTCCGCTGTGGACTATCAGGAGGCGGGCCGGGTCTTCCCGATGCGGTACGACCGGGGCAGTTACTACGCCGGTCAGTGTGACGGCGGCCAATGTGGACGGACCGACGTGTCCTATCGCGAGGTGTACGGCCAGTTCTTCCCGTATCCGGTCCGCGACGTATACGGGACTGTCGTGGTGCCGGAGAACGTCGGGAACGTGGCTCCGGCCAAGTTCAACCAGCATGCCGCCCGCACCGCCGACGACATCCTGGCCGACGCGAAAACCCATCGCGTGGTGACCGACAGCGTCGTCGGTTTTTACTATCACCCGTTTCTCGGCATCGGCGACCTTCGGAAGGTGGTCGAAGGGATCGAGGGGCTCGGCTATCGCTTCGTGTCCCCGGCCGCTGCCGCTGCTTGAGTTTCTTCTGGAAGGAAAATAAATGTCTGTCACCCGGGTCGCTCCCGCGGTCGTGTCCGCCGCCGCGATCGGTTTCGTGCCGTTCCACGGGGTGCTGTGGGTGGTCCTGTCAGTGGCCGGATTCGTCGCGATGGCGTTCACGGTCCGTTCGGTCCGGCTGCATGCCAGCAGTTCCCGGGGGCGGCACGCGGCATGACGCAGCCGTGGTGGTTCGTGCTGTTGCTGTGCTGGTGGCCGGTCCACAACCTGGTACTGGCGGCTTTCGCTTGGCGCGCGCCCCGGCCCGCGACTGAACGTGCTTCGCGTCCGTTGTTGTTCTGGATTGTCATTCCGGCGCTGAACGAAGAACGCGTTATCGCCAACACAGTGCGGAACGCGTTGCGCCTGGGCAGTCCGGAAACTCCGGTGCGAGTGCTGGTGATCGATGACGGATCTGATGACGCCACGCCGGAGATTGTCGCGGGCATCGCTGATGATCGGCTGCATGTGCTGCGGCGTGACCTGCCCCAGGCGCGACAGGGAAAGGGCGAGGCGCTCAACGCGGGTTACCGCTACGTCGACGCTATCGCTGAGCGGGAGGGCACTGGTTCCCAGACGGTCGTGGGCATCATCGACGGTGACGGGCGCGGTAGCACCGGATTGCTCACGGAGGTGGCGGCGATGCTGCGCAGCCGCGGCGTCGGTGCGGTGCAGTGCCGGGTGCGGATCCACAATAGACACCGGTTGCTGGCGTTGTTGCAGGACTTGGAGTTCGGCGCGATCGCGGACGCTGCGCAGTCGTTGCGGGACGTGCTCGGCAGCGTCGGGATGGGCGGCAACGGGCAGTTCACGCGACTGTCGGTGTTGCGGAAGTTCGGGCCGTCGCCGTGGAGCGACTGCCTGGTCGAGGATCTTGAACTGGGCCTGCGGTTGCATCTGGCCGGGGTGCGGATCCGGTACACGCAACGGGCTTGGGTGACTCAGCAGGGACTGGAGGACGCGCGCCGCCTGCTGCGGCAGCGGACCCGGTGGGCACAGGGAAACCTCCAGTGCTCACGGCATTTGCGCAGTCTCGCGACCTCTCGATTCATTGCCGGGACCGGCTTGTTCGACTTCCTGGTCTACTTGGTCGTGCCGTGGCTGACTGTTCCGCTGTCGTTGATCGCCGCGGCGCTGCTGGTGATTGTGCCGGCGGCATTGCTGACCGGGAACACACTCGGCGGTCTGGTCGCCGAGACCGGAAACCTGACACAGGCAGTGGCATGGTGGCTGGCCGCGTTGCTGCTGCCCGGTATCATGTGGGCGATCGTCTACTTTGCCCGGTTGCGCGCCGAACCCCCGCACCGGGCGTTGCTGGCCGGATTGTGTTACCCGGCGTTCCTGTTGCTCGGCGTGCTGGCGACGTGGCGGGCGGTGTTCCGGATCGTCTTGAAGCGGAACGTGTGGGCGAAAACGGAAAGGCTGGCAGAGCTGCCAGCCTGACCGTCCTCAGAGAGTGCGCAGCAGCCGTACGGGGTTTTCGATGCAGTCGGCGACGAAACGGAGGAATCCGCCCGCGGTGGCGCCATCGCAGACGCGGTGGTCGAACGCCAGCGTCAGCTCGGTGATCTTGCGGGCGGTGACCTGACCGTCCACAATCCACGGCCGGTCGATGATCCGGCCGACGCCGAGGATCGCCACCTCGGGGTAATTGATGATGGCGGCCGAACCGTCCACTCCGAACACGCCGTAGTTGTTCACGGTGAACGTGCCGCCGGTGAGATCGGCCGGAGCGAGGCGTCCGGCGCGGGCCTGTTCGGTGCGATCGGCGAGCGCGGCGGAAAGGTCTTCCAGGGTGTGCTGGTGCGCGTTCTGGACCACCGGGACGACCAGGCCGCGGTCGGTCTGCGCGGCGAAGCCGAGGTGCACGGCGGACGGGATGACGATCTCGTCGCCTTCCAGATGCGCGTTCAGTTCGGGGAACCGGCGCAGGCCCGCGACGGCGAATCGGCCGACGAGCGCGAGCAGGCTGATCTTCGAGGCGTGCGGATCGCTGTTGAGCGCGGTGCGCAGCTGCAGCAGTTCGGTCGCGTCGACGTCCACCCAGACGGTCGCCTCGGGGATCTCGCGACGGGAGCGGGCGAGCTTGTCGGCGACGGTTTTGCGCAGGCCGCGCAGGGGGATTCGCTGCTCGTCCGATGCCGGGACCGCTGGGGTCTCGGCGGCGGCGATCGCGCGCTCGACGTCGGCGCGGCTCACGATGCCGCCGGTGCCGGTTCCGGTGAGCGCGTGAAGGTCTACTCCGGACTCGCGGGCGAGACGGCGGACCAGCGGGGACACTACGCGGATGCGGTCCGAAGCGGACTTCGGCGCTGGAGCGGGGGCGGCCGCTGGCGCCTTGCTGCCGCGCGACCGCCGCGCGCGCCGAGTGCGGGTTTGGCTGGTGCCGTATCCGATCAGGACGTTCCCGCTGCCCTCCGGCGTCACGACGCCGGGTTCCGTGAAGTCCGCGGCACTGTCCACAGTGATCAACGGACTGCCGACGGCCAGCACTTCGCCCGCTGCTCCGTGCAGCGTCGCGACTCGGCCCGCGAACGGTACTGGGACCTCGACGCTCGCCTTCGCGGTCTCGACTTCCACGACGGTCTGGTCCACGGTCACGGTGTCTCCGACCGCGACGTGCCACGCGACGATCTCCGCCTCGGTGAGGCCTTCGCCGAGGTCCGGCAGCTTGAAGACGGCCATCACTTCTCCCCGTCGAGCGGTGCCGCGTCGTCCCACTGGAGGCGTTCGATCGCGTCCAGGATCCGGTCGACACCCGGCAGGTGGTGCTGTTCCAGATTCGGTGCGGGATAAGGAATGTCGAATCCGGCGACGCGCAAGACCGGCGCTTCCAGGTAATGGAAGCAGTGCTCGGACAGCTGTGCGGCGACCTCGGCGCCGTAACCGCAGAATCGGCTCGCCTCGTGCACGACGACCGCGCGACCGGTGCGCCGCACCGACGCGGCGACCGTTTCCAGGTCGAATGGCGCGAGGCTGCGCAGATCGATCACTTCGGCGCGGTAGCCCTCTTCGGCGGCCGCTTCGGCAGCTTCGAGAGTTGTGCCGAGAGCGCCGCCATAGGAAATGAGGGTGACGTCGCTGCCTTCGCGCCGAACTACCGCTTTGTCGAGACCGGGTGAACGGCGTTGCGGGTCAACGGTGCCCTTTTCCCAATACCGGCGCTTGGGTTCCAGGAAAATGACCGGGTCCGGGCTGTCGATCGCTTCGCGCAGCAGGGTGTAGGCGTCATCCGGTGTGGCCGGGGTGACGACGCGCAGGCCGGCCGTGTGCGTGTAGTAGACCTCGGACGAGTCGCAGTGGTGCTCGACGCCGCCGATGCCGCCGCCGTAGGGCACGCGGATCACCACGGGCAGTTCGACCTGGCCCTTGGTGCGGTTGCGGAGTTTGGCGAGGTGGCTGGTGATCTGCTCGAACGCGGGGTAGGCGAACGCGTCGAACTGCATCTCGATCACCGGGCGGAGGCCGTTCATCGCCATCCCGATCGCGGTGCCGACGATGCCCGATTCGGCGAGCGGCGAGTCGAAGACGCGAGCGTCGCCGAAACGCGCGGCGAGCCCGTCGGTGACGCGGAAAACGCCGCCGAGCGTGCCGACGTCTTCGCCGAAGACGAGCACGCGCTCGTCCTCGGCGAGTGCGTCGGCGAGAGCGCGGTTGAGCGCCCCGGCGAGGGACAGCGTCGTGTCCAGAGTGGCGGTCATGCCTGGTCCTCGGTGCTCTCGTGCGCCAGTTCGGCGGCCTGCTGGCGCAACGCGGCGGTCGGTTCGGCGTAGACGTGCCGGAAGAGATCCGCCGGGTCGAGCTTGGTGTCGACGTTCATCCGCTCGCGCAACGCCGCTGCTTCCTCTTCGGCGCGCGCGTCGATCTCCTGCTGCGCCTTGTCGTCGAGGAGGCCACGGTCGGTGAGGTACTGCTTGAGGCGGCTGATCGGGTCGCGCGTGCGCCACTGCTCCACTTCGGCCTTCTCGCGGTAGCGCGTCGCGTCGTCGGCATTGGTGTGCGACTCCATACGGTAGGTGACAGCTTCGATGAGTGTCGGCCCTTCGCCAGCTGCAGCGCGTGCGACAGCCTCCTCAACGACAGCGTGTACGGCGGCAGCGTCGTTGCCGTCAACGAGTACGGAGGGCATGCCGTAGCCGACGCCCTTGTACGCGAGCGAAGGTGCAGCGGTCTGCTTCGCGAGCGGGACGCTGATGGCGTAGCCGTTGTTCTGCACGAGGAAGACCACCGGTGCCTTCCAGACGGCGGCGAAGTTCAGCGCTTCGTGCGTGTCGCCTTCACTGGTGGCGCCGTCACCGACGAGAACGAGCGAGACCGTGTCCTCGCCCTTCACACGCGCAGCGTGCGCGAAGCCGACCGCGTGCAGCGTGTTGGTCGCGAGCGGCGTGCACTGCGGGGCGACGTTGGCGCGGTACGGGTCGTAGCCGCAGTGCCAGTCGCCGCGCAACAGCGTGAGGACCTCGACCGGGTCGACGCCGCGCGCGACGACGGCCATGGAGTCGCGGTAGGTGGGGAAGAGCCAGTCCTGCGGGCGAAGCGCGAGGATCGAGCCGATCTCGGCGGCCTCCTGCCCGCGCGCCGACGGGTACACCGCGAGCCGGCCCTGTTTGGTGAGCGCGGTGGCTTGGGTGTCGAAGCGGCGTCCGGAAACCATGCCGCGGTACAGGCGGAGGAGGACGTCGTCCGCGGGCATCGCGAGCGCCGGGTCGGGCGCAGGCGTGCCGTCTGCGGTCACGAGGCCGAGCGGCTCGTCGCTGGGCAGGAAACAGGACGCGGCAGTGCGTTCCGTAGTGGTCACCGACAGCTCCCATCGACGAAGACGAGTAGGCCCTGATACTCGCTGTCGGGCGATCAAGGATCCAGACTTGACGGATAACTGTGGAATGATGGCCGTGGTTGACGGGCTATGGTTGGACGATTGGCTTGCGAGGTGACGCGGATGTCCCAGCCGGGTGGACAAATGGCAGCGGCGCTGGACGAGGTCGATCTGAAACTGATCGCCGAGCTGAAGAAAGACGGCCGTGCCTCGATGCGCGCCCTCGCCGAACGCGCGCACATTTCGCGGGCCGGTTGCTACACGCGGGTGGAGCGACTGCACCGCGAAGGAGTGATCACGGGATACGCGGCGGTCACCGATCCACGCCGGATGGGGCAGGGCCTGGCGGCGTACGTGTACTTGAAGGTCACGCAGAACTCGTGGCGCACGGTGAGCGCGGAACTCAAGCACATCCCGGAAATCGAACACGGCGGCCTGGTGTCCGGGGACAACGACCTGATCCTGTTCGTGCGGACCCGCGACGCGGACAGCCTGCGGGACTTGGTGTTCGAACGGCTGCAGAACATGCCGGACGTGCTCTCGACGCACACCGTCCTGGTCTTCGACGAGCTGTGAGCCTCCGTCAGGCCGCTTTGACCAGGTAGACCGCGAGCTGGTAGACCCCGGTCGCTTCGAACGGCAGCGGCGCGCGGCGGTACCCGGCCCGCTCGTAGAGGGCGATGTTGCGTTCGCTGGACGCACCGGTGAAGAGGACGAACTGCTTCGTCTCCGGCGGCGCGTGCCGCTCGGCGTGCGCCAGCAGGAGCCGCCCGAGGCCGTGTCCCGCCAGATCCGGCGCGACCATCAAGCGGCCGATTTCCCAGCCGCCGTCCTCGACGGTGCGGCCGCGGACCGCGCCGACGAGCCGGTGTCCTTGCCGGACGACCCAGCTGCGCCAGGTCGTGATCGCCTCGCGGACCTCGGCGAGGTCTTCGGTCAGTGCGGGATGCTCCAGGGTGTTGTTGAGCAGGGCTTCCTGTACCCAGCAACACCGCTGGAGCACCATCAGTTCGGCGGCGTCGTCGGGGGTCGCGGGGAGCAGCGTCGCGCCGGGGAGGGTTTCGAGGTCCACCTGTCCTGTTCTAGCACCGGTTCAGCAGGGCCGGGTTCAGGAGCCAAGGACGAACTCCGCGCCGAACGGATCTTTGATAGTCACCATGCGTCCGTACGGGCTGTCCTGTGCCTCGACGATCTCACCGCCGTGCTCGACCGCCCGCGCGCCTGCCGCGTCGGCATCGGTGGCGAGGAACAGGGTGCCCCACGCCGGTGCCGCGGCCGACGGGTCGCCGATGATGCCGCCGATTTCGTGGCCGTCCGGGCGACGGAGGAAGGTGAAGTCGACGCCGGACAGGTCGTCGTTGCCGTCGAGGGCGAAGGCGAAGACCTCGCAGTAGAAGTCACGTGCTGGCTTGGGCGCTGGGGTGACGAGGTCGTTGCGCAGCAGGGCCCTGGGTTCGTTGACGAGCCGGGCACCGGGGAGCTTGCGGCCTTGCCAGAGCCCGAACCGCGCGCCGGTCGGGTCTTCCGCGACGGCGACGCGGGCGTGCTCTCCGTCGTCGTGCGGTTGGTCGAGGAGCTTGCCGCCCGCGGCGGCGACGGCTTTCGCGGTGCCGTCGCAATCGTCGGTCGCGAAGCAGACGGTCCAGGCCGGCCGGGGGTCGGCTGCTGGGCGCAGGCCCGCGACGGGGAGGTCGCGCAGCAGGCAGTGGCCGCCGTCGAAGGTCCAGCCGAGGACGGCGCCGTAGAAGCGCTGCGCGCGGTCCAGATCCGGCACGGCGAGGTCGATCCAGGTCGGGGTGCCGAGCGGCTGGTTGCGGTCGACGGTGCTCATCGAGGTCCCTTCGTCGGTGATGGCGGTGACGTTATGGCGGATTGCGGACAGCTGCGGTCCTCGGCCGCTCACCATGTGGGAGGCAGTGGCCGGGCCCCGGCCGGGGCACGCATTCTGGTTGAGCACCCCGGATTGGAATGGCAGGCGAGAATGAGCACGTCACCGCTCGAAAACCCCGCTTGGGCCGCGCTGAGCGGCCCGCACGCGTCGTTCGCGGAGCAGAAGGGCCAGGTGCTGCGGTATCCGGTGGATGTCTCTCCGTTCCTCGCCGTGCCGGACCAGCCGGACGAACACGTGTGGCACGACATCGCCGACCTCGCCGGGCCGGGCGCGTCGACAGTCGTGGTCGGCCGCGTCGGGACGCCGCCGCCCGCGGACTGGACGGTGGAGGCCGAGCTCGCCGGTGTGCAGATGGACGGTTCGGCCGCCCCGGCTGCCGCCGATCCGAAAGCGGTGCGGCTGACCGACGCGGATGTGCCGGAGATGCTCGATCTGGTGTCGCGGACGAAGCCTGGCCCGTTCCTGCCCCGGACGATCGCTCTGGGCGCCTACTTGGGCATCCGCCGCGACGGAGCGCTGGTGGCGATGGCAGGCGAGCGGATGCACCTGCCGGGATGGACGGAGATCAGCGCGGTGTGCACGGACCCGGCGTTCCAAGGGCAGGGCCTGGCGGCCCGGCTGGTCCTGGCGGTGGCCGCGGGGATCCGGGAGCGCGGGGAGCGGCCGTTTCTCCACGCGGCCGAGACGAACACCGGCGCGATCCGGCTGTACGAGAAGCTGGGGTTCCGGCTCGCCCGCGAGATGCAGTTCGGTGTCTACCGGGCCCCCTCGCTGTAGTCGGCGGTTCCGGCGAGGATTTCGGCGAGGCCCGTCGAGCGGAGCAGCGGGTCGATGTGGCCGACCGGCAGCGAGTGGACGTCGAAGGGGTTGTCGGAGGTCAGAGCGTCGGCTTCTTCGATGAAGTGGTCCTGCAGCGCGAGGGGCATGCTCGCGTCCTCGGTCAGCCGGACGTAGGTGTGCGGGACCCTGCCCCAGGCAGCTGGGTCGACGAGGTCGGTACCGGCGTCCCGCGATTCGCCGGGGTCGAGGGCCGAGGTGAAAGCGACGACCTCTGCGTCGGTGCCGTCGGCGGTCCAGTCCCGGTTGAGCGCGGTCAGGTGCGCGGGATCGGTGGTGCGCCAGTTCATCCGGACGGCGCCCAGGCGTTCCGGGCCGACGACGGGGACCAGCCCGGTGTCGGGTGCGCTGAAGGCTGGGGTGGCGAGGTAGTCGGCCGCGGTGCCGGTGACGCAACACCAGGCAGCGATATAGACGGTTCGGGCCAGCAGATCTGGCACCGCGTTGGCGACGCTCGTGACGGTGAAGCCGCCCCGGCTGTGGCCGACGAGGACGACGGGACCGTGTTCGCGTACGCGGCGGACGAGGTCGATGACGTGCGCGACGTTGTCGGCGTGCGTGATGCCAGCCATCGGTGACGGTTCTTCGGCGAAGGCTGCGTGGTCTTGCGCCTGGTAGGCGACGGAGAAGCCAGCACTGCCGTGGCCGGGGAGGTCGACGGCCAGGCTGCGGTGGCCGCGCAGGGCCAGTTCGCGCTGGAGCGCGGTGAAGCAGCGTCCGGTGGCGTGGGAGCCGGGGACGAGGACGAACGTCGGCTGCATCGAAAGGATCCTTCCGGGCTGGGGAGCGGGTGGGACTGTCCATTGTGGATCTAGGGGGGAGCTAGGGGTCGTTGCGCGCGGTGGGCGCGGTTACCGTGGGTCGGCGAAGAAGGATCCGTGGCCGGGTCGTCCCGGCGCAGACGTCGGAAAGGCGGTGGGACGACATGACGGGTAGCGCGAATTCTGACGAGGACAGCTGGTTTCGCCGCTTCCACACGTCGCCCGAGGCGAAGGCAAGGCTGGTGTGCCTGCCGCACGCCGGAGGTTCGGCTCCGTTCTACTTCCCGGTTTCGCGGGCGCTGACGCCGGACATCGAGGTACTGGCGGTGCAGTACCCGGGGCGCCAGGACCGGCGGCACGAACCGTTCCTGACCACCATCGATGCGCTGGCCGACCGGATCGCCGAGCTGCTGCGCGGCCGCGACGACCGGCCGCTCGCGCTCTTCGGGCACAGCATGGGCGGAATGATCGCCTTCGAGGTGACCCGGCGGCTGGAGGCCGCGGGCACCGAAGTGCACACGCTCTTCGTCTCCGGCCGCCGGGCCCCGTCGCGGCATCGCAACGAGAACGTGCACACCCGCACCGACGACGGCGTGATCGACGAACTGCGCCGGTTGAGCGGCACCGAAATGGACCTGCTCGGCGACGACGACGTCGTGCGGATGATCCTTCCCGTGGTGCGCAACGACTATCGTGCCGTGGAGACCTACCGGTATCAGCCGGGCCCGCCGCTGGCCGCCCCGGTGGTCGCGTTCACCGGCACCGCCGACCCGGTCGCCTCGGTCGACGAGGTCCGGTCGTGGAGCGAGCACACCTCGGCGGGCTTCGAGCTGGTTCCGCTCGCCGGCGGGCATTTCTTCCTGACCCGCCACCAGGACGTGATTCTCCGGCACTTGACCGATCGGCTTGTCGACAAGGGGCGCGCGCATGTCTGAGGCACTGGCGGTCGGATTCGACAGCAAACTCGAGGAACTGCGGGAGATCAAGGAAGCCGCACGCCGCGGTCCCGACGACGCCGCGACCGCCCGGCAGCACGACCGCGGCAAGCTGACCGCACACGAGCGCGTCGAACTGCTTCTCGACCCGGGTTCGTTCACCGAGATCGAGTCCTTGCGGCGGCATCGCGCGACGGCTTTCGGCCTCGAACACCGCAAGCCGTACTCGGACGGCGTGGTGTGCGGCTGGGGAACGGTGTACGGACGCACGGTTTTCGTGTACGCCCACGACTTCCGCATTTTCGGCGGCGCGCTCGGCGAGGCGCACGCACAGAAGATCCACAAGGTGATGGATCTCGCCGCGGCGGCCGGTGCTCCGCTGGTGTCGCTCAACGACGGTGCCGGTGCGCGGATTCAAGAGGGCGTGACGGCGCTCGCCGGGTACGGCGGCATTTTCCAGCGCAACACCCGGTCTTCGGGGGTCATTCCGCAGATCTCGGTGATGCTCGGCCCGTGCGCGGGCGGCGCCGCCTATTCGCCCGCTTTGACGGATTTCGTGTTCATGGTGCGCGAAACCTCGCAGATGTTCATCACCGGCCCGGACGTGGTGCACGCGGTGACCGGCGAGGAGATCACCCAGAACGGTCTTGGCGGCGCGGACGTGCACGCCTCGACATCGGGGGTCGCCGCGTTCGTCTATGACGACGAACCCAGCTGTCTTGAGGATGTGCGGTACCTGATTTCGTTGCTGCCGTCCAACAACAACGAGGTGCCGCCGGTGGAGCCGACGGCCGATCCGGCGGACCGCCGCACGGACGAACTGCTTGAGGTGGTGCCGACCGACGCGGCCCGCGCGTACGACATGTGTGCGGTGATCGAGAAAATCGTCGATGACGGCGAGTTTCTTCAGGTACACGCCGGGTGGGCGACGAACGTGGTATGCGCACTGGCCCGGCTCGACGGGCACGTGGCTGGGATCGTGGCGAACCAGCCTGCGACGCTCGCCGGCGTGCTCGACATCGAGGCGAGCGAGAAGGCCGCGCGGTTCGTGCAAACCTGCGACGCGTTCAACATCCCGCTGGTGACGCTGGTCGACGTGCCCGGCTTCCTGCCCGGGGTGGACCAGGAACACGGCGGCATCATCCGGCACGGTGCGAAGCTGCTGTACTCCTACTGCAACGCGACAGTGCCGCGGGTGCAGGTGATCCTGCGGAAGGCCTACGGCGGCGCGTACATCGTGATGGATTCGCGGTCGATCGGCGCGGACGTTTCGCTCGCCTGGCCGACGAACGAGATCGCGGTGATGGGTGCCGAGGGCGCGGCGAATGTGATCTTCCGTCGCGAGATCAACGCGGCCGACGACCCGGAGGCGGTGCGGCGGCAGAAGATCAAGGAGTACAAGACCGAGCTGATGCATCCGTACTACGCGGCTGAACGCGGACTGGTCGACGACGTGATCGAGCCCGGCCGGACGCGGGAGATGCTGATCCGGTCGCTGGCGATGTTGCGGGCCAAGCACGCCGAGGTTCCGGCGCGCAAGCACGGGAACCCGCCGATGTGATGGGGGTCCGGGTCGCGCGTCTAGGTACGGGGGATGTGATGGAGGCGGCGGATCTGGGGGCGGGATCGGAGGTTCTTGCCTCGGTTGGCGAGTCGGGTGCGCGGGGCGAGCCCGGCGGGGTGCCGGGTGGTTTGGGCCGGGCTGCCGGGACGCGCGGTGACCGGTGCGAGGCGGCAAGGGGCGCAGGTGCGGCCAGGACGAAGCTTCCTGCGGCGTCGCGGGAAGCTGTTGGCCTGGAGGTTGCTTCTGCGCGTGAGGAACGGTGTGATTCGTTGGCGGCGTCTGCGGGTGTGGCTGGTGGGGAAGCTGTTGGGGTGCGTGGCGAACGGTGTGATTCGCTGGCGGCGTCTGTGGGTGTGGCTGGTGGGGAAGCTGTTGGGGGGCGAGGTGAACGGCGTGACGCGGTGACAGCGTCTGCGGGTGTGGTTGGTGCGGAAGCTGTTGGGGCGTGCGGTGAACAGCGCGCTGCAGTGGTAGCGCCCGCAGTACGTGTGGTGCGCGGAAACCCGGACGACGTTGAAGTGGCTGCGCTGCTGGTGGCATTGGCGGCTGTCGGTCAGGCAGCGGGGGCTGGGCGCGAGGAAACTGCTGTGCCGTCACCTCGGCAACCGTTGGCAAGGTTTGTTCCGGCGACGAGCTGGCGGGCGCGGTAGCTCGCCCCGTCCATAGTGTGAGGGAGCGGGGCCCGCATCGGCGCAGCGCGATGCGGGCTTTTCGCAGCACCGCGGTTCCGGTTTCGGCAGCTGCGCGGAATGCGCGTCTTCGGAACGGTCGGCTCGGGCGAAGGGCTGAGCTGGAAGGCAAGAGCGATCGGCGGCGGGTGGCAGAGGTGCGAGTGGCGGCAGCGCGAGTGACAGAAGTCTTGCGCCACAAGAGAACGACTACTTCGTCCACAACGGACGACAGGGGAACAGGTCCAAGATCCATATCCCCAAGCTACCGCCGCCGCTCGAACATTTGCACGGTATCGATCCGGTGAATCAGGCGTGGACCGCGGTGCTGTCCAGATAGGTCAGGACGGCGCGGATGCGGCGGTTCTGGTCCCGGCTGGCCTCCAGGCCCAGCTTCGCGAAGATGTTGCTGATGTGGTTTTCCACCGCTCCCTGCGTCACCACCAAAGCCTTGGCGATGGCCGTGTTCGACAGGCCTTGCGCCATCTGGGCGAGCACCTCGGTTTCCCGTGCGGTCAACGCCTCCAGCGGATCCCGGCTGCGGGACAGCATCTGTGCCACGACGTCCGGGTCGATGGCTGAACCGCCGCCGGCGACGCGGCGGACTGCTTCCAGGAAGTCGGCGACGTCGGCGACTCGTTCCTTCAGCAGATAGCCGACGCCGGACGTGCCTTCCGCGATCAGGTCCACCGCATAGCTTCCTTCGACGTACTGCGACACCACCAGCACCGGCAGGCCGGGGATTTCCTTGCGGGCGGCCAAAGCCGCGCGCAGGCCCTCGTCGGTGAACGTCGGCGGCATGCGGACGTCGGCGATGACCAGGTCGGGGCGGTGGTCTCGGATGGCCACCAGCAGATCGTCGCCGTTGTCGACCGCGGCGGCGGTTTCGATGCCGACGTCCGCGAGCAGGCTTTGCACCCCGGCGCGCAACAGCACCGAGTCTTCCGCGATCACGACGCGCATTTCTCTTGCCTCCACAACAGGATTCACCAGCGGACGGGCAGATCGGCCCGCACGACGGTGGGGCCGCCGGCGGGGCTGACGACGGTGAGCACGCCGTCGATCGTGGCGGCGCGGTCGGCCAATCCGGCCAGGCCGCCGCCGGGGCGCATCGAGGCGCCGCCGTGGCCGTTGTCGGTGATCTCGACGACTACGGTGTCGTCGTCACGGGTCACTCGCACGGACGCGCGGTCGGCGCCGGAATGTTTGGTCACGTTGGTGAGCGTTTCGCTCACGATGAAATAAGTCGTCGTCTCGACAGGTGCGGGCGGCCGGGGTTGTACGGTAACCTCGACCTCAACAGGGATAGGCATTCTTGCGGTAAGAGAAGACAACGCTGCGTCCAGGCCGCGATCCTGGAGCACCGGCGGGTAGATGCCGCGCGCGAGGTCACGCAACTCCGAGACAGCGAGTTTGGCGTCAGCGTGCGCGGCTCCGATGAGTTCGCGGACCGCGGTCGGGTCGTCGAGATCGAGTTTGAGCTGGGCGCGGCCCAGGCTCATCGCGACGGACACCAGCCGCTGCTGCGCGCCGTCGTGCAGGTCTCGTTCGATCCGGCGCCGTTCGGCCTCCACCGCGTCGACTCCGCGTGCTCGGGAGTTCCGCAGCTGCTGCGTGCGCGCTTCCAGTTGCGCGGTGCGGTTCGGGCCGAGGAACGACGTCGCCAGCTCGCCGTGCACCGCCCCGATGCGCGGTGCCACGAAAATCCCGAAAGGAGGTGCTGCGATGGACACGACGCCCGCCACGAATTCCACGATGCCCAACGGAAAAGCGATGAGCACGAAGGCGAACTCGTGCCACGTGGCGGCGTCGAGCAACCGCGCCTGCCACACCGCGAGCATGCCCGGTCCGGCCGGTGGCCGGCGGGCCGGTTCGGCGATCGCGACGCCGAGCATCTGGCGTGCCCAGCGTCGTTCGAAGGCGCAATACGAACGCATCAGCGAGGTCGCGACCAGCAGGACCGGGATGCCGATCCACAGCATCGTCGTCGCGACGCCGACCAGCATGGTCACCAGGATCAGCACGAACGCGACGAGCCGGATCGGGAGGCTCAGCACGAGAAACCCGATCGCCCGCATGGTCGGCGGCCGCGTCACGGGCATCGCGCCATCCGTTCCAGTTCCGGTACGAGGTCGTCGAGTGTGGGCGTCGCCAGCATTTCGTCGCGCACTTTGAGCGCGCATTCGCGAAAGGACGGTTCTTCCAGCAAGCGGCACACTCCCGCGCGGACCCTGGAGGGCGTCACGTCCCCGAGGTCCACCAGCAAACCGTTGCCGCGCTTCGCCTGAGCCACCGCAGAGCAGCGTTCGCTCCACGTGGCGTCCGGGATGACCAGCTGCGGGACGCCGTGCACGACCGCGCTGCCGATCGTCGCGCCGTCGCCCTGGTGCACGATCGCGGAGCACGAGGCGAGGAGTTCGTTCATCGGCACGGGATCGACCGCGCGGACGTTGTCCGGGATCGCGCGCACGGACGCGAGCCGGCTCGCGTCCGCCGTGGCGATCACCTCGATGTCGAGGCCGGCGAGGCCGTCCAGCAGGTCCCCGGCGGCGGTCTCCGCGATGCCGGGCACCTGCCGGTCCGAGCTGCCGAGGGCGAGCATCACCCGCGGCCGCTCCGGCTGCTCCAGCACCCACGAGGGGATCGCCGCCGGCTTGTCCTGCGGCACGAACCGGGCCGGGACGTAGTCGACGTCCACGCCGTCGTACCGCAGATACGACGGATGGCAGTCGATGGTCCGCACGCCGTAGCGCAGGGTTTCGTCGTAGTCGGCGCCGAACCGGCCGACCGCGGCGGACATCCACGTCACGAACGGGTCCGGCGAGGTGTCCTCAGGACGGCTGGCTCTGCGGTCGCGGTACTGCGCGCCGATGCGGGCGGTCTGGTCGGCGGCGTCGATCATCCGCAGGTGCGGCACCCCGAGGGCGTGCGCGACGATCGGCGCGGCGTAGATCACCGGGTCCCACACCACGAGGTCCGGCTGCCATTGGCGGGCGAAGACGACGAGTTCGTCGAGCAGCGAATCCGGAGTGGTCCAGCGGAACACGTCGACCCAGTGCTCGTACACGTTGCGCACGTACTCGTCGGTGTAGCGCTCGGGACGGCTTTCGGAGATCCGGAAGTCGCGCTGCCTCGCGTTGTTGCGATCGACCTGGAGCCTGCGGTGCCGGGCGAGGTCGAGTTCGTCGCCGAACCACATGGCGTCCAGCCCGGTCTCGGCGAACGACGCGACCTCGCGCGGGTTGCGTTGCCCGACGAAGCGCACCTCGTGCCCTGCCGCGGCCAGCGCCCAGCCCACCGGAGCCATGCTGTAAACGTGCGTCCTCGTCGGGAGGACCATCAGCATCACGCGCATCGCGGCAGCTCCGGGATTCGTAGGTGCGGCGGGACAACGGAAACGGTAGGGCCGGTCCACCGCCTCGCCCACCCGGTAGGGGACCCCTGAATCGGTCGCGGGGAAAGTTGATTTGGCTCGGCTTTAGACGCCCCTTAGGGGCTGGTGGCGCGCGGGCGCCGACGGATAGACAGGTAACCGGATCCGGCCGCGCTGCGCCGGAGAAGGACGAGGGAGGCGAACGAGGTGATGAGCATGGCTGTGGCGCCCACCGCGAAAGGCTGGGTCCCGTTCGGCGAGCACCGCACCTGGTACCGGGTCACCGGGCAACCGGGAGGGGCGGCACCCGCCGTGGTCGTGGTGCACGGCGGGCCGGGCAGCACGCACGACTACCTGCTGAGCCTGACCGAACTCGCCGAGCACGGATTCCCGGTCGTGCACTACGACCAGCTCGGCAGCGGCGGATCGAGCAGGCTGCCGGACGCCGGCCCCGGGTTCTGGAACCCGGAGCTGTTCGGCGACGAGCTGGACAACCTGGTGCACCGGCTCGGCATCGAGGACAACTACGTCCTTTATGGACAATCCTGGGGCGGGCTGGTCGTCGCGCGGCACGCCGCCGAACGCCCGGACGGCCTGCGCGGGCTGGTGATCGCCAACTCGCCCGCCTCGTACGAGCTGTGGCGCAGCGAGATGGACCGGCTGCGCGCGCTGCTCCCGCCCGGCGTCGACGAGGGACTGCGGGCGCACGAAGCCGCCGGCACGACGGACACGCAGGAGTACTTCGACCTCATGCGCGTCTTCTACGACCGGCACGTCTGCCGGGTGCTGCCGTGGCCCGCCGACTATCTCGCGTCGTTCATGGAGATGGCCGACAACAACACCGTCTACTCGGTGATGAACGGGCCCAGCGAGTTCACCGTCTCCGGCACGCTCGCGGACTACTCGGTGATCGACCGTCTCGACGACATCGAGGTGCCGACCCTGCTCATTTCCGGCGCGCACGACGAGGCCACCCCGGCCACTGTGCAGCCGTACTACGACCGGATCCACGACGTGCGCTGGGAGATCCTCCCGGAATCGAGCCACGTTCCCCATCTCGAGGAACCGCAGCGGTTCCGCGAAATCCTGCTGGGATTCCTGCAGGAAGTCCATTCTCCCGCCGAAAGAGAGGTCGCCAGTCATGGATGAGGCCAGCCAGGCCGGATCGGCGGTCGTGTTCCCCGGGATGAGCCCGTGCCGGTTCGCCGACTTCGGCAAGTTCCTGCTCATCAACCCGTTCGCGCGCAGGCTCATCAAGGACGCCGACGACCGGCTGGGCTACTCGCTGGTCGACCGCTTCCGCGAGGCCGAGGGCGACTACTCCGAGTACGCCCAGGTCGGGTTCATGCTCACCTGCGTCGCGCTCGCCGAGTGGGCCGAACAGGAGTACGGGATGAGCCCGGACTACTGCACCGGCCCGAGTTTCGGCGAGAAGCCGGCCAGTGTGTACGCCGGTTCGCTGACTTTCCCGGACGCGGTGTGGATGACCGCGAAGCTCGCGCAGTGCCTCGACGAGTTCTTCGCGACCGAGCACACCGACGTCGTCACGCACTCGTTCGTCCGCACGCCGGAGGAGAAACTGCGCGACGCGCTGGCCGAACTGGACGGGCGCGGCGAATGGTCGGACATCTCCTGCTATATCGACCACGACTTCTACATGGTCTCGGTGCGGGAGCGGAACCTCGACTGGCTCAAGCAGACCGTGCGGAGCATGGGCGGGCTGTCGCTGTACACGATGCGTCCTCCGCTGCACTCGCGCGCGTTCGGCGCGTTGCGGCGCAAGGCCGAGGACGAGGTGCTCGGCGGCCTCGACTTCCATGATCCCCTCCTTCCGATCATCGCTGACCAGGACGGTTCGGTGCTGCGGTCCGGCGAGCAGGTCCGCACGATGCTGCTGGACAGCATCGTCGAGCCGCTGCGCTGGCCGGACGTCGTCTCGTCGCTCGAACAGCTCGGCGTGCGCAAGCTGTGGGTGGCCGGGCCGGACACGCTGTTCGGCCGCGTCCGAGCCACCACCAGCCGGTTCGAGGTGACCACGGTGAACCCGCGGCTCGCGCTGCAGCCGCGGCGGCGCGGCGCGGGTCCCTCGCGGGTCAGCTAGCCGGCTGCAGCTTCGACAGCGTCGTCCAGAGGCGTCCGGGGTTCTCGAACGTCTCCAGGTTCAGCGCGTCGTCGGAGAACCGGACGTTGTACTTCTCCTCCAGCACGGCCAGCAGTTCCACCGTGGCGAGCGAGTCGAGGCCGTACTCCTTGAGCGGGGTCTCGGCGGTCAGCGCCTCGTCGGCGGGCAGGAACGGAAGGTACGGGCGGAGGGCTTCGTCGAAAGAGCTGTCCCACATGGCTACTCCGGTGGCTGGGTCGGGCACTTCACCGGGCAGGGAAACCGACCGCCCGGTTCGGTTTTGAACCTTACCCCGGGCCGCCGCTTCCGAGCGACGCGCCGGCACCCCTATTGCTGATCCGGCCAAATGCAGGCCGACCCCGACCCGGCAGGTAACCGTTGCCACGAAGCCACTAGGCCGTGACTGTGGTCGGGTCAGCAGCGATCGGCACAGTAACGCGGAGGACCACGATGGACACGACGACCACCTCGGGACTGCACGCGCGGTTTCTGCGCGGGCTGGCCCGTTCCGAGTCCCGGCCGGCGGTCAGCGTCGGCGGGCAGACGCTGACCTACGGCGAACTGCACGAGCGGGCGTTGCTGTGGGGCGGCGCGCTGGCGGAGTCCGGCGCCCGCACGGTAGGGGTGCTGGCCGGCAAGGGCGTGACCGCCTACGCCGGGATTCTGGCCGGGTTGTACGCGGGGGCGACGGTCGTCCCGCTGCGGCCGGACTTCCCGGCGGCCCGGACCGCGCAGATGGTCGAGGCGGCGGAGGCGGACGCGATCATCGCCGACGAACGCGGCCTGACCGTGGCTCCGCCGGTCAAGACCCTCCTGGCCCCGGAGGTCGGCCAGCCAGGGCTGTGGCAACCGAAAACCGCGCTCAGCGAGCCCGTGGACGTGCGACCTGAGGACTCCGCGTACATCCTGTTCACCTCGGGCTCTACGGGACGGCCGAAGGGAGTCCGGATCGGCCACGGCTCCACCGAGCACTACTTCGGCCTGCTCGACGCGCGGTACGACTTCACCCCGGACGACGTCTTCTCCCAGACGTTCGACCTGAACTTCGACTGCGCGATGTTCGACCTCTTCTGCGCGTGGGGCGCGGGTGCGGAAGCGGTGGTCCTGCCGGGAGCGGCCTACCGGAACGTGCCGGCGTTCGTGGAGGAGCGCGGCCTCACCGTGTGGTTTTCCACGCCGAGCGCGATCGACCTGGTGCGCCGCACCGGACGGCTCACCCCAGATGCGATGCCCGGCCTGCGGTGGAGCTTCTTCGCCGGGGAAGCACTGACTGTCCGCGACACCGCGGACTGGCGGGCGGCGGCGGGCAATTCCGTGACCGAGAACCTCTACGGCCCGACGGAGCTGACCATCACCGTTGCCGGGTACCGCTGGGACGACGAGGAAACCCCGCGGATCGCGGTGAACGGCGTGGTGCCGATCGGCGCGGTGCACCAGGGACACGAGTACCTGCTCATCGACGAGAACGAGGCGGGAGAGGGCGAACTCGCCATCGCCGGACCGCAGCTGACGCCGGGGTATCTCGACCCGGCTGACGAGAAGGGCCGGTTCCTGGACCGCGACGGTCGGCGGTTCTACCGCACGGGCGACCGGGTGCGGCGGCTCGGCGGCGACGACCTCGCGTACCTGGGGCGGCTCGATTCGCAGGTGCAGGTGCTCGGCTGGCGTGTGGAGCTCACCGAGGTGGAGCACGCGTTGCAGGCGTGCGGGGTGCAGGCGGTAGCGCTCGGTGTCCAAGGGGATGGCGGCACTGAGCTGTTCGTCTTCTACACCGGGCCGCGGCGGCCGGTGATAGAGCTGGTGCGGGCGTTGCGGGCGGTGCTGCCCGAGGGCGTGATCCCGCGGCGGTACGAGCACGTCGAGGAGTTCCCGCTGAATTCGAACCGCAAGATCGACCGGAAAACGCTGGCGGCGCGGGCCGTGGAGCTGCTGAGCCCGGTCCCCGCCTAGTCGTCGGTGAAGGGCTCCTTGCGGGAATCAGATTCCCGCAAGGAGCCCTTCACGGCGTTCGGGCCGGACCGGCAGAGTGCCAGCTAGGGGCCGTTAGGGGTGTGGATCACCGGCTGCGCGCGGATAGCTTTTCTCCGACGTCGGGGAGCTATCCCGCGCAGGCACGGTGATTCTACGAATCCTTTCGGGAGTGGCAGTCGTGAACGAATCCGGTTCTCTCGTCCATGCCCTGCTCGACGCGGCGGCGGCCGGTGCGCCGGACGCCGCCGCGGTGCGCGACCGGGCGGGGGTGTGGACGTATGCCGAGCTGGCCGCTTGGAGTCACGCGGTGGAGGCGGTCCTCGCGCGGCGCGGGATCGGGCGCGGCGATCGCGTGGTAGTGCAGTTGCCGACGGACCGGGCGCTGGTCGCGCTCTTCCACGGCACTTCCCGCCGGGGCGCGGTGTTCGTGCCGATCAACCCGGCGATGAAGCAGTTCCACTTCGATTCCGTCGTCGAGAACGCCGAACCGGTGCTGATCGTGCAACCCGGAGAGTTTGCTCCACTGTGGACGGAAGTCGAGGAAGCCTACCGCGATGGCACTCGCGCAGAGCCGGCCGAAGTCGAGCTGGACGACGTCGCGGTTCTCGTTTACACCTCCGGCAGCACGGCCGCGCCCAAGGGCGTCATCGGGCCGCACCGGCAGGTCACCTTCGCCGCGAGCGCGATCCAGGCGGTGCTCGGCTACCGCCAGGACGACGTCGTTTTCTGCCGGTTCCCGATGTCCTGGGACTACGGTCTGTACAAAGTCCTCCTCTCGACGCTCGGCCGCAGCGAGATTGTGCTCGCCGACGCCGAATCCGATCTTCGCCTGCTGCGGCGGATGCGCGAGGTCGGCGCGACGGTCGTTCCGATCGTGCCTTCGCTCGCGACGATGATCGCGACCCTTGCCGAGCGGGAACAGGGCGAACCGGCTCCGGTGCGGCTGTTCACCAACACCGGCGCGGCGCTGCCGGATTCGACCATCGCGAAGCTCCGCGACGCTTTCCCCGGCGTCCGCGTCGTCCGCCAGTTCGGGCAGACCGAGTGCAAGCGGATCACCGTCATGCCGCCCGAGGAGGACACCGAGCGTCCGGGTTCGTCGGGGCTTCCGCTGCCCGGCACGACCGTGCACATCCTCGCCGCCGACGGAACTCCGTTGCCCGCTGGGGAAATCGGCGAGATCGTGGCCGCCGGACCGCACGTGATGCCCGGCTACTGGCGTGCCCCGGAGCTGTCCGCGCGAGCGTTCCGCCGGGACGAGGCCACCGGCGAGCTTCGCCTGCACACCGGTGACTACGGCCGGCTCGACGAGGACGGCTACCTCTACTTCGAGGGCCGTCGCGACGACATGTTCAAGCGCAAGGGAATCCGGATGTCCACTTTGGAGATCGAGGCGGCCGCGATGGACATCCCCGGCGTGCGCGCGGCGGGGGCGATCCCGCCGAGCGAGACTCGTGACCTGGCGATCTGCGTGGAAAGCGACTTGCCGCCGACCACGGTGCTCAAGGAACTGGCGCAGCGGCTGGAGCCGCAGAAAGTGCCCGCGCTGTGCCACGTCGTGGACGAGTTCCCGCTCACCGCGCACGGCAAGAACGCGACGAAGGAACTCGCCCTGCTGGTGGAAGGTGCCCGCAAATGAGCAAGTACGACGAGCTGGCCGCACGGTTCGGCACGCCGGCTTACGTGTACGACCTTGACGTGACCGCCCAGTCGCGCGATCAGCTGTTCGGCCTGCTCCCGGAGGGGTTCGCGGTCTACTACGCGCTGAAGGCCAACCCGCATCCGGAGATCGCCCGCGAACTCCGCGAAGGCGGATGCCGCGCGGAGATCAGCTCGACCGGTGAGCTGGCCAACGCGCTGACCGCCGGGTTCGCGCCCGGGGACATCCTCTACACCGGCCCGGGCAAAACCGACGGCGAGCTGGCCGCGGCGATCACCGCCGGCGTCCGGTTGTTCTCCGTGGAATCGCTGACTGACCTGCAACACGTTGGTGCCGCGGCGGAACGGCAGGACACCGTCGCGCGCTGCCTGCTGCGGGTGAACACCACACAGGGCAGCGCGTCGACCGGGATCCGGATGATGGGCCGGCCGTCGCAGTTCGGCGTCGACGCTGAGACGCTGCCCGAGCTGATGCCGTTGTTCAAGGCGGTGCCCGGGGCGAAGATCGTCGGCGCGCACTTCTTCACCATGAGCAACGCGCAGGACGAGGACGCGCTGCTCGGCGAATACGAGTTCGTGCTGCAGTCGGCCGCGCAGCTGCGTCAGGAGACGGGGCTGCCGCTGGAACTGCTCGACATCGGCGGCGGATTCTCGTCGCCGTACGCGGTTCCCGGCGAGCGCACCGACTATCCGAAGCTGCGCAACGGTTTGGAGCAGCTTCTCGACCTGTACCTGCCCGAATGGCGCAGCGGCGAGGTCGAGCTGGCCTGCGAATCCGGCCGCTACCTGTCCGGCACGTGCGGGACGTTGCTGGCCGGTGTCGTGAACGTGAAGGAGAGCCGGGGCCACCGGTTCGTCATTCTCGACGCCGGGATCAACGTGGTCGGCGGCCTTTCCGGGATCGGACGGCTGCTGCCCGCCGCGGTCGGTGTCGAGCAGATCGGGGACAACCCGGGACAGCTCGTCGGTCCACTGTGTACTCCCGGTGACTCGCTTTCGAAGGCGGCGAAGCTGCCTGAGCTGTCCGCTGGAGACCTGCTGACCGTGCCGAACGTCGGTGCGTACGGCGTCACCGCGAGTCTGATCAGCTTTCTCGGCCGCCCGGCGCCCACCGAAGTCGTGGTCCGCGGCGATGAGGTCATCTCAGTGTCGCGATTGGACTATCAGCGAGCTTATGAGGTGTCGCCATGAGCGAGGAGGTCCGCGCGTACGGCAGCAGCATCGTCGAAGAGCCCAGCGGACGCACGGTGATCGTCAGCAGCATGGCGTCGGACTCGCACACCTGGAACCTCGTCTACCTCGAACTTCTGGTGGGAGAACTCGGTTTCGACGTGGTGAACCTGGGTGCGTGCGTGCCGGACGAGCTGCTGGAGTCCGAATGCGTCAGCCGCCGTCCGGCGATGCTGGTGCTGAGCAGCGTCAACGGGCACGGCTACCAAGACGGGCTCCGGGTCGTGCAGCGGCTGCGGGGAATCCCGGAGCTGCGTCGGCTGCCGATGGTGATCGGCGGCAAGCTCGGCACTGGCGGACCGCTGTCGGACGAGCAGACCGCGGAGCTGCTGTTCGCCGGGTTCGACGGGGTGTTCGACGAGAAGAACGCCGCCGCCTTCCGGCATTTCGCGGCCACGCTTCCCGGCGGGGTCAGCCAGCTGGAGGAGGCGTGAGCTTCGAGCGGTTCGTCGCGCAGCGGCACGCGGCCGGGGAACTGGTCGTGCAACCGCGCATGGGCTTCGACAGTCCGGCCGCGATGCGCGCCGGTCTGGTCGCGACCAAACACGCGAACGCCGCGACCGTCGGCACGCTTACGCTCGACAGCTACACCCGGGTCCGCGACACCGAATCCGCGGCACATGCGTTGCGCAACGGGATTCCGCTCAACGGCTACCCGATCGTCAACCATCCGCCCGAGGTGACCCGGGCCATGCTCGACGGCCTCGAAGGCCCGGACTTCCCGGTGCAGGTCCGGCACGGTTCGGCGCGGCCGGTGGACATCTTCCGCGCGATGATCGCCGCCGGTCTGCACGCCACTGAGGGCGGCCCGGTTTCCTACTGCCTGCCCTACAGCCGCACGCCGCTCGACGAAGCCGTGCGGAATTGGGCGTCCTGCTGCGATCTGCTCGTCGAGGCCGAACATCCGGGCGGCCGTCCGCATCTGGAGACGTTCGGCGGCTGCATGCTGGGGCAACTGTGCCCGCCGAGCGAGCTGGTCGCGATCAGCTTTCTGGAGGCGTTGTTCTTCTACCGCAAAGGCGTACGCAGTATCTCGGTGAGCTATGCGCAGCAGACGAACNCAGACGAACCTTCAGCAGGATCGCGAAGCGGTTGCCGCGCTGCGCCGGTTGTGCGCCGAGTTCCTGCCGGAAGCGACCTGGCACGTGGTGATCTACGCCTACATGGGCCTCTTCCCGCGCACGCCCGACGGCGCGATGTTGTTGCTGGGCAAGGCCGCTGAACTGGCGATGAGCACAGATTCGGAGCGGTTGATCGTCAAGACCGCCGCCGAAGCGCACCGCATCCCGACCGTCGCGGAGAACGTGACCGCGCTCGAACACGCGGCGGCGTCGGCTAAAGGCATCAAGGCCATTGTGGACGCCGACAACCAGGTTTACCGCGAGGCCCACGCCCTGGTCGACGCGGTCCTCAACAGCCACGCCGATCTCGACCGCGCGCTCGTGGTCGCCTTCAAACGCGGTCTGCTCGACGTGCCGTACTGCCTGCATCCGGACAACGCGGGCCAGGCGCGCAGCACGCTCGACGCGGACGGCAGGCTCGGCTGGTCCGAGCTCGGTTCGCTGCCGTTGCGCGGGATCGCCGAGCGCGCGCCGAGCGGCCGGATCACCTCGTCGACGCTGATGTCGGCGCTTTCCTATGTCCAGCACACCCATGACACCCAGGCATTGGAGCAACCGATGGCTGTGATCGGAGGGGAATTGTGATGAGCATTCGTCGGACTGTGCGGGCGTATCCGTTCGATATGTGTGAGACGTCTGTTTCTGAGACGTATCGTCGGTTGCAGTGTGACGAGCCGGTGAGTCGGGTGCAGTTGCCGTTTGGTGAGCCGGCGTGGTTGGCGACGAGGTATGCCGACGTCAAGTTGGTGTTGACTGATTCGCGGTTCAGTCGTGAGTTGGCGCAGGGGCTTGATCAGCCGAGGATGCGTCGTCAGCAGATGGGTGATGGCATTATGGGGATGGATCCGCCGGATCACTCCCGGTTGCGTCGTTTGGTGAGCAAGGCGTTTACCGCGCGTCGGCTGGAGGCGATGCGGGAGAGTGTCCGTGTGCTGGTGCATGAGCTGATCGACGGGATGGTCGAGAGCGGCGGGCCTGGCGATCTCGTGGAGGGGCTTGCGCGGCCGTTGCCGGTGACGGTGATCTGTGAGTTGCTCGGTGTGCCGGAGGAGGATCACAGGATTTTCAGCGAGTGGACTCAGGCCCTCGTCAGCGACGCGACGGCGAAGGGCGATGTGCTGGATGTCTACGGCGATCGGTTGGACGGGTATGTGGCGGGGTTGGTTGCGCGGCGTCGTGAGGAGCCGGCTGATGATTTGCTTGGTGCGCTTGTTTATGCGCGTGATGCTGGTGAGAAGCTGAGTGAGAGCGAGTTGATCGCGATCGCTGGTGCGGGGTTGCTGACTGGTGGGGTGGAGACGGTTTCGTCGGCGTTGCCGAGTTTTGTTTTCACGTTGTTGACGCGGCCGGACCTGGTGGCGCAGTTGCGGGAGAACCTGGAGTTGGTGCCGGCGGCGGTGGAGGAGTTGTTGCGGTGGGTGCCGGTCAACACGGCGGCGATGTTCGCGCGTTATGCGGTCGAGGATGTTCGCTTGGGTGATGTGGTGGTGCGGGCGGGTGATCCGGTGTTGCCTGCGTTGCATGCGGCTAACCGTGATCCGGAGGTGTTCGCGGATCCGGATGTGGTGGACTTGACGCGGAGTCCGAATCCGCATGTGGCGTTCGGGCATGGGCCGCATCATTGCATTGGTGCGCAGTTGGCCCGTCTTGAGTTGCAGGAGGCGTTGAAGGCGATCCTGGTGCGGTTTCCGGAATTGCGGTTCGCGGACGGCCGCGATGGCGTGAAGTGGGAGTACGGCGTCATCGTGCGGGGTCCGTCGCTCCTGCGCATCGCCTGGTGACGGAGCACCGATTTTCCTTCCCCTAGAAGGGTTTTCAGGGGATCCGGCTGTGCTGCGCGCCGACCTACCATCCGGACAAGACGACCATGAGTGCTGGTTTGCTTCACGCCCGCGATGGCAGGCAGAGAGACCGACGAACGAGGGGACTTCCCAGTGACCGGCCACGAGCAGAACACCGCACCGTCCACCGAACAGATCGTCGCCGCGCTGCGTCAGTCCATGGTGGACAATGAGCGGCTCAAGGCGGACAACCAGAAGCTCGTCGCGGCGATGAGCGAGCCGATCGCCGTCATCGGGATGGGCTGCCGGTACCCCGGTGGGGTCGCCACGCCCGCACAGCTCTGGGATCTCGTCGCGGGCGGTGTCGACGCAGTCGGCGAGTTCCCCGGGGACCGCGGCTGGGACACCGAGTCGATCTTCGACCCCACGGGCCGCCCCGGCACGACGTACTCGAAGGAAGGCGGCTTCCTCTACGACGCCGCCGACTTCGAGCCGGAGTTCTTCGGCATCTCCCCGCGGGAGGCCCGCACGCTCGACCCGCAGCAGCGGGTCGTGCTGGAGACCGCGTGGGAGGCCGTGGAGCGCGCCGGGATCGTGCCGTCGACGTTGCGGGGCAGCAAGACCGGCGTCTTCGCCGGCGTGATGTACCACGACTACGGCGCGGGCAGCAGCGACGGCAGCCTGATTTCCGGCCGCATCTCCTACACCCTCGGGCTGGAAGGCCCGTCGGTGTCGGTCGACACGGCGTGCTCGTCGTCACTGGTCGCCCTGCACTGGGCAGCCCAGGCGCTGCGCCGCGGCGAGTGCTCGCTGGCACTGGCCGGCGGGGTCACCGTGATGGTTACTCCGGACATGTTCGTCTACTTCAGCGAACAGCAGGGCCTCTCCCCGGACGGCCGCTGCAAGGCGTTCGGCAGCGGTGCCGACGGTGTCGGCTGCTCCGAAGGTGCCGGAATGCTTCTGCTGGAACGGCTTTCCGACGCGCGCCGCAACGGCCATCACGTCCTCGCGGTGCTGCGCGGCAGCGCGGTCAACTCCGACGGCGCGTCCAGCGGCATCACGGTTCCGAACGGGCCCGCGCAGCAGCGCGTGATCCGCGCGGCGCTGGCCGACGCCGGACTGAAACTGTCCGATGTGGACGCCGTTGAAGCGCACGGCACCGGCACGAAGCTCGGCGACCCGATCGAGGCGCAGGCGCTGATCGCCACCTACGGCAAGGCGGCGACGGCCGACCGGCCGCTGCACGTCGGGTCGTTCAAGTCGAACGTCGGCCACACGCAGGCCGCGGCGGGCGTCGGCGGCGTGATCAAGATGGTGGAGGCGCTGCGGCGCGGCGTGCTCCCGCGCACGCTGCACGCCGACGAGCCGTCGCCGCACGTCGAATGGACCGACACCGTCTCGCTGCTGAACGAGCCGAAGCCGTGGCCGGAGACCGGGCGGCCGCGTCGCGCGGGCGTGTCGTCGTTCGGCATCAGCGGGACCAACGCGCACGTGATCGTCGAGCAGGGCGACCCGGTGACTCGTTCTTCGGACGACGGGCCGGTGACCTGGCTGCTGTCGGCCAACGACTCCGGCGCCCTTCGGGCCCAGGCGGGCAAGCTCGCGTCCTCCGCCGCCGAAGCGTCCACTATGGACATCGGATTCTCGCTGGCGACCACCCGGACCCATTCCGAGCACCGCGCCGGGATCGTCGCGGCCGACCGGGCCGCCGCGATCCGGGCGCTGACCGAGTACGCGGCGGGCCGCACGCCGGCGGGTGTGGTTGAAGGCGTGGCGGGCACCGGGCGCACAGCGTTCCTGTTCACCGGCCAGGGCGCCCAGCGTGCCGGGATGGGCCTGGAGCTGGCCGCGGCCCACCCGGCGTTCGCCGAGGCCTTCGACGCGGTGGCCACCGAACTGGACAAACACCTCGACGTGCCGGTGCGGTCCGTGCTGGGTTCCGACGAGACCGGGTACACGCAGCCGGCGTTGTTCGCCGTCGAGGTCGCGGTGTTCCGGCTGCTTGAGTCGTGGGGCGTCAGCCCGGACTACCTGCTGGGGCATTCGATCGGCGAGCTGGCCGCGGCGCACGTCGCCGGGGTGCTCTCGCTCGAAGACGCGTGCACGCTCGTGACGGCCCGGGCGCGGCTGATGCAGGCCCTTCCCGCCGGCGGGGCGATGGTCGCCGTCGCGGCCGCCGAAGCCGNCTGCTGACCGAGGGCGTGTCGATCGCCGCCGTCAACGGACCGGCGTCGGTGGTGCTCTCCGGCGACGAGGACGCGGTCCTCGCCGTGGCATCGAACTTCGAGAAGACTTCGCGACTGAAGGTGTCGCACGCGTTCCACTCGGCGCTGATGGAGCCGATGCTCGCCGATTTCGCTCTCATCGCCAGGAACCTGACCTATTCCGAGCCGGTGATCCCGATCGTCTCCACGGTTTCGCCGGACGCCGATCTGACTTCGCCGCAGTACTGGGTGAACCAGGTGCGCGACGCCGTCCGGTTCGCCGACGGTGTCCGCACGTTGCTCGACGCCGGCGTCACGACGTTCGTCGAGGTCGGCCCGTCGGCCGTGCTCACCGCGATGGGTCAGCTGTGCCTTGGCGCCGACGACCGGGCGACGTTCGTTCCGGTGCTGCGCAAGGACCGGAACGAAGGCGAGTCGGCGGCCGCCGCCGTGGCCGCGCTGTTCACCACCGGGTCCACTGTGGACTTTTCCGCGTTCTACGCCGGCGGTGCACCGGTCGAGCTGCCGACGTACGCCTTCCAGCGCAAGCGTTACTGGCTGGAGAACCCGACCGGGGCCCGCGGCCGCGGGGTCGCCGAGGTCGGACAGGTCGACGCCGGGCACCCGCTGCTGGGCGCGGTCGTGACGACCGCCGACACTGGCGGCGTCGTGCTCACCGGGCAGCTCTCGCTGCGCGCACAGCCGTGGCTCGGCGACCACGTCGTACAGGGGGTGCCGCTGTTCCCCGGCACGGCTTTCGTCGAACTGGCCGTGCGGGCGGGCGACGAGGTGAACTGCGCGAGGCTCGACGAGCTGACGCTCGCGGTCCCGCTGATCCTGCCCGAACACGGAGCCGTCCCGGTTCAGGTGACGGTGGGTGCGGAGGACGAGTCGGGCACCCGCGCGGTGGGCATCTACTCGCGGGCCGCGGACACCGGGGAGTGGACGCACCACGCCAGCGGGAGGGTGTCGCCGACGGTGGATCCGCCCGTGGCCGCCGCGGAGTGGCCCCCGGCCGGTGCGGTCGAGATCGACGTGACCGGTCGTTACGACGAACTCGCCGCCCAGGGCTTCGATTACGGGCCGGTTTTCGCCGGGCTGCGCCGGGTCTGGCGCGACGGGAACACTCTGGCCGCCGAAGTCGCGTTGCCGGAGCACACCGACGGTTCGGCGTTCGCGTTGCATCCCGCCCTGCTGGATGCCGCGTTGCACACCATCGGCCTGGCCGGGCTGACCGAGGACAAGCCGGCGTTGCCGTTCGCCTGGAGCGGGGTTTCGCTGCATGCCGGCGGGGCGTCGAGCTTGCGCGTGCTGCTCTCCTCGGACGTCGAGAACAGCATCTCGCTCACCGCCACCGATCCCGCCGGGGCTCCGATCGTGACCGTGGGGTCGCTCGCGCTGCGGCCGATCGCCGACGACGCGTTCGCCGCTCCGGCGGCAGGCGACTCGCTGTTCCGGGTGGAATGGCTGCCCTACTCCGGCGACGCTGCTTCCGGCGTTTCGCACGCGGTGCTCGGCGCGGATCCCTTCGCTCTCGGCGGGGAGTCCTATGTGGACATTTCCGCGCTGATCGATGCGGTGGGGGCGGGGAAGGCTGCCCCGGACGTGATGTCCGTATCGTTCGCGGCACCCGAGACGGCCTCGCCCGCGCTGGCGCGCGAGGCTGCCAACCGGCTGCTGGATCTGGTACGGGCGTGGGTCAGTGAACCGGCGCTGGCCGCTTCTCGGCTCGCCGTGGTCGCCTCCCACGCCATCGCGACGCGTGCCGAGGAGGACGTCACCGACCTGGCCCACGCCGCGCTGTGGGGCGTCGTCCGGTCGGCCGAGCTGGAATACCCGGACCGGTTCGCCGCGGTCGACCTCGACGGCAGTGAGGCGCCGCTGGCCACGGTGCTCGGTGCGATCCAAGCCGGTGAGCCCGGGGTCGCCGTCCGGGACGGGGCGGTGCTGGTGCACCGGCTGGCGAAGTTCGCCCCCGAGACTTCGGCGCCGTCGCTGAACCCGGACGGAACCGTGCTGGTCACGGGCGGCACCGGTGCGCTGGGCGCGTTGATCGCGCGGCACCTGGTGACCGAACACGACGTGCGCCACCTGCTGCTCACCAGCCGTCGTGGCGAGGCTGCTCCGGGAGCGGCGGAGCTCAAGGCGGAGCTGGAGGGGCTGGGCGCTTCGGTTTCGCTGGCGGCCTGCGATCTCGCGGACCGGACCGCGGCGGCCGCGCTGGTGGCCGGCGTGTCTTCCCGACACCCGCTGACCGCGGTCGTGCACACGGCGGGCGTCCTGGACGACGGGGTGTTGCTCGCGCTGACTCCGGAGCGGATGGACGCGGTGCTGCGGCCGAAGCTGGACGCGGCCTGGCACCTGCACGAGCTGACCGCGGAGCTCGACCTGGCCGCGTTCGTGCTGTTCTCCTCCGTCGCGGGCACGCTCGGTTCGGCCGGGCAGGCGAACTACTCGGCCGGGAACGTGTTCCTCGACGCGCTGGCCCACCACCGTGCGGCACTCGGGTTGCCCGCGGTGTCGCTGTCGTGGGGCCTGTGGTCCGGCGGCATGGCGGGCGCGCTCGGCGACACCGACCTGGTCCGGATGGCGCGGTCCGGCGTGGCCGGGCTGTCCTTCGCCGACGGGCTTGAGCTGTTCGACGCGACCTTCGGCACCTCGCAGCCGGCGCTGGTGCCGGTCCGGCTCGATATGGCCGGGCTGCGGTCCGACGCGCACCGCGTGCCGCCGATGCTGCGGGGCCTGGTGCGCGGGGGCACGCGGCGGCGAGCCGCGGCCGCCGACGACTCGTGGGCCCGGATCGCGGCCCTGCCCGCCGCGGAACAGGAGCGGGCGCTGCTCGGCCTCGTGTGCGGCACGGCAGCGGTGGTGCTCGGGCACGACCGCCCGGACGCGATCGACCCGCGCAAGGGGTTCATCGAGCTGGGCTTCGATTCCCTGACGGCGATCGAGCTGCGGAACCGGCTGGACGAGCTGTCCGGACAGCGCCTGCCCGCGACTCTGATCTTCGACTACCCGTCCCCGAGCGCCGTGGCGGGGCTGCTCGGAACGGGACTGGCGGGCCAGCCGTCCATTGTGGACTCCCGGCTGGCCGCTCTCGAAGCCGCGTTGCGGGACAACGCCTTGGCCGAGGCCGACCGCGAGAAGCTGGTCAGCCGCTTGACCGCGGTGCTGGCGGCGTACTCGGCTCCCGAGAAGCCCGCCGACATCGAGAACGCCAGCGCCGAGGACCTCTTCGCGCTCCTGGACGAGGAATTGGACACCAAACCGGTGTGATCCCGCGAGTCCCCGCTGACGCCAAGCCAACGGCGCGGCGGGGACTCGCGTCGCGCTGTGGGGACTCACACCTCGGTGAGCAGCCCGAGGGAGCAGAGGGAACCGGCCAGGGCGATCATGTCGTAGCGGAGGTCTTCGACGTCGGTCTCCCACAGCTCGGCGAGGACGGCACTGGCTCCGTCGATGTCGCCGTTGTGCTGCTTGAGGGCGATCCACATGGCCGCGGCCACCGGTTCGCAGTCCACCCGGCGGCTGCTGCTGACCAGTTCGAGATGCCCGTCCGGGAGCATCCGCTGCGCGACACCGTGAGCGGGTCGAATGGCCATCATGGCTGCCTCCGAGGGGCGGTGGTCCGGTCTGTTTCCTTGCTGTGCCCAGTTTCGCGGACCCGGGCCCGTCGGACCATGGGGGCGGCACCTGAAGGCGGCCTGGGGTTTACTCCCCCGTCAGGCGCCCGAGATCAGGGGTTGCCGAAGCGAGCGCCTCCCCGCGCCAGTCGCGCAAGCACGCGGCGACGGTCGTCAGCACGCCCGCAAGCTGGGCGTTCAGGTAGAAGTGCCCGCCCTGCAGCACTTTCACCGCGCAGCTTCCGTTGGTGTGGCCACGCCACGCTTCGGCCTCGGCGAGGTCGACGACCGGGTCGTCCGCGCCGAGCAGCACCTGAATCGGGCAGTCCAGCGCGAGCCCGGGCTCGTGGCGGTAGGTCTCGACCGCGGTGTAGTCCCCGCGGACGGCGGGGAGCACCATGCGCAGCAGCTCGTCGTCACCGAAAACGGCGCTGCCGGTTCCGCTGATCTCCTTGAGGGCGGCGATCAGACCGTCGTCGCCGAGCTCGTGGACGTCCTCGGGCCGCGGCACGGAGGGTGCCGGGCACGCGGACGCGAACAGGCCGAGCGGCCGGGTGCCCCGCGTCTCCAGCCGGCACGCGACCTCGTACCCGAGCGTCGCGCCCATGCTGTGGCCGAACAGGGCCACCGGCCGGTCGATCCACGGACCGAGGTCGTCGGCGATGACTTCGGCCATCGCGGCGAGTTCGTCGAAGCACGGCTCGTCCCGCCGGTCCTGCCTGCCCGGGTACTGCACGGCGATGACATCGGCATCCAGTCCGCCTTCGGCGACCGCCCGCGAGAACGGGAAGTACGCGGTCGCCGACCCGCCCGCGTGCGGCAGGCACACCAGTCGCACCGCGGCGGCGTCGGCCGCGTGGAATCGCCGGAGCCATCGGCTCGATTTCTCGTTCAGGGCAGTCACAGTTCAGGAAGTCTCCGGTCCCTTCGCGGGACCGGCAACCCCTAGGCCGGTGCCGTCGAGCCGCTCTGCGGGCAGGGGGCGGCGATCCAGGCCCGCTCTGGGGGCCGGGCGGCCGGTTAGGGGTGGGTATGCCCTGCTCACCGCTCGTAACGTACGGCGTCAGGTGGGTGCATTGGGCGATAACGGAAAACCCCGCCGAAGCCGTTCCCGGGGACCTCCCGGCAGCCGTGCCCGGGCGACCCGGCCCGCACCGCGCCGACGACCACGCGACTCAGGAGAAGGTCTGAATGAACAAGTCCGACGACAAGCTGGTTCACGCCCTCCGTGCGTCCCTGAAGGAGACCGAGCGTCTTCGCGCGCAGAACAAGAAGCTCAGCGGGGCCGGCCACGAGCCGATCGCGATCGTCGGCATGGCCTGCCGGTTTCCGGGCGGGGTGAGCACGCCGGAGGACCTGTGGCGGCTGCTGGCCGACGGCTCCGACGTCGTCGGCGAGTTCCCCGCGGACCGCGGCTGGGACACCGACCGGCTCTACGACCCGACCGGCGAGCGGCCGGGAGCCAGCCGGACCCGCCACGGCGGGTTCCTGTACGAGGCGGCTGAGTTCGACGCCGGGTTCTTCGGGTTCGGCGAGCGGGAGGCGCTCACGATGGACCCGCAGCAGCGCCTGCTGCTGGAGACCACCTGGGAGTCGTTCGAGCGGGCCGGGATCCTGCCCGCGTCGGTGAAGGGCAGCCCGGTCGGGGTGTTCACCGGGGTGATGTACCACAACTACCCGGGCCACTACGGTTCCTCGGCGGTGGTGTCCGGACGGCTCGCCTACGCGTTCGGTCTCGAAGGGCCCACGGTGACCGTGGACACCGCTTGCTCGTCCTCGCTGGTGACCCTGCACATGGCGGTGCAGGCGCTACGCCAGGGCGAGTGCTCGCTCGCGCTGTCCGGCGGGGTCACGGTGATGGCCTCCCCACAGACCTTCGCCGAGTTCAGCGTCGACGACACGCTGTCGGTCGACGGCCGGTGCCGGTCGTTCGCGGAGTCCGCGGACGGCATCGGCTGGTCCGAGGGCGCCGGGATGCTGCTGCTGGAACGGCTTTCGGACGCGCGCCGCAACGGCCACCCGGTGTTCGCAGTCGTCCGCGGCAGCGCGGTCAACCAGAACGGCGCCTCGAACGGGATGATGTCGCCGCGGGGCCCGGCCCAGCAGCGGGTGATCCGCCAGGCGCTGGCGAACGCCCAGGTATCGGGCGACCAGGTCGACCTCGTGGAGGCGCACGGCACGGCGACCCCGCTCGGCGATTCGGTGGAGGCGCAGGCGCTGCTGGCCACCTACGGCAGGGAACGGCCGGACGGACGGCCGCTGCGGCTCGGCTCGATCAAGTCGAACCTCGGGCACACCCAAGCGGCGGCCGGGGTCGCTTCGCTGCTCAAGGTCGTGCTCGCGCTGCGCAACGATCTGCTGCCCAAGACGCTGCACGTGGACGAGCCGAACCACCGGGTGGACTGGGCCTCCGGCGGCGTCGAGCTGCTCACCGAACCGGTGGCCTGGCCGCGCGACGACCGGCCTCGCCTGGCCGCGGTGTCCGGGTTCGGCATGAGCGGAACCAACGCGCACATCATCCTGGAGGAGGCCCCCCAAGACGACGCAGTCACCGCGGTGCTTCCGGAACAGGAAACCCTCGCGGGCGGCGCGATCCCGTGGGTGCTGTCCGGACGGAACCCCGAGTCGCTGCGGGCGCAGGCCACGCGGCTGCTGGAGCACGTTCGCGGCAACCCGGGTCTCGACCCGCTCGACATCGGCTACTCCCTCGCCACCGGCCGGTCGGCGTTCCCGCACCGGGCCGTGGTCACCGGGACTGGTCGCGAGGAACTGGTTCGCGGCCTGGCCGCCGTCGCCGAGGGCGAGACCTCCGCCGAGGTCGTGCACGGGGTGGCCCGTGGCGAGACGTCGACGGCGTTCCTGTTCTCCGGCACCGCGTCCGGCGGCCTCGGCCAAGAGCTGAGCGGCGCGTTCCCCACGTTCGCCACGGCGTACGAAGAAGCGCACGCGAAGCTGGCCGAGTACGGCGACGCTGAGAACGACACCGCGTTCGCCGTCGAGGTGGCATTGTTCCGGCTGCTGGAGTCGTGGGGGATCACCCCGGATTTCGTTACCGGGCAGGGGATCGGCGAGCTGAGCGCGGCGCACGTTTCCGGCGTGCTGTCGCTGGCGGACGCGGCCGCGCTGGTGGCGGCCGCCGGTGCCGGGCCTGACGCGCTCCGGAAGGCGGCCGAGCCGTTGAGCTACGCGGAGCCGGAGATCCCGGTGCTGCCGGGCGGCGGCACGGAGCTGGCGACCGACGAAGAGCTGTGCTCGCCCGCGTACTGGGTCCGGCGGCTCGGCGCGAAGGCCCGCTTCGCGAACGGGATCCGGCACCTGGAAGCCCAGGGCGTGAACCGGTTCGTCGAGTTCGGGCCAGCGGGCGCGCGGGAAAGCCTGACGGGGAACGCCCTCGTCGTGTCCGCGCCGAGCGGGGACCGGCCCGCCGAGGCCGTGACCGCCATGATCGGCGAGCTGCACGCGCACGGGGTATCTCCGGACTGGCGGGCCTGCTTCACCGGCCGTGGCGCGCATTCTGCCGAACTGCCCACGTACGCCTTCCAGCGGCAGCGGTACTGGATGCAGTCGGCCAAGATCTACGGCGACCCGGTTTCCCTCGGCCTGGAACCGGTGGACCACCCGCTGCTGGGCGCGGCCACCGTGCTCGCGGACTCGGAGGGCGTCGTGCTGTCCGGGCGGGTCTCGGTCGGCACCCATCCCTGGCTGGCCGACCACGCCGTGGGCGGCTCGATCCTCTTCCCCGGAACGGGTTTCGTGGAACTCGCGATCCGGGCGGGGGACCGGGTGGAGTGCTCCCGGCTGCGGGAGCTGACCCTGCAGGCGCCGCTGGCGCTTCCCGCCGAAGGCGGCGTCCGGATCCAGGTGAGCGTCAACGCCCCGGACGCGTCCGGCGCGCGCTCGTTCGCGATCAGCTCGCGCACCGACGACCTGACCGGCGAAGGAACGTGGACCCGGCACGCCAGCGGGGTGCTGGCCGGCGCGAACGGCGCGGCGTCCTTCGCGCCGGATTCCTGGCCGCCCGCCCAGGCCGAGCAGCTGGAACTCGCGGACCTGTACGAGGAAATGGCCGAACGCGGCCTGGACTACGGACCGGTGTTCCGCGGCTTGCGGGCCGCGTGGCGCGGTGCGGACGAGATCTTCGCCGAGGTGAGCTTGCCCGAACGGGCCAGGCGGGACGCGGCAGGCTTCGGGCTGCACCCCGCCGTGCTCGACGCGGCGCTGCACGCGATCGGCCTCGCGAGCGACGGAGAAGGCGTTTCGTTCCCGTACACCTGGTCTGGTGTGGAGCTGTTCGCCTCGGGCGCAGCGGCGGCGCGGGTGCGGTTGCGGCGCACCGAACCGGACACGGTGGCGCTGGAACTCGCCGACGTGGCGGGGAATCCGGTCGCCTCGGTCGAATCACTGACCCTGCGGCAGATCTCCGGGGAACAGCTCGCCGCCGTCCGCGCCGCCGCGCCGCGCCGCGAGCCCGGCCGCACTCCGGAACCGGTCGCGCGGCGCGCCGCCAGCGTACCGGAGACCGCCGCGCAGGCCGGTGCCGGGGCCGACCCGGATTCCCTGCGGGGCAAGCTGCTCGCGCTTCCCGCCACCGAGCGGCTCAAAGCTGTGCGCGGGGTCGTCCTCGCCAACGTCGCCGCGGTGCTCGACCAGGACTCGGCGGACCTCATCGACGTCGACCGCGCGTTCAACGACCTCGGCTTCACCTCGCTGCTGGCCGTCGAGCTGCGCAACCAGCTCGGCGCGGCCACCGGGCTGTCCCTGCCGCCCACCCTGGTGTTCGACTTCCCGACCGCGGCGGAGCTGGCCGAGCACCTGTACCAGTCGTTGCTCGGCGAGCTGGACGGCAAGCCGGAGACGGTCACGCTGACCTCCGTGGCCGGCGACGAGCCGATCGCGATCATCGGGATGGCCTGCCGGTACCCCGGGGAGGTCGCCAGCCCGGAAGACCTGTGGCGGCTCGCGTCCTCCGGCGGGGACGGGATCTCCGCCTTCCCGGTCAACCGGTCCTGGGACATGGACTACTGGCTCGGCCTGGTCGAGGAGAGCGGGCGGCTGCCGCAAGGCGGGTTCGTGCACGACATCACCGACTTCGACGCCGCCTTCTTCGGGATCGGCCCCCACGAGGCCCCGATGATCGAGCCGCAGCAGCGGATGCTGATGGAGACCTGCTGGGAGGCGCTGGAGCGGGCCGGGATCGACCCGGTTTCGCTCAAGGGCAGCGACACCGGCGTGTTCGCCGGGGTCATGAAATCCGACTACGACCCCGGACCGGCCGGCGACCTGGAGACCACCGGCCTGTTCCGCAGCACCGGCGTGCTCGGCAGCGTGGTCTCCGGCCGGGTGTCCTACGCGCTCGGCCTGGAGGGGCCGTCGGTCTCGATCGACACCGCCTGCTCGTCGTCCCTGGTGGCGCTGCACTCCGCGAGCCAGGCGCTGAACCAGGGCGACTGCTCGCTCGCGCTGATCGGCGGCGTTTCGGCGCTCACCTCGCCGAGCCCGTTCGCCCACTTCGATTCCGGCGGCACCGCCGCCGACGGCCGGTCCAAGTCGTTCTCCGCGGACGCGGACGGCATCGGCTGGTCCGAAGGCGCCGGCGTCCTCGTGGTCGCGCGGCTTTCGGACGCCGTGCGCGACGGCCGCGAGATCCTCGCGGTGATCCGGTCGAGCGCGGTGGGCCAGGACGGCGCGTCCAACGGGCTGACCGCGCCGAGCGGATCCTCGCAGGAACGCGTGATCCGCAAGGCACTCGCGCTCGGCGGGCTGAAACCGTCCGATGTGGACATTGTCGAGGCGTCCGCGACCGGCTCCACCCTCGGCGACCCGATCGAGGCGCGCGCACTGCTGTCGGTCTACGGGCAGGACCGGCCCGGCGACAGCCCGCTGTGGCTGGGCTCGGTCAAGTCGAACATCGGCCACAGCCAGGCCGCTTCCGGGGTCGCTGGCGTCATCAAGATGGTGATGGCGCTGCGGCACGAGCGACTGCCGATGACCCGGTACGCGGACAACCCGACCACACAGGTCGACTGGTCGGCGGGGCAGGTCCGGCTGCTGGCGGAGACCGTCCCGTGGCCGGACGCCGGACGTCCGCGCCGCGCCGGGGTCTCCTCGTTCGGGTACAGCGGGACCAACGCGCACGTGATCATCGAGCAGGCACCGGCGCAGGAGACGGACGAGACTGTGCCCTCGGTGACGCCCGAGTCGCACGGGCCGCTGCCGCTGCTGCTTTCCGCGCGCAGCAAGGAGGCCGTGCCGCTGCAGGCACAGCGATTGCTGTCCTGGCTGACCGCCGGTGACGAACCCCGCCTGCCCGACCTCGCGTACTCGCTGGCCACCTTCCGTGCCCCGGCCCCGCACCGCGCCGTCGTGGTCGGCGCGGACCGGCAGGAACTGCTCGCGGGGCTCGCCGCGCTGGCGAAGGACGAGCCCGCCGGCACGGTGCTGCGCGGCAGTGTCCAGACGGGCGCGAAGACGGCGTTCCTGTTCGCGGGCCACGCCGCCGTCCGGCCGGGCAGCGGCAAGGACCTCTGCGCGGCCTTCCCCGCGTTCGCCCGGGAATTCACCGACGTGAGCGAGAAGTTCGGGGCGTACCTGGACCGGCCGCTGCTGGACGTCCTGTTCGCCGAGGAGGGCTCGGTGGACGCGCAGCTGCTCGCGCGGACGTCGTTCACGCAAGCGGCGCTGTTCACCGTGCAGGTCGCCCTGTTCCGGCTGCTCGAATTCTGGGGGCAGCGGCCCGACTACGTGCTGGGCCGTTCCGGCGGCGAGGTGGCCGCCGCGCACGTCGCGGGCGTGCTTTCGCTGCCCGACGCGGTCAAACTGGTCGCCAGCCGCGCGCAGCTGCTCGAAGAAATGACCGGCGGCGCGATGGTCGAGGTCGAAGCGAGCGAGGAGGAAGTCCGCCCGCTGCTGACCGCGCGCGCGGCGATCGCCGAGGTCGGCGGACCGGCCTCGGTCGTTCTTTCCGGCGACGAGGAATCGGTGCTTGAGATCGCCGCCCACTGGGAAGAACGCGGACGCCGGACCCGGCGGCTGCCGGTGCCGCAGGCGGCGCACTCGCCGCGGATGGACGAGGTACTGGAGGAGCTCGCCGAGATCGCCGGGGAGCTGTCGTACGGCGCCCCGCGCGTCCCGGTGGTCTCCACGGTCACCGGAGCCCTCGCCGGGGACGAACTGTCCGAGCCGGCGCACTGGGTCGCCACCCTGCGGCAGCCGGTCCGCTTCCTCGACGCGGTCCGCGGCCTCGAAGCGGCGGGGGTGCACCGGTTCGTGGACCTCGGCCCCGGCGGCGGGCTCGCGCACGACGTGCGGCCGTGCCTGACCGGACCGGGCGAGGACGTCGCCGAACTGCCCGTGCTGCCCGGCGATCTCGCCGAGACCGCCGCGGTGCTGCGCGCGGCCGGACAGCTGCACGTCGGCGGACTCGCCCTCGACGGCACGCGGCTGTTCGCCGGGCTGCAGGTGCGGCGGGTGCCGGTGCCGCCCTACGCGTTCCACCGCAAGCGGTACTGGCCGGACGTCGACATGGAGGCGATCCGGTCGAGCGGCGACCTGGGCGCCACCGGGCTCGAATCGACCGGGCACCCGCTCGTCGGCGCGGCGATGTGGCTGGCGGACTCGGACGGCATCGTGCTCAGCGGCAGGCTCTCCGCCGGCACCCACCCCTGGCTGGCCGAACACACCGTGGGCGGCGAGATCATGCTGCCCGGCGCGGCCTTCGTCGAGATCGCCGTCCGCGCCGGCGACGAAGCGGGCTGTTCGCGGGTCGAGGAGCTGGTCGTGCACACGCCGCTGGTGCTGCCGGAGCGCGGGAAGGTGCAGGTGCAGGCGGTGGTCGGTGCTCGGGACGAGGCCGGCGCGCGGTCGCTGACGGTGTATTCGCGCCCGGACGACCCGGTCGCCGGATGGACCCGGCACGCGACCGGATCGCTGGCCGGCGGGAAGGTCAGGCCGGAAGGGCTCGAAGAGTGGCCGCCCGCCGAAGCCGAGCCTGTGCCGGTGCGCGGCCGGTACCAGGCGCGGGCAGGCGGAGGGCTCGGCCACGGCCCCGCGTTCCAAGGCCTGCGCGCGGGCTGGCTCCGGGGCGACGAGGTGTTCGCCGAGGTGAGCCTCGGTCAGGAGACGAGCTTGCAGGCGGGCCGGTTCGGGCTGCACCCGGCCGCACTGGACGCCGCGATCCAGGCGTTCGGCCTGCGTCCCGGCGGCGAGCCGGGACTCGGCCTCGCCTGGGCGGGCGTCGAACTGCATGCCGCCGCGGCGGCGAAGCTGCGCGTGCGGATGACCCCGGTCGGCGCGAACACGGTCGCGGTGACGCTGGCCGACCAGGCGGGCAAGCCGGTGGCCTCGATCGAGGCCGTGACGGTTCGGCCCGTCGCCGAGGTGCGGGAAACCGTTGCCGCGCCCGCGGAAACCGTCAAGGCCGGGCCGGTCCGGGTGCGCCGCACGGCGAGCACCGCCGTCGCGGCCGACCCGGACGTGCTGCGCGAGCGGCTGGCCGGGCAGACCCAGGCGCAGCGCGAGAAGATCCTCCTGGAGGTCGTGCTCGAGCACACCGCGGCCGTGCTCGGTTACGCCGACTCCGACGCGGTCGACCCGAACCGGCACTTCCTCGAATCGGGCTTCGACTCGGTGACCGCGGTCGGCCTGCGCAACGGCCTCAACGAGGCCACCGGGCTGAGCGTGTCCCCGACGGTCATCTTCGACCACCAGAACCCGGTGGCGCTGACCGCCCACCTGCTGTCCGAATTGGACAGTGCGGGCACCGCTTCGCCGGAGGACCCGGCCTCCGACGGGCTCAAGCAGATGTTCGCCGAGGCCGTCCGTTCGGGACAGACGGAGGACGGGATCGGCCTGCTGAGCGCGGCGGCCCGGTTGCGGAAGGCTTTCCGGTCGGCGGCTGACATCGACCAGCTCCCAGCACCGGTCCGGATGGCCGGCGGACCGCGGCAGCCGCACCTGCTGTGCCTGTCCACCCCGGCGGCCATGGGCGGCGCGTACCAGTACGCGCGGTTCGCCGCGCACTTCCGCGGCGTGCGCACGCTGTCGGCGTTGCCGATGCCGGGGTTCCTGGCGGGCGAGCTGCTGCCCGAGTCGGCCGAGGCCATCCTGGACGTGCTGACCGAGAGCGTCCGCGAGGCCGTGGGCGACGAGCCGTTCGCGTTGCTGGGCTACTCGTCGGCGGGGATCTTCGCGCACGCCATCGCGGGCAGGCTGGAGGAGTCGGGCACCGGCCCGGCCGCGGTCGTCCTGCTGGACACGTACGCGGCCGGCGGCGAGGACATGCGGCGCAGCGACCAGGAGGAGCGGGACAAGGCCACCCTCGGCCTGGTCTCGGGGCTGCTCGCGAACGAGGACCGGTACGGGCCCTACGACCGGACCAAGCTGACCGCGCTCGCCAAGTACCTGGAGGTGCTCCCCGAGGTCGTCCTGCCCGAGATCAACGCCCCGAGTCTGCTGGTGCGCCCGCAGGACCGGTTCGACGCGGGCGAGGCCGGAAACGGGGACTCGGAGGCGTGGCGGACGGCGTGGAGCCTGGCTGATGAGACCGCGGTGGTCCCCGGCGACCACTTCAGTCTGGTCGAGGGCAGTTCGGTGACGACGGCGCGGGCAGTCGAGGAGTGGCTCGGCTCCCGGTAGCCGCGGACCTCAGGCGGCCGTGCCAGCGCGCTGACCGTGTCGCCAGGTCCGTGAAGGGCTCCTTGAGGGAATCAGATTCCCACAAGGAGCCCTTCACAGACGACAGGCTCCGTTTTGCAGCCTGCTCGCGGGGATCGGCCGGGGAAAGAAAGCCAGCGTGGGCGAACACGGCCGGGGTCAGGAGGTTGATCACGCGCTGGGCCATCGTGGTGCACGTCGGCGTCACGCGCGGGGTCTCCTGTTGCGTGTGCGTCTCGTTGCCGGGGTCGATGCGCTCGGAACGCGATGAAGATGTCGTGCCCGACCCGGAAACCCCGGGCAGTCAACGGCTTCACCAGCAGGCACCCGGACGTGCCGACGTAGCTGGTCGAGGTCGGGCATCAGGTACTCATCGAGCCCGGTCTGGACGCACACCAGCACCGCATCGGCGCCGAGTCCGCGGTGAGCTGGAAGTCCCCTGGTGCACGGCCTTGTCCAGCCGGCGGTGGCCGGCCTCGATCAGGTCGACCTCGCCCGAGCGGATCGAGCCGAGGCGGCTTGTGACAGGTCGATGCCGATCACCCCGACGCCGCTCTCGCGCAGTCCGAGCGCGGTCGGCAGGCCGACGTGCCCCATCCCGATTGCCGCGACCGAGGTCAAGCGGTTCAGCTCGGCGATGGCTTCGTGTTCAGCGGCAGTAGTCGTCATTGCGATTCACCCGTCTCTCGCGCGGCGGAATGGCGGCGGGACGAAGTCAATGCGCGGACCCGTCCCATGGGCTCCGGCGTGCCGGAAATCTGTCATTCGCCGGCGAGAACCGACAACCCCTGAAGACCGTCTGAAGCAGACCTTGGGCGCGGCGGGCGAAGACCGTCCGCTCGTGGCCGGTGAGTGTCCACATCGGACAGAACGGCTCCCCGGGCGGGCCCTTTCGCTCCGCGGTGTCCTTCGAGTAAACTGTGCAAGCCCTACACTAATCAAGCTGAGAGGCTACCGGAATGGTCGTGGCGGCATCCAAGCCCGCGCCAGAACGCGTCCTGGCCGAAGGTCCGCTGTCGTGAACGCGACCCGCCGGTTCGCGGGCCGGGTCACCGAGCTGGACCGGAAGCTGGCGGCCACCGAGATCGAGCACGCCCGCTCGCAAGGCGAGTACGACGTCGCCGAGGCGGCCCGGCGGCTGGCGCGCGTCCAAACCGCGACCACGCAGGCCGCGCTGCGCGTCGCGGTCGCCGGCCGGGCCGGGGACGTCATCCCGCCCGCGCTCGAGGCGGCACCGCGGGTCGCGATCGCACTGTGGCTGCTCGTCAGCGTCGTCCACATCGTCATCTGGCTGCTGGACGGCGTGCTCAACGGGGACTGGGACCCGTCGTGGCTGCTCTGGGTGCTGCTCGGCGGCGGGGTGCTCGCGGGCGGCGTGTGGGCCGCGCGCGAGTGGGATCGCCGCCTGCGCGCGGTGTCCGGGGCGGGCGGATAAGGCCGGAGCGGCCGTCCGCTGTCCCTGACGAATCGCGGCCGGGTTCGATCCGGGGGGTCCGGTCGCCCGGCCGATCGCCGTGCGGCGGCAGCCGATCGAGGCGGCGACCCTGCCCGGGGCAGTGCGCAATAGGGGTACTGGGGCATCTCCGGCGCGGTTAATCTCGGATCACCCATCCGCGCCGGGCGTGCCCCGGTTTCCTTTTCCTGGAGTGGATTCCATGCGTGTGCTCATGGCCGCCCCGTCCTCGCCCGCCCGGCTGCACAATCTCGCGCCACTCGCGTGGGCATTGCGGACGGCGGGCCATGACGTGAAAATCGCCGGACGCCCTTCGTTCGCCGAGGAGATCCTCCGCACCAGTTGCGTGGCGGTAGAGCTGGAAAGCGGTGCCGAAGAGGGGCTCGCCGAATCCGCGGCCCTGGCCGAGTTCGCCGAGCTGTGGCGTCCTCAGGTCGTGGTCTCCGACGCCCTCGCCCCGGCGGGAACGGCCGCCGCGCGAGCGGTCGGCGCCGTCGCCGTCCGCGTCCTCGGCGCCCTGGACGAGCCGGACGCGGAGGACGCCGCGGACATCACCTTGGACACCGTGCCGCCGTCGCTGCGGGCCGGGAGCGGTGCCGTCCGCGCGGTGCGGCACGTGCCCTACTTCGGTCCCGTGGTGGTGCCGAACTGGTTGCGCCGCAAGGCACGGCGCAGCCGCGTGCTGCTCTCCCTCACCGACGAGACGCTGTTCGGCCCGCTTTTCGACGCGGTCGCGGGAGCGGACTTCGAACTCGTGTGCTCGGCCCGCGTACCGGCGGGGGTCACGCTGCCGGCCAATGTCCGGCTCGTCGACTCCGTGCCGCCGGCCGCGTTGCTGCCGACGTGCGCCGCGGTCGTCCACGACGGCGACGCGGCCCTCGCGCTCGCGGCGGCGGCACACGGCCTGCCCCAGCTTTCTCTTGCCGAAACGGCGATCACCGCGCGCATCGCGGCGGCAGGCGCCGGGAAGACCGGCTCCGGCGAAGCGGCCCGCACGCTGACGGCCGACGAGGAGCTGGGCCGCGCCGCGAAGGCGTTGCGGGAAGAGATCGCCGCGCTGCCCGCTCCGCGCACCGTTGTGGCCGAACTGATTCGCTGACCGCGCCTGCCGAAGTCCGTGAGGGCCGCCTTGAGGGAATCTCATTCCCTCAAGGCGGCCCTCACGGATGTCTGCCGAGCAGAGCCGCGGCGGGAGCCGCTCACCCACCCCGGACTCCGCCGGTTAGGGGTGGGACAGGGCAAAACATCTGGATAGCGTTTTTCCCGGAATCACCTGGAAATCGCGGCAACTTCCCGAGGCGGTCGATTACGTGAGTGCCAATTTCTGCTTCGCCGGCGCCGAACTGGGGGCAATGACGTGAGCACGGAAAACGAGGGCAAGCTGCTCGGTTACCTCAAGCGCGCCACCGCGGAACTGCGCGAGGCGAAGCAGGCCCTGCGGGACGCGCGCGACGCCGAGACCGAGCCGATCGCGATCGTCGGCATGGACTGCCGGTATCCCGGCGGCGTCGGCTCCCCGGAGGACCTGTGGGAGCTGGTGGCGACCGGCACCGACGCGATCGGCCCGTTCCCGGCCGATCGCGGCTGGGCGCTGGACGCGCTCTACGACCCTTCGGGCGAGCGGCCCGGCACCACGAACACCCGCGAAGCGGGATTCCTCTATGACGCCGCCGAGTTCGACCCGGAGTTCTTCGGCATCTCGCCGCGCGAGGCACGCGCGATGGACGCCCAGCAGCGGCTGCTGCTGCAGACGTCCTGGACCGCGCTGGAGCGGGCCGGCATCGTGCCGGAGACGCTGCGCGGCAGCAGCACCGGCGTGTTCGCCGGGGTGATGTACCACGACTACCTCGGCCACGAGGCCGCCGGCAGCGTCGTCTCCGGCCGGGTCGCGTACGCGCTCGGGCTGGAGGGCCCGGCGGTGACGGTGGACACCGCGTGCTCGTCCTCGCTCGTCGCGTTGCACTGGGCCGCCCAGGCGCTGCGCCGCGGCGACTGCGCGCTGGCCCTCGTCGGCGGGGTCACGGTGATGGCCACGCCCGGAACGTTCGTGGACTTCGCCGAGCAGCGCGGCCTGTCGGACGACGGACGCTGCAAGGCGTTCGCCGCGGGTGCCGACGGCACCGGCTGGGGCGAGGGCGTCGGTGTGCTCGTCGTCGAGCGGCTGTCCGACGCCCGCAGGCTCGGCCACGACGTGCTCGCCCTCGTGCGCGGCAGCGCGGTCAACTCGGACGGGGCCTCCAGCGGGCTCACCGTGCCCAATGGGCCGGCGCAGCAGCGGGTCATCCAGCAGGCGCTCGAATCGGCCGGACTGTCCACATCGGACGTGGACCTCGTCGAAGGGCACGGCACCGGGACGAAGCTGGGCGACCCGATCGAAGCGCAGGCCCTGCTGGCGACCTACGGTCAGCGCTCCGACGCGGCCGGAGAGCCGCTGTGGCTGGGCTCGCTCAAGTCGAACATCGGGCACGCGCAGGCCGCCGCGGGCGTCGGCGGCGTGATCAAGGTCGTGCAGGCCATCCGCCACGGCGTGCTGCCGAAGACCTTGCACGTGGACGCGCCTTCGCCGCATGTCGACTGGTCGGCAGGCAAGGTCGAACTGCTCACCGAGTCCCGTGCGTGGCCCGCGGTGTCCCGGCCGCGGCGCGGCGCGGTGTCGTCGTTCGGCATCAGCGGCACGAACGCGCACGTGATCGTCGAGCAAGCGGAGGCGGTCCCGGAGGAGCCGGTGACCCCGCTCGCGCTGCCCGTCGTCGCGTGGCCGGTGTCGGCCGACTCGGCGGACACTCTGGCCGCGCAGGCGCGGCGGCTCGCCGAGCACGTCGATGCCGCCGGTTCGCCTGCCGACATCGGTTTCTCGCTCGCCACGACCCGTTCGGTGCTGGACCACCGGGCCGTCGTCGTCGGTGCCGACCACGCGGAGCTGCTCGCCGGGCTGAACGCGCTCGCCGAGGGCACCGCCGCGCCCGGCGTGGTGCGCGACCGGCGGGGCAGCGGCCGGACGGCGTTCCTGTTCACCGGTCAGGGCACCCAGCGCGCCGGGATGGGCCTGGCGCTCGCCGAGCAGTACCCGGCCTTCGCCGAGGCGCTCGACGCCGTGGCCGCCGAACTGGACCCGCAGCTGGACCGTCCACTGAGGACAGTGCTCGGCGACGAGGAAACACTGGAGCGGACCGGCTTCACGCAGCCGGCGCTGTTCGCCGTCGAGGTCGCGCTGTTCCAGTTGCTGGAGACCTGGGGCGTGCGGCCGGACTTCCTCCTCGGGCACTCGATCGGCGAGCTGGCCGCGGCGCACGTCGCAGGCGTCCTGTCGCTGCGCGACGCCTGCACGCTGGTCGTCGCGCGGGCGAAACTCATGCAGGCCCTGCCCTCCGGTGGCGCGATGGTCGCGATCCAGGCCACTGAAGCCGAGGTGACGCCGCTGCTCACGGACGAGGTGAGCATCGCCGCGATCAACGGACCGGACGCGCTCGTGGTTTCCGGTACCGAAGAAGGAACAGCCGCCGTCGCCGCTCGGTTCGACGGCCGCAAGACCTCGAAGCTGCGCGTCTCGCACGCTTTCCACTCGCCGCTGATGGAGCCGATGCTCGCCGAGTTCGCCGCAGTCGCGAAGAAGCTCTCCTATGCCGCGCCCGCGATCCCCGTCGTCTCGACGGTCTCGGCCGATGCCGACCTCGCGACGCCGGAGTACTGGGTGCACCAGGTCCGCGCGACCGTCCGGTTCCACGCCGGGGTTCAGTCGCTAGCGGACGAAGGCGTCCGGACGTTTGTCGAGATCGGACCGGCCGCGGTGCTCACCGCCGCCGCCCAGAACGGATTCGACGACGACACACTCGCCTTCGTCCCGGCCCAGCGCAAGGACCGCGCCGAAGCCCACACCGTCGTCACCGCGCTCGCGACCCTGCACGCTCGGGGGATTCCCGTGGACTGGGCCGCGTTCTACGCCGGTGCCCGGCGGGTCGCGCTGCCCACCTACTCGTTCCGCCGGACTCGCTACTGGACACCCGCCGCCACCACAGCCGGGGACGTCGCGGACCACGGTCAGCAGGCCGCCGGGCACCCTGTGCTCAGCGCCGTCGTGCGGGTCCCGGACTCCGACACGCTCGTGCTGACCGGCCGGCTGTCCACCAGCACCGTGCCGTGGCTGGCCGGCCACGTCGTACTCGACACGATCCTGTTGCCCGGCACGGCCTTCCTTGAGCTGGCGCAGCGCGCCGCAGACGAAGCGGGCTGCGCCCGGATCGAGGAGCTGACGCTGCACGCCCCGCTGACTCTCGCCGAGCGCGCGGGCGCGGCGATCCAGGTTTCGGTGGACGCCGAGGACGACGGCCGCCGCCGGATCGCTGTCCACTCGCGACCCGACGGCCAGGACGCCTGGATCCGGCACGCCGAGGGGTTCGCCGGAACCGAGGCGGAGCCGCCGTCGTTCGACTTGGCCGAATGGCCGCCGGCGGGTGCCGTCGAAGTCGAGCTGGCCGACCCGTACGCGCGGCTCGCCGAGCTGGGATACGACTACGGCACCGCGTTCCAGGGCCTGCGGGCGATGTGGCGCGACGGCGACGACGTGTACGCCGACGTCGTCCTGCCCGACGCCGCCGACGCTGTCGGCTATGGTCTGCACCCGGCGCTGCTCGACGCCGCCATGCACGCCCAGCTGCTCGGCCCGGAGCCCGAGGACGGCGAAGCGAAGCCGATGCTGCCGTTCGCTTTCACTGGCACCACCCTGCACCGCGCGGGAGCGGCGGCGCTGCGGGTGCACGTCTCGCCGACCAGTCCGGACACCATCACGCTGCGGATCGCCGACGACACCGGCGCGCCCGTGCTGTCCGTCGAATCCCTGGCCGCGCGGCCGATCTCGCTGGACAAGCTGGCGTCGACCCGGGACTCGCTGTTCCGGGTGGAGTGGGAACCCGCTTCGCCCGCCGGGAGCACCGGGAACGCCGATGGCGCGAAGGTGCTGGAAGTGTCCATTCCGGACGGTTCGCCGCCCGCCGCGGCCCGCGCGGTCACGCGGCAGGTGCTCGCCGCGGTGCGGGAACTGCTCGCCGGGGACGGCGAGACCCGCTTGGCCGTGATCACGCGCGGCGCGGTGGCGGTCGGCGGTGAGGACCTCGACCCGGTCCTCGCGCCGGTCTGGGGCCTGGTGCGGGCGGCTGAAGCCGAGAACCCGGGCCGGTTCGCGCTCGTCGACCTTGACGGGAACGGCGCCGCCGAGCCCGCCTTGGCCACCGGCGAACCCGAGACAGCCGTCCGCGGCGGCAAGGTTTTCGTGCCGCGCCTGACCCCCGCGACCGCGCGGGCCGGGGACCTGAACTGGAACCCGGACGGGACCGTCCTCATCACCGGGGGCACCGGCGGGCTCGGCGCGGTCGTCGCGAAGCACCTGGTGACGCGGCACGGCGTGCGCCGTCTGCTGCTCACCAGCCGCCGGGGCGCCGACGCGCCCGGCGCGGCCGAACTGCGCGAAGAACTCCGGCAGCTGGGCAGCGAGGTGACGATCGCGAGCTGCGACGTCACCGACGCGGCGTCCGTGCGGTCGCTGCTCGACGCGATCCCGGCCGAAGCGCCGCTGACCGCCGTCCTGCACGCCGCGGGCGTTCCCGCCGCCGGCCGGGTCGAGACCCTCGCCGACGACGAGCTGGACCGTGTCTTCGCCCCCAAGGTCGACGGCGCGTGGCACCTGCACGAGCTGACCCGCGACCTGGCCGCGTTCGTCCTGTTCTCCTCGGCCGCGAGCACCGTCCTCGCGGCAGGCCAGGCCGGGTACGCCGCCGCCAACGCCTACCTCGACGAGCTGGCTCGCCACCGCCGGGCCCACGGGCTCGTGGCGACGGCACTGACCTGGGGCGCCTGGGCCGAGGACGGCGGCATGGCAGGCGAACTCGACGAGGCCGACTTCCGCCGGCTGCGCCGCCTCGGCACGCCGCCGATGGCCACCGAGGAGGCGCTCGCCCTGCTCGACGCGTGTCTCACCGCCGAGGACGCCGTGCTCGCGCCGGTGAAGCTCGACCTCGCGGCGTTGCGCGCCCGCAGCGACGCTCTTCCGCCGGTCCTGCGCGGGCTCGTCCGGCCCGCGCCGAGCCGCCGCCCGGCCGCCCGGTCCGGTGCCGCGGTCGCCGCCCGGCTGAGCACGCTGCCCGAGGCCGAGCGCGAGGCGCACCTCCTGAACGTGGTGGCCGAGCAGGTCGCGGCGGTGCTGGGATTCGCCTCGGCCGCGTCGGTCGAGCCCGAGCGGGCCTTCCAGGAAATGGGTTTCGACTCGCTCACCTCGGTCGAGCTGCGCAACCAGCTCGGAGCGCTGACCGGCCTGAAGCTGACCGCGACCGTCGTGTTCGACCACCCGACGCCCGCCGCGCTCGCCCGGCGCCTGCACGAGCTGCTCGGCCCCGGCCGCGGCGCCGCGGAGCCGCTGCTGACCGAGATCGACCGGCTGGAAACGCTGCTCGGCGGCGCGGCCGGAACGCTGAACGGGTCGACCGCGAAGGTCACCGCGCGCCTGGACGCCCTGGTGCGCAAGTGGGCTGACGCGCACGCGGGAGCCGAAACCGAAGCCGGTCTGGACGAGGCGACCGACGACGAGCTGTTTGCCGTGCTGGACGACGAATTGGGCATCTCATGAACGGGCAGACCATGAGCAACGAGGACAAGCTCCGCGACTACCTGAAGCGTGCGACGGCCGATCTCAAGCAGGCCCGCCGCCGGCTGCACGAGCTGGAGGCGCGCGACACCGAGCCGATCGCGATCATCGGCATGAGCTGCCGCTACCCCGGGGGCATCGCGACGCCGGACGACCTGTGGGACGTGGTCGACGAGGGCCGCGACGTGATCGGGGAGTTCCCGGCCGACCGCGGCTGGGACATCGAGGGCGTCTACGACCCGACACCCGAACGGCCCGGCAAGACCTACACGCGCCACGGCGGTTTCCTTTACGACGCGGCGAACTTCGACGCGGAGTTCTTCGGCATCAGCCCGCGCGACGCGCGTCGTGCCGACCCGCAGCAGCGGATCCTGCTCGAAGCGTCCTGGGAGGCCATCGAGCGCGCCGGGCTCGACCCGCACGCGCTGAAGGGCAGCCCCACCGGCGTCTTCGCCGGCGTGATGTACCACGATTACAGCGGCGGCAGCCCCGAGGGCAGTCTCGTGTCCGGTCAGGTTTCCTACACGCTCGGCCTCGAAGGACCGTCGGTGTCGGTGGACACCGCGTGCTCGTCTTCGCTGGTGGCACTGCACATGGCCGCCCAGGGCCTGCGCCGCGGCGACTGCACGCTCGCGCTGGTCAGCGGCGTCGCCGTGATGGGCACGCCGGAGATGTTCGTCGACTTCTCCGGCCGCCGCGGGCTGGCCGCGGACGGCCGCAGCAAGTCGTTCTCCGACGACGCGAACGGCACGTCGTGGGCCGAGGGTGTCGGCGTGCTGGTGCTGGAGCGCGTTTCGGAGGCGCGCCGCAACGGTCACCAGATCCTCGCGGTGCTGCGCGGATCCGCGGTGAACCAGGACGGCGCGAGCAACGGTTTCTCCGCTCCGAATGGTCCCTCGCAGGTCCGGGTGATTGAGGCGGCGCTGGCCGACGCCGGGCTTTCAGTGTCCGATGTGGACGCTGTCGAGGCACACGGCACCGGCACCGCGCTCGGCGACCCGATCGAGGCGCAGTCGCTGATGGAGACCTACGGGCAGCGCACGACGGGGGAGCCGCTGCTGCTCGGCTCGATCAAGTCCAACATGGGCCACCCGCAGGCCGCCGCCGGCGTCGCCGGGGTGATCAAGATGGTGCAGGCGCTGCGGCACGCCCGGCTGCCGAAGACGCTGCACGTCGGCACCCCGTCGCGGCACGTCGACTGGACCGCCGGAGCGGTGGAACTGCTGACGGAATCGCGCGCATGGCCCGAAGTGAATCGACCCCGCCGCGCGGCCGTGTCCTCGTTCGGCGTCAGCGGCACCAACGCGCACGTGATTCTGGAGCAGGCACCGGTCACCGAGACGGCCGAGCCCGCCGCGGCTCCCGTCTATCCGCTCGTGCTGTCGGCGAAGACCCCGGCCGCGCTGGCTGCGGCCGCGGGCCGGATCGCGTCCCATGTGGACGGTCAAGCTGGCGAACTCGCCGACATCGCGCACACCCTCGCCACCGGACGGGCCCGGCTCGACCACCGCGCGGTAGTCGTCGCGCAAGACCGCGAGCAGGCTGCGGAAGCCCTGCGCGCGTTGGCTTCCGGCGCGTCTCGCCCGGACGTCGTCACCGGCACCGCCGACGCACGCGGCAAGACCGTGTTCGTGTTCCCCGGCCAGGGCTCGCAGTGGACCGGCATGGCGACCGCGTTGCTGGAGCAGTCGCCGGTGTTCGCCGAGCGGATGGCCGAGTGCGACGCGGAGCTGCGGAAGTTCGCGGACTGGTCGGTGCTCGCGGTGCTGCGCGGCGAAAGCGGCACCCCGCCTGCCGACCGCGTGGACGTGGTGCAGCCGATGCTGTGGGCGGTGATGGTCTCGCTGGCCGCGCTGTGGCGGGCGCACGGCGTGGAACCGGACATGGTGATCGGCCACTCGCAGGGCGAAATCGCCGCCGCGAGCGTCTCGGGCGCACTGTCCCTTGAGGACGGCGCCCGGGTGGTCGCGTTGCGCAGCAAGGCGATCGGGGACGTCCTCGGCGGCCGGGGCGGCGGGATGCTCGCCGTCGGCCTGCCCGCCTCCGGCCTTGGCTCCCGGCTCGATGCCTGGGACGGCCGGATCTCGGTGGCCGCGGACAACGGGGCCACCTCGGCCGTGCTGTCCGGTGACGGTGCCGCCCTCGACGAGCTGCGCGACCAGCTCGTCGCCGAGGGATTCCGCGCCAAGCGGGTGCCGGTGGACTACGCGTCGCATTCCGCGCACGTCGAGCACCTCGCCGACCGTCTGCTGGCCGACCTCGCCCCGATCGCCCCCGGAGCCGGGACGGTCGCGATGACCTCCACGGTGACCGGGGAGCCGGTGGCCGAGTCCACTGTGGACGCCCGGTACTGGTTCACCAACCTGCGCACGACGGTCCGGTTCGCGCCGGTGGTCGCGAAGCTCGCCGACGCGGGTTACCCGCGGTTCATCGAGATCAGCCCGCACCCGGTGCTGGCCATGAGCATCCAGGAGACCCTCGACGAGGGCGGCCACAACGGTTCCGTCACCGGGACCCTGCGCCGCGACGAAGGCGGCCTGACCCGGTTCGCGACCTCGCTGGCCGAGCACTCGGTCCGCGGCGGCGCGGCGGACTGGGCCTCGCTGGTGCCCGGCGCGCGGCTCGTCGAACTGCCGACGTATCCGTTCCAGCACAAGCGCTTCTGGCACGAAGAGGAGGCCGCGGCGGTGCCCGCGACCGGAGCTCAGGTCGCCGACCAGGACTTCTGGCAGGACATCGCCGCGGGCGACGTCGACGCGCTCGCCGCCCGGCTCGGCGTCGAAGCCGCCCCGCTGGCCGAGGTCGTCCCGGCGCTGGCCGCCTGGCACGGCCGTCGCACCGATCTGTCCACAATAGAATCGTGGCGCTACCGCGTCTCGTGGGCTCCGGTGAGCGTCGCGGGCGAGCTGGCCGGCACCTGGCTGGTCGTCGTCCCCGCCGACGTTCCCGAGGCGGCCGAACTGGCCGACGCGCTGGCCGCGCACGGCGACGTCGTGCGGGTGATCGCGACGGCGGACCGCGAAGAACTGGCCGGGCTGCTCACCGAGGCGACAGCGCTGCGGCCGTTCGACGGCGTGCTGTCGCTCCTCGCGCTCGACACCCGCGAACACCCGGAGCACCCCGCACTCAGCACCGCGGTCGCCGCTACCGTCGCGCTGCTGCAAGCCTTGCGCGACAACGAGGTCGACGTCCCGGCGTGGGTGGTCACCCGTGGTGCGGTCGCGGTGGACGCCTTCTCCGACGCCGACCCGGCCGCCGCAGCGGTGTGGGGACTCGGCACGGTCGTCGCGCTCGACCAGCCCTCCACCTGGGGCGGCCTGGTCGACGTCGACGGCCCCGCGGACGCCGCGCGGCTGGCCGCGGTGGTATCCGGGGCGGACAGCGAGGACCAGGTCGCGATCCGGCCGTCCGGAGTGTTCGCCCGGCGCATGGTCCGCGCTCCACTGCCCGCGACCGAAGCAGAGTGGCAGCCTCGGGGGACGGTGCTGGTCACCGGCGGCACGGGCGCGGTCGGCGCGCACGTCGCCCGCTGGCTGGCCGGACGCGGCGCCGAGCACCTCGTGCTCACCAGCCGCCGCGGCCTCGACGCCGAAGGCGCGCGTGAACTGGTCGACGAGCTGGCTGGCACCCGCGTCACGGTGGCGGCCTGCGACGTCACCGACAGGCAGGCGCTCGCGGCGCTGCTGGCCGAGCACCCGCCGGCAGCCGTGGTGCACGCAGCGGGCGTGCTGACCGACGAGCCGGCCCTTGCCGAAGTCACGCCCGCGGAGTTCGCCGCTGCCACCCGCGCCAAGATCACCGGCGCGGCTCTGCTCGACGAACTGCTGGGCGACACCGAGCTGGACGCGTTCGTGCTGATGTCCTCCGGCGCCGCGGTGTGGGGTACCTCCGGCCAGCCCGCCTACGCCGCGGGCAACGCCTACCTCGACGCGCTCGCCCGCCGTCGCCGCGCCGCGGGACGCACCGCGACCGCGGTCGCGTGGGGCTCGTGGGGCGGCGGGGGCATGGTCGGCGCCGAAGCGAGCGACCTGCTGCGGCGCATCGGCCTGGCCGAGATGGCCCCGGAACTCGCGGCCGAGGCGCTGGGCCAGGCCCTGGACCGCGACGAGACCCACCTGGTGGTCGCCGACATCGACTGGGCCACGTTCGCCCCGGTGTACCAGCTCGCCCGGCCGCGGCCGCTGCTGCGCGCACTGGCCGAGGTCGCCGAGGACGAGACCGGCCCGGTCGAGGACACCGGCGACCTGAAGGGGAAGCTCGCCTCGCTGACGCCCGCCGAACAGCAGCGGACGCTGCTGGAGCTGGTCCGCGGCCAGGTCGCCGTGGTCGCCGGCTACGACAACGGCTCGGCGGTCGAACCGGCCCGCGCGTTCAAGGAGCTCGGGTTCGACTCGGTCACCGCGGTCGACCTGCGCAACCGGCTCGGGGCCGCCACCGGCCTCAAGCTCCCGGCCACCGTCGCGTTCGACCACGTCAACCCGCGGGCGCTCGCCGAGCATCTGTGGACGCGCCTGGGCGGCGGCGAAGCGGCGGTCCCGCTGGAGGCGGAACTGGACCGGCTCGAAGCGGTCGCGTCCGCTTTGGACGCCGCGGAGATCGACCGGTCCCGGATCGTCGTCCGCCTGCAGGCGATGGTGACCGCCCTGCACCAGACCCAGGCCGGCACCAAGGCCGCCGACGTCCTGCACACCGCGACCACGGACGAGCTGTTCGCCCTCATCGACAACGAGCTCGGCGCCTGAGCGCACCCACCCAGCGACAAGAGGATTCTGGCGATGACTGACGAAAGCAAGCTGGTCGACTACCTGAAGCGGGTGACCGCCAACCTGCAGGAGACGCGTGAGCGGCTTCGTGCGGTCGAGGCGGCGGAAGCCGAGCCGATCGCGATCGTGGCGATGGGCTGCCGGTACCCGGGCGACGTGCGCTCGCCGGAGGACCTCTGGGAACTGGTGGCCGGCGGCCGGGACGCGGTCGGCGCGTTCCCGTCCGACCGCGGCTGGAACCTGGACACCCTGTTCGACGCCGACCCCGACAGCCCCGGCACGAGCTACGTCTCCGAGGGCGGGTTCGTCCACGACGCGGGCGAGTTCGACGCGCCGTTCTTCGGCGTCTCCCCGCGCGAGGCGCTCGCCATGGACCCGCAGCAGCGGCTCGTGCTGGAGCTGGCGTGGGAGACGTTCGAGCGGGCGGGCATCGCGCCGCACTCGCTCGCCAAGCAGCAGGTGGGCGTGTTCGTCGGCAGCGGCGATCAGGACTACTACGACGAGCTGCCGCCGTCGGTGCTGGCGGGCGAGGTCGCGGACTACCTGAGCACCGGCAACGCCGCGTCGGTCATTTCCGGCCGGGTCGCCTACGCGCTCGGGCTGGAAGGACCGGCCGTCACGGTCGACACGGCGTGCTCGTCGTCGCTGGTCGCCCTGCACCTCGCCGTGCAGGCGCTGCGGCAGCGCGACTGCTCGCTGGCGCTGGCCGGTGGTGTGATGGTGATGTCGCGGCCGGGTCCGTTCCTGGCGTTCAGCCGGCAGCGCGGGCTCGCCGCGGACGGCCGGTGCAAGGCGTTCTCCGACAGCGCGGACGGCACGGGTTGGGCCGAGGGTGCGGGGACCCTTTTGCTGGAACGGCTTTCCGACGCGCGCCGCAACGGCCACCCGGTCCTCGCGGTCGTGCGCGGCTCCGCGGTGAACTCCGACGGCGCGTCCAACGGTCTCACCGCGCCGAACGGCCCTTCGCAGCAGCGGGTGATCCGGCAGGCACTGGCCAACGCGCGGCTCTCGGCGTCCGATGTGGACGCTGTCGAGGGCCACGGCACCGGCACCACGCTCGGCGATCCCATTGAGGCACAAGCACTTCTGGCCACCTACGGCCAGGACCGCGCCGAGCCGCTGTGGCTGGGGTCGATCAAGTCGAACATCGGGCACGCGCAGGGCGCGGCAGGCGTCGGCGGTGTGATCAAGATGGTGCAGGCGCTGCGGCACGGTCTGCTGCCTCGCACGCTGCATGTCACCGAACCGTCCACCGAGGTCGATTGGACCTCCGGCGCGGTCGAACTGCTGACGGAGGAGCGTCCGTGGGCGGCTGGGGAACGCCCCCGGCGCGCGGGCGTGTCGTCGTTCGGCGTCAGCGGCACCAACGCACACGTGATCGTCGAAGAAGCCCCCGCCGTCGAAGCGGAAGAAGCGACGCCGAGCTGGCCCGAAGGCGTCCCGGTCCCGTGGCCGCTCGCCGGGCACGGCACCGCGGCGCTGAAGGCGCAGGCGGCCCAGCTGCTGTCCGTTGTGGACGGTGCCACCCCGCTCGACCTCGGTTTCTCGCTGGCGACGTCCCGGTCGCCGCTCAGCCACCGCGCCGTCGTGCTCGACGGGAAGGCCGGGGTCGCCGCACTCGCCGAGGGCTCGGCGTCGCCCGCGCTCGTCACCGGCACCGCCGTCGAGGGGCTGACCGCGTTCCTCTTCTCCGGCCAGGGCGCTCAGCGCGCGGGCATGGGGGCCGAGCTGGCCGCCGCGTTCCCGGTCTTCCGCGAGGCGCTGGACGAGGTCTTCGCCGCGCTCGACCCGCACCTCGACCGTCCGCTCAAGACGGTCGTCTTCGAGAACCCGCGGCTGATCAACCAGACCGGTTACACCCAACCCGCCCTGTTCGCGATCGAGGTGGCGCTGTTCCGGCTGCTGTCTTCGTGGGGCATCAAGCCCGACTTCCTGCTCGGCCACTCGGTCGGCGAGCTGGCCGCCGCGCACGTCGCGGGTGTGCTGTCGCTGACCGACGCCTGCGCTCTCGTCGCGGCACGGGCGAAGCTCATGCAGGCTCTCCCGGCCGGCGGTTCGATGGCCGCCTTGCAGGCGACCGAGGACGAGGTCGCCCCGCACCTGACTGACGCCGTCAGCATCGCCGCGATCAACGGCCCGGACTCAGTGGTGCTTTCCGGCACCGAGGACGCGGTCGCCGCGGTGGTGGCGAAGTTCGAGGGCCGCAAGTCCTCGAAGCTCAAGGTTTCGCACGCGTTCCACTCGCCGCTGATGGAGCCGATGCTGGCGGAGTTCGCCGCCGTCGCCCGCACGCTCGCCTACTCCCGGCCCGAGATCCCGTTGATCTCCAACGTTTCCGGCGCGCTCGCCGGGGCCGAGATCGCCACGCCGGAGTACTGGGTCTCGCACGTCCGCGCCGCGGTCCGGTTCCACGACGGGCTGACCGCGCTGAGCGCCCAGGGCGTTTCCCGGTTCGTCGAGGTCGGGCCGGACGGGGTGCTCTCCGCGCTCGCCCGGCAGAGCCTCGACGCGGTGGTCGTGCCGGTCCTGCGCAAGGACCGGCCGGAGCCGCGGGCAGCGCTCACGGCGCTGGCCGAACTGTTCGTCAGCGGGCTCGTCCCGGACTGGGCCGCGGTCTTCGCCGGCCGTGGCGCCCAGCGTGTCGACTTGCCGCCATATGCCTTCCAGCGCAAGCGCTACTGGATCGACGCCCGCGCCAACCGCGACGAGGTGACCGCGGCCGGCCTCGCCTCGGCCGGGCACCCGCTGCTCGGTGCCGCCGTTTCGCTCGCCGACACCGACGGCGTGGTGCTTACCGGGCGGCTTTCGGCGGAGACGCACGCGTGGCTGGCCGAGCACCGGCTCGGCGAGGTCATCACCGTGCCCGGCACGGCGTTCCTGGAGCTGGTGGTCCGCGCCGGCGACCAGGTCGGCAGCGGCCGGATCGAGGAACTCACGCTCAGCAGCCCGCTGGTGGTGCCGGAGCGCGGCGGCGTGCAGGTCCAGGTGACCGTCGGCGCAGCGGGGGAGCACGGCGTCCGCGCCGTGACGGTCCACTCGCGCGCGGAAGGCGCCGACGGCGAACCGTGGACGCTGCACGCGAGCGGCACGGTCACGCCACCGTCGTACCGCGGCGGGGTGGAGCTGGCCGAGTGGCCGCCCGCCGGTGCCGAGCCGGTCGGGATCGAGGGCGTGTACGACGACTTCGCCGACACCGGCCTGACCTACGGCCCGCTTTTCCGTTCGCTGCGAGCAGTATGGCAACGCGACGGCGAGATCTTCGCCGAAGTCGCGCTTCCGGAGGACAGCGACGCTGACCGCTTCGGCCTGCATCCGGCCGCGCTCGACGCCTGCACCCACGCCCTGCGCGTCGCGGGCGGCGGGGACGGCGGCGTCGGCCTGGTTCCGTTCTGCTGGACCGGAGTCGAGCTGCACGCCACCGGTGCGTCCGCGCTGCGGGTGCGGTTCACGCCGACCACCGAGGACGGCTACGAGATCGCCCTCGCCGACCCGACCGGAGCGCCGGTCGCGACGGTCGCCGAGACGGTGTTCCGCGCCTTCGCCGCGCCAGTCGCCGAGCAGGCCGCTCCGCTGTACCGGATCGAATGGCAGCGGCCTGCGGAGACAGAATCCACTGCAGACACTTCGGACGTGCAGGTCCTGGAGTGCGCCGGCGAATCCGGCACCGCGGCCGAGACGCACGAACTCACGCACCGCGTCCTGGCCGCCCTCCAGACGTGGCTGGCCGAGGAACACCCGGAGCAAGCCAGGCTCGTGGTGGTCACGCGCGGCGCGGTTCCGGCCGCCGGGGACGTCACCGACCTCGCCGCCTCGGCGGTCTGGGGCCTGGTCCGCTCGGCGCAGGAAGAGAACCCGGACGCCTTCGTCCTGCTCGACCTCGATGCCGAAACCACGCCGGAAGCGGTGTTGCCGCAGGTGCTGGCCTCCGGCGAAACGCAGGCTGCGGTCCGGCTCGGCACGGTCCTCGTGCCCCGGCTGGTCCGCACGACGCCGGAGCTGGACCGGCCGTACTTCTGCCCGCACGGCACGGTGCTGGTCACCGGCGCGTCCGGCGCGCTCGGCGGAAAGCTCGCCCGGCACCTGGTCGCCGAGCACGGCGTGCGCAGGCTGCTGCTGCTCAGCCGCCGGATCACGCCCGCGCTCGGCCAGCTGGCCGCCGAACTGCGGGAAAGCGAGGTCGACGTCCGGCTGGAGCGCTGCGACGTCGCCGACCGCGAGGCACTGGCCGGCGTGCTGGCGTCGCTGCCGGAGGAGAACCCGCTCACCGCGGTCGTGCACGCCGCCGGCGTTCTCGACGACGGTGTGGTCACCGCGCTCACCCCGGAGCGGGTCGACGCCGTGCTCGCCCCGAAGGTCGACGGCGCGCTGAACCTGCACGAACTCACCCGCGAGACCGCGTTGTCCGCGTTCGTGCTGTTCTCGTCGGTCTCCGGCGTGCTCGGCGCGCCCGGTCAGGGCAGCTACGCGGCGGCCAATGCCTACCTGGACGCACTCGCGTCGCACCGCGTCGCGCACGGTCTGCCGGGTCTGTCGCTCGACTGGGGCCTGTGGGGCGAGGTCGGCGGCATGGGCGGCACGCTCACCGGAGAGGAGGTGCAGCGGCTCGCGGCCAGCGGCATCGTGCCGCTGTCCACTGCGGACGGTCTGGCGCTGTTCGACCGCGCGCTCGCGGTCCGCAAGCCGACCGCCGTCCCGGCCAAGCTCGACCTTCCGGTGCTGCGCAAACTCGACCGGCTCCCGCGTACGCTGGAACAGCTCGTCGGCCGCACCACGCGCCGGGTCGCCGCCACGGCCGAATCCTCAGCGGACTCCTTCGCCGGACGGCTGCTGGGCTTGCCGGAAGAAGACCGGCGCGACGCCGTGCTGGAACTGGTGCGCGGGCACGCCGCGACCGTGCTCGGCTACGGCGGCGCGCACGAAATCGAGTCCTCGGCACAGTTCTCGTCGCTCGGCTTCGACTCGCTGACCGCGATCGAGCTGCGCAACGGCCTCACCGCGGCCACCGGGCAGCGGTTGCCCGCCACCCTGATCTTCGATTACCCGACGCCGGCCTCGCTGGCCGCGCACCTGCTGGCCGAGCTGGCCGGCACGGCGGTCGAGATCAGCGCGGTGTCCGCTAAGGACAACTCGGACGAGCCGATCGCCATCGTCGGCATGGCCTGCCGGCTGCCCGGCGGAGTCAGCTCGCCGGAACAGCTGTGGGAACTGGTCGCCGAGGGCCGCGAGGCGATCGGCGGCTTCCCGGCCGACCGCGGCTGGGACCTCGACGGCCTGCTCGACCCGACCGGCCGCCGCCCCGGCACGACGTATGTCGCGCGCGGCGGGTTCGTCTACGACGCGGGCGACTTCGACCCGGCCTTCTTCGGTGTCTCGCCGAAGGAAGCGCCGATGATCGACCCGCAGCAGCGGCTGCTGCTCGAAGCGTCGTGGGAGGCGCTGGAGCGGTCCGGGATCGACCCGGTTTCGCTCAAGGGCAGCCCGACCGGCGTGTACGCGGGCGTCCAGTACCACGACTACGTGGGCGCGAACAGCGCCGGTTCGATCGTCACTGGCCGGGTGTCCTACTCCCTCGGTTTGGAAGGTCCGGCGGTCAGCGTGGACACGGCGTGCTCGTCGTCGCTGGTCGCGATGCACATGGCGGCGCAGGCATTGCGGGGCGGGGACTGCTCGCTCGCGCTGGCCGGCGGGGTCACGGTGATGGCCACGCCGGAGACCTTTGTGGAGTTCAGCCGCCAAAAGGGACTCGCGGCCGACGGCCGGTGCAAGGTGTTCTCCGACGACGCCGACGGCACGACCTGGTCCGAAGGCGTCGGCGTCCTGGTGCTGGAGCGCCTCTCCGACGCCCGCGCCAACGGGCACCCGGTGCTCGCGGTCCTCAAGGGCAGCGCGGTGAACCAGGACGGCACCTCGAACGGCTTGACCGCGCCGAACGGTCCCGCACAGCAGCGGGTGATCCGCGCGGCACTGGCCGACGCCGGGCTGGAACCGTCCGATGTGGACGCTGTCGAAGCGCACGGCACGGGCACGAAGCTGGGCGACCCGATCGAAGTACAGGCGCTGCTGGCCACTTACGGCACGCAGACCTCGGCGGACCGTCCGTTGTGGATCGGTTCGGTGAAGTCGAACATCGGGCACACCCAGGCCGCCGCGGGCGCCGCCGGGGTGATCAAGATGATCGAGGCGATGCGGCACGGCGAGCTCCCCGCGACGTTGAACGTGGGCAAACCGTCGAGCGAGATCGACTGGTCCTCGGGCGCGGTGCGGGTGCTGGCCGAACCGGTGAAGTGGCTGCCGAACGGCCACACCCGCCGGGCGGGCGTCTCCTCCTTCGGCGTGAGCGGCACCAACGCGCACGTGATCCTGGAGGAGGGCGACCGGCGCGAGGTCACCGCCTCGACTGGTCCGGAGCACGACGGCCCGGTCGCGTGGCCGGTCTCCGGCCGCGGCGCCGCGGCGTTGCGCGCGCAGGCCGAACAGCTGATGTCCTATGTGGACGAAGAGCCCGAAGGCAGCCTCGCCGACATCGGCTTCTCGCTCGCCACCACGCGCGGCGCGTTCGACCGCCGGGCAGTGCTGATCGGCAGCCGGTCACCGCAGTTCGTCCGCGGTCTCGCGGCGCTGGTCGACGAGGAGGAGGCGCGCGGGGTCGTCAGCGGGATCGCCACCGCGAGCGGGCGCACCGCGTTCCTGTTCGCGGGCCAGGGTTCGCAGCGCGCGAAGATGGGGGCACGGCTCGCCGAGCAGTACCCGGTGTTCGCCGCCGCGTACGACGAAGCCTGCGCCGCGGTCGACCGGCACCTGGACCGCCCGATCCGGCCGGTCATCGACAGCGGAGAGGGGCTCGACGAGACCCGCTACACCCAGCCCGCGCTGTTCGCGCTGGAGGTCGCACTGTTCCGCCTGGTCCGGGCGTGGGGGGTCAAGCCGGACGTGCTCGCCGGGCATTCGATCGGCGAGATCGCGGCGGCTCACTGCGCCGGCGTGCTCTCCCTCGAAGACGCGGCGAAGCTGGTGGTCGCTCGCGGCGCGTTGATGCAGGCGCTGCCGGCCGGCGGGGCGATGGCGGCGATCGACGGGACTCCCGAGGCGGTTCGCGAAGCGGCGGGGGACACTGTGGACATCGCCGCGGTGAACGGTCCGGCCGCCGTTGTCATCTCCGGAGCCGCGGAAGCGGTTGCCGAAGTGGCGGCGAAGTTCGAGCGCACCAAGAAACTCCGTGTCTCGCACGCATTCCACTCGCGACTGATGGACCCGATGCTTGCCGAGTTCCGCACTGTCGCGGAAGGACTGTCCTATGCGGACTCGAGGATCCCGGTCATTTCGACGGTCACCGGCGGCCCGGCGGACCTGACCTCGCCGGAGTACTGGGTGAATCAGGTTCGCGCGGGCGTGCGGTTCCGTGACGCGGTCACCCGGGCGGCCGCGGACGGCGTGACCCGCTTCCTGGAGCTGGGCCCGGACACCACGCTCGCCGCGATGGCCGCGGGCTGCTTCGACGAGCAGCCCGAGGCGCTGGCCTCGTTGCTGCACAAGGAGAACGACGAGGCGGTGGCCGCGCTGACCGGTGTCGCGCAGCTGTACGTCAGCGGCGTCGACGTCGACTGGTCGGCGGTCTACGAGCCGACCGGCGCTCGGCCGGTGCCGGTGCCGACCTACCCGTTCCAGCGGCAGCGCTTCTGGCTGGAGAGCACCTCCGGCGCCGTCGGCGAGGAGGACCACCCGCTGCTCGGGACGGCACTGGAACTGGCCGGCGCCGAGGGGCTGCTGTTCAGCGGACGGCTTTCGGTCGGCACGCACCCGTGGCTGGCCGACCACGTCGTCGGCGGCTCGATCCTGTTCCCCGGAACCGGTTTCGTCGAGATGGCGATCCGGGCAGGCGACGAGGCCGGCTGCCCGCGCCTGGACGAGCTGACCCTGGAGTACCCGCTGGTCGTCCCCGAGCGCTCCGGCGTCCGCGTGCAGTTCGCCCTCGACGCGCCCGACGGCGGCGGCGCCCGGACGTTCAGCGTGCACTCCCGGCCGGAAGGCGACAGCGCCGTCTGGACCCGGCACGCGATCGGCAAGCTCGCCAAGGCGGGCAAGGCCGGGAAGTTCGAGCTGGCCGAGTGGCCGCCCGCCGATGCCGGGGAAGTCCGGTTGGAGGGCACCTACGAAGAGCTGGCCGCGGACGGGCTGGTCTACGGTCCCGCGTTCCGCGGGCTCGTCGCGGCCTGGAAGCGCGACGGCGAAGCGTTCGCCGAAATCCAGCTCCCGGCCTCGGTGTCCGATGTGGACCGTTACGGCATCCACCCCGCCGTGCTCGACGCCGCGCTGCACACCATCGGCGTCTCCGGCGCGGCCGGGGACGAACCGGCGCTGCCGTTCGCCTGGGAAGGCGTCCGGTTGCACGCAGTCGGGGCGACGACCCTGCGCGTCCACGTCCGCCCGGTCGGCTCCGGCGCGGTCTCGCTCGATGTCGCCGACGGTGCCGGGGCTCCGGTCGCGTCGGTGGAATCCCTGCTGCTGCGCCCGATGTCGGCGGTACCGCAGGCGGTGCCGGCCGGCGGCGGCGACTCGCTGTTCCGCGTCGCCTGGGAACAGGCCGACCTCGACGCCGTCGCCGAGGTCACCGACTGGACCGTGCTGGGCCCGGACCCCTTCGGCCTCACCGAGGCGCTGGGCGCCAAGGCGGCCGGATCGGTCGCCGAGGCGAGCGGACTGGTCGTGCTGCCCGCGGGCGGCACGGACGACGTCCACGCCGAACTGCACCGCGTGCTGGGCCTGCTGCAGGACTGGCTGGCCGGGTCCACCGGTTCGCTGATCGTGGCGACCCGGGGCGCGGTGGCCGCCGAGGAGGGGGAGAACCCCGATCCGGCCGGGGCCGCGGTCGCGGGCCTGGTGCGCTCGGCGCAGGCCGAGCACCCCGGCCGGATCACACTGGCCGATCTCGGCGTGGGCACCCCGGCCGGCCGGACGCTGGCCGCGGTGTCGGCCTCCGACGAGCCGCAGGTGGCGTTGCGGGCGGGTGCGGTGCTGGTGCCGCGCCTGGTCCGGGCGGCCGACGCGGCGGCGGCTCCGGTGTGGGACGCCGAGGGCACGGTGCTGGTCACCGGAGCCACCGGCGCGCTCGGCACGGCCGTGGCGCGGCACCTGGTCGGCGAGCACGGCGTGCGCAACCTGCTGCTCACCAGCCGCCGCGGGGCCGAAGCCCCGGGCGCGGCCGAGCTGCGGGACGAACTGGCCGAACTCGGCGCGGACGTCACCCTGGCCGCCTGCGACGTGGCCGACCGGGACGCGCTGGCGGCGCTGCTGGCCGGAATCCCGGCCGACGCGCCGCTGCGGGCGGTGGTGCACGCGGCCGGCGTCCTGGACGACGGGGTGCTGACTTCCCTTACCCCAGAACGACTCGACAAGGTCCTGCGCCCGAAGGTCGACGCGGCGGCGGCGTTGCACGAGCTGACCCGCGAGCTGGACCTCACCGCGTTCGTGCTGTTCTCGTCGGCCGCCGGGGTCCTCGGCGCACCGGGGCAGGGCAGCTACGCCGCGGCCAACGCGTTCCTGGACGCACTGGCCGCCCGGCGCCGTGCCGAGGGCCTCGCCGGCACCTCGCTGGCGTGGGGGCTGTGGAGCGACGGCATGGGCGCGGCGCTGGAAGACGCGGACGCGCACCGGATCGGCGAGACCGGCATCGCCGCATTGTCCACTGAGGACGGACTGCGGCTGCTGGACGCGACGGTGGGTGCGGCGGAGGCGCACCTGGTGCCGATCGCGCTGGACACGCGCGTGCTGGCGTCCTCCGGCGGCGACGACCTCCCGGCCGTGCTGCGCGGACTGGCAGGCGCGCCCGGCCGTCGCGCGGCGCAGGACACGGCGGAGGACACCGAATCGCTGGCGACGAAACTGGCCGGCCTGGCGGCGAACAAACGCGTCCCGACCATGCTGAACCTGGTGCGCACGCACGCCGCGGCGCTGCTGGGCCACGCCGGTCCGGAGGCGGTGGAAGCGGATCGCTCGTTCAACGAGGTCGGCTTCGACTCGTTGTCCGCCACCGGGTTCCGCAACAAGCTCAGCCTCGTCACCGGGCTGAAACTGCCGGTCAGCCTGATCTTCGACTACCCGACCCCGCGGATCCTTGCCGAGTTCCTCGTCGGGGAACTGGCGCCCGCCGAAGAAGCCGAAGCGGCCGTCGCCGGAGAAACCGTTACGGAGCAAGGAGTCCGGGAGGCGCTGGCGGGCATCCCGCTGGAGAAGCTGCGCGCGGCCGGACTGCTGGACGGGCTGCTGGAGCTGGCCGGCGTGCGCCTGGCCGAAGACAGCGCCGAGGAGCCGGAAGCGGTGGAGGAGGCCTCGATCGACGACCTCGACGCCGACGCGCTGATCAGCATGGCGATCGGCGCCGGCGACGACTGAGCGCACCGGCCGCGAGGGGCGGGAACCCCTAACCCGGCAGGCCCCGGCCACTGTTGTCCGGCCCGGCCGGGCTGTGGCCCACTGACAAGACCCGAACGAGGAGAGGTAACCCCATGGTCACCGGCTACGCAATCGAAGCACGGGGGCTGCGCAAGTCCTACGGCGACGTGAAAGTGCTGGAAAGCGTCGACCTGAGCGTGCGGCGCGGCACGATGTTCGCGCTGCTCGGCCCCAACGGCGCCGGGAAGACCACGACGGTGCGGATCCTCAGCACCCTCCTGGACGCCGACGGCGGCACCGTGACCGTCAACGGCCACGACCTCGCCGGGTCCAAGCGGACGGTGCGCGAGCAGATCGGCCTGACCGGGCAGGACACCGCGGTCGACGAGCTGCTCACCGGCCGCGAGAACCTGGAGATGATGGCCCGGCTGTTCCACCTGCCTGCCGCGCGGGCGAAGGCGCGGGCCACCGAACTGCTCGCGCAGTTCGACCTCGTGGCGGCCGCCGGCCGCCAGGTCAAGACCTACTCCGGCGGCATGCGCCGCAGGCTCGATCTGGCGATCAGCCTGATCACCTCGCCGCCGGTGCTGTTCCTCGACGAGCCGACCACCGGCCTCGACCCGCGCAGCCGCTCGGCGATGTGGGACGCGATCCGCGAGCTGCTCACCGGCGGCACCACGATCCTGCTCACCACGCAGTACCTCGAAGAGGCCGACCAGCTCGCCGACCGGATCGCGGTGATCGACAAGGGCCGCGTGGTCGCCGAGGGCACCGCCGCCGAGCTCAAGCGCAAGGTGGGCACCGAACGGCTGAAGCTCACCTTCGCCACCGCTGCCGACGCGGCGCGCGCGCACGACGTCGCCGGCGGGGTGCTGACCGGCGACACCGTCAGCGTCGCGATCGACCAGCCCGCCCAGGTCCGGCTGGTGCTCAACCGGATCGACGAAGCGGGCCTCGCGACCACTCGGCTGGAACTCTCCGAACCGACCCTCGACGACGTTTTCCACACCCTCACCGGAACCGCGGGAGCGAACTGATGACCCAGACCCTGTCCAGGGAGAGCGAGGGGACGCGGATCCCCGGCTCCCCGAGTCGTTCGCCCTTCGCGCTGGCGCTGTCGGACTGCCGGGTGCTGGTCGCGCGCAACGTCAAGCACATCGTCCGCAACCCGGAGATGCTGATCCAGGCGGTTTCGCTGCCGATCGTGCTGCTGCTGCTGTTCCGCTTCATGTTCGGCGGCGCGATCACCCTGCCCGGCATGGCCTACGTCGACTACCTGGTGCCCGGCCTGGTGGTCGTCAGCATCGGCTTCAACTCGACGACCACCGTGGTCGGCGTGGCCGCGGACCTGACACAGGGCCTGGTCGAGCGGTTCCGCTCGATGCCGATGGCGGGCTCGGCAGTCCTCGTCGGCCACGTCGTCTCCGGCGTGCTGCGCAGCATGCTTTCGCTCGTGGTGATGGTCGCGGTCGGCCTGGCCATCGGGTTCCGCCCGGCGGGCGGCGTGCTCGGCTGGCTCGCCGCGACCGGCCTGCTGGTGCTGTTCGCCGCCGGCGTGTTCTGGCTCGCCACGCTGCTGGGGTCGGTCGCCAAGACCGTCGAGGGCGCGGGCGGCCTCGGCATGATCTTCGTTTTCGTCCCCTACGCCACCAGCGCGCTCGTGCCCACCGGATCGATGCCGCCGGTGCTGCGGGCCGTCGTCGACAACCAGCCGGTGACGGTGGTGATCGACGCCGTCCGCGGCCTGATGAACGGCACGGCCGTGGGATCGACGGTGTGGCTGGCGCTCGGCTGGTCGGTCGTCATCACCGCCGGCGGCGCGTACCTCGCGATCCGGAAGTTCCACCAGCGCGCCCGCGGCTGACCCCCGCCGCGGTGGCGAAGGCGGCCCGTGTCCCCGAGCACGGGCCGCCTTTCTCCGCGCCCGGCCCCCGAGCACGAGTAACGGCCCGGTCTCCGCTGGTGGCGGAGGACCGGGCCGCTGGGCCGGACGCGGGCCGGGTCAGACCGCGTCCGACATCTCGCCGACGAGGATGCTGTGGTGCAGCTTCCGCAGCGAACTGCCGGGCTCGACGCCCAGCTGCTGAACCAGGTTCTGCCGGGCGGAGGCGAAGGTCTCAAGGGCCTCCGCGCGACGGTTCGAGCGCAGCAAAGCGGTCATCAGGTACTCGTAGAACGTCTCGCGCAGCGTGTGTTCCTTCGCCAGCGCGGACAGCTGACCGACGACCTCGCGGTGCCGCCCGATCAGCAGCTCGGTCTCCATCAGCAGCTCAAGGCACCCGAGCCGGCTTTCCTCAAGGAGCGTCGCGTAGGCCTGCACATCAGGCGAGTCGGCGAACCCGCCGAACGCCGCACCGCGCCAAAGGCCAGTAGCCTCCCGCAGCACCTTCGCCGCCTGCCCGTAGCCGCGGTCCCCCTGCAACGTCCGTCCCTGCTCGTAAAGCCGGGTGAACCGGTCAGCGTCAAGCTCGCCGATCCCGACGTGCAGCGAATACCCCCGCGGACTGGTGACCACAGGGCTCTCTTCCGCGTCCTGGCTAGTGCCGCGCAGCAGTTTCCGCAGCTGCGACACGTACACATACAGCGCCGCGCTCGCTCGCGCCGGCGGATGTTCGCCCCAGATCTCGCTGATCAGGTGTTCGGCGGTCACGACCTGGTTGTTCTTGGCCAGCAGCACCGACAGCAAGGTCTCGATCTTGCGGGCCCGCGGGGCGCAGACGCCGGGCCGGCCGCTCACTCTGATCTGTCCGAGAATTTCGTAGTTCAGCATGACTGCCCTCCGGTGTCTCTCGCGCCGGACCCGTCCGGCGGCGCCCCCAGCGCCGCTGCCTGCCGGTCCGAGCCGGGTCCACCACCGGACCATAGCAAACCGGGAGGTCGGTTTTCAAGGTGAAACCGGGAGGTTGGTCTGTTTTGATCTTGACCGGGCCGATGTTGCCAGGTAATCGGCCATGAACTCTGGTAAACCGGGCGGTCGGTATGTCATGATGAGCGGGCTGGGACACACGCCGTGCCGTTCCCGGCGCGAGACGATGGGGAAGACGGTGACTAAACAGGCTCGTGCGGAGCTGACCAGGCTCCTGCTGCTGGACGCTGCGGCGGCGCTGTTTTACCGCGACGGCTACGCGGCCACGAGCATGGTGGACATCGCACGCGAGGCGGGTGTGACCAAGGGCGGCCTGTACTTCCACTTCTCGTCGAAGGACGAGATCTGCGACGAGGTGCAGTCGGCCGCCGTCGCGGTCCTGCGCGGGCACGTCGCGCGAACCCGCGGGAGTCGTCCGCATCTGCGCAGGCTGGCCGGCCTGAGCCGGGTGCTGATGGGCTGGCTCGCCGAGGACGCCAAGGTGGGCGCGAGCTTCCGGCTGGCCCGCGAAATGGGCTCGAACGACCCGCGGTTCGCCGCCTTCGTCCGCGCGTGGATGGGCCAGGTGCGCGCGGACATCGCCGCGGCGCACGGGGCGGGGGAGCTGAGCCCGCACGTCCGCCCGGACATGGCGGCGCTGCTGGTCGTGGTGACCTGTGTCGGCCTCGAATCGGCGGCCGCGAGCGGCACGATCCCGGCGGACACGGATCTGGCGAGCACTCTTTCCGAGCTGTGGCGGGTGATCGAGGCCGCACGGCCGGCGGATTCGGCCGCTGCCGAGGCGACCGGCACCTGAGCGGCTGCGGCATCCGCGGCGCGGGGTCGAGAATTCCCGATGCCGGTCAAGCGAACCGGACGGCCGCGCGGTGCGAGGAGAGACCCGCGAGCCCGGCGAGCCGGATCCGCCGAAACCCGCGGCGCGGCAGCACTTTCGCCAAGTAAACCGACCGCCCGGTTTCCACTGGACAGTACTGGTCTCACGCGGCGTCGGCGGGAGAAGTCCCTGCCGGATCGAACTTGTGCAGCCGCCGCGGCGGGACCACCGCGTTCAGGATCGTCTGCCACATGAACGTGACCCGCTCGTGCAGGTCGGTCCGCCCGGTCAGCACCTGCGAGCTGAGCTGGGTCCCGGTGAACGACGCGACCACGTACTGCGCGAGATCGTGCGCGTTGACCTCTTTCCGCAGGTCGCCCGCCGCTTTGGCGGCGAGCAGCAAACCGTGCACGGTGTCGTTCCACTGCTTGTAGGCGTTCGCGGCCGGGGCGACGAACGACCCCTGCTCGATGACCAGCCGGATGCCCGCGCGCACGCGCACGTCGGTGCGCAGGCTGTGCCCCATGTTCTGGGTGAGGTCGATGGCGGTCTGCAGCCCCGGGTTTTCGATGTCGGCCAGCGGGTCCCACACGACGAACTGCTCGCGGATCAACGCGTCCGCCAGTTCTTCCTTGGACTTGAAGTGGAAATACAGCGCGCCCTTGGTCACCCCTGCCTCGGCGAGGATGTCCGACAGGCTCGCGCCGAGAAAGCCGACCGCGTCGAACCTGGACGCGGCCGCGTCGAGGATGGCCTTGCGGGTCTGCTCCGCGCGTTCCTGGCGAGCCACTGCGCACACTCCTTTTGGGAAGCCGCGGGCCCGGAACGGCCACGCTGACACGCCAGTCTACCTCCGTCCCGGCCATCGGAGCCAGAAGAAAAAAACCGGTAGGTAGGTATGGTTTTGTCCGCCCGTATCCGCTAAACATGGTGTGGGGGTACTGGGGAAGTTCTTTTTTTCTGGGAGGACCGACATGGTCGGTATGTTGTTAGAGGAGTCTGTCCGAGGAACCTTCATCACCGAGGGCGAAAGTTCGCCGGGCGTACGTCCGGTCGACTTCCAGCAGACGATCCCGCGCAATCTCGTGCACCGCGCGGCCGTCTCGGAAGTTTTCGTCACTGATCTGAACATCGTGGGCGAGGGGCAGTTCGAGGTCGGCGCGCAGTGGCCGCGCCGGCACGGCTTCTTCGGCCCGCGCACCCCGGGGTCGCACGACCCCATGCTGTACGCGGAAACCACCCGCCAGGCGTCGCTGCTGATCGCGCACCGCGCCTACGGCGTTTCGCTCGGCAACGCGTTCATCTCCGACTGGAAGACCAGCTCCATCGCCCCCGAAGGGCTGGTCACCGAGGGTCGGCCGATCGACGTGGTGCTGCGGGCGAGCGCGCACGACCCGGTGTTCCGGGGCAAGAATCTCGTCGGCATGCGGACCGAGTTCGGCTGCTTCCGCGACGACGAACTGGTCGGCACCGCTTCGGAAACCTGGCGCTGCGTGTCCCCGGCGGTCTACCGCCGGCTGCGCGGCGACCACTTCGCGGCGACGCCGTTCCAAGCCCGTGCGCTGCCCACAGTGGCCCCGGCGCTCGTCGGCCGGGACCGCGAGGAGGACGTGCTGGTCGCGGACACCGCGGCGCCGGGCACCTGGTCGCTGCAGTTCGACCCGGACCATCCGGTGCTGTTCGACCACTCGGTGGACCATGTCCCGGGCATGGTGCTGATCGAGGGCGCGCGGCAGGCGGCGCTGCTGACGCTCGGCGATCCCTGCGCGCTGCCGTTGCGTTCGGATTTCGAGTTCTCCGCCTACGTCGAGTTCGACTCCGAATGCCTGCTGGTGGCGGACGAACTCGAACCGGACGCGGACGGCTGCCGCGTGGTGCGGGTGGTGCTGGAGCAGAAGGGCCGCGCGGCCGCCACCGGCATCCTGGCGATGGGCAGGTCATGACTGCCGGCCTGGGGGCGGACAGTACGACCGGGGAAATCCTCGTCACCGGAGCGACCGGGTTCATCGGCTCGGCGGTGCTGCGGGCATTGCTCGCCCGCGGCGCCGCGGTGCGGGTGCTGGCGCGCGGTGCGGTGCCGGAGTGGATCACGCGATCCGGCGCGCGGATCCACCGAGGCGATCTCACCGACGCCGCCGGGCTGGCCGGGGCGTGCACGGGCGTCGCGACGCTTGTGCACGCCGCGTCCCGGATCGGCGGCACCGAGGAGGAATGTGCCGAGGTCAACGACCGCGGCACGGCCCGGCTGCTCGCGGAAGCACATCGCGCGGGCACGCGGCGCGTCGTGTACCTCAGCACCTGCGCGGTCTACCGCGACGGCGAGCATCGAGGCGAGTCCGAGGACCTGCTCGACCTCGGGCCCGCCTCGGCCACCAGCCGCACCCGGCTGGCCGGAGAACAGCAGGTCCGCGCCGCGGGCGGGATCGTTCTGCGGCCGCACCTGGTGTACGGCGAAGGAGACCGGCACGTGGTCCCGGCGCTGGTGAAGTGGCTGCGGGCGGTGCCGGCGTGGGTCGCGGGCGGCGATGCCCGGACGTCAGTGGTCTCTTCGCCGGATCTCGCCGCCGTGCTCAGCGCGTTCGCGCTGGACCCGGCGCTGGGCAGCCCCGGCGAGGTGTTCCACGTGGCCGACCCGGAACCGGTGCGGATGCGCGAGCTGCTCGAAGCCGTCTGCATCACGCTTGACCTGCGGGTTCCCGACTCGGACCGGCCGCTGGCCGAGCACCGGGCGCGCACGCCGTGGCTCAGCGGGCACCAATGGTCGCTGCTCACCCGGGACCATTGGTACGACAGCGAAAAGGTCTGGAAGGCCGCCGGAGTGTCCCCGGGACCGGGACTGCGCGTCCGGTTGGCCCAAGCCCGGAACTGGTATCGGGAGACGCTGGCAATTCCCGGGACGGGCTGAAGATCGAATTCGCGTAAAGTGATCGAACGAATTCATTCGGCGACAGTGGGCGGCGGCCCGGGAATTCATCCCGGACCGCCGCCGTTTCCGCGGAGTTCATTTCGGTGGCGGCGAGCCCGGGCGCGGCGCGAAGATGATCGTCATGTCCCGACGCGAGCTGGTCGTGCTGGGTTCGGCGAGCCAGACGCCGACCCGGCACCGCAACCACAACGGCTATCTGCTGCGCTTCGACACCGACGGCATCCTCTTCGATCCGGGCGAAGGCACTCAGCGGCAGATGATGTACGCTGGCGCGACGGCGACCGAACTCACCCACCTGTGCGTGACCCACTTCCACGGCGACCACAGCCTCGGCCTCGCCGGCATCATCCAACGGCTGTCCCTTGACGGCGTCGCGCATCCGGTGCGCTGCCACTACCCGGCGTCCGGGCAGGAGTACTTCGACCGGCTGCGGCACTCGACGTCGTTCCACGAACGCGCCGAACTGGTCCCGCTGCCGATCTCCGCGCCGGGCCCGCTCGGCGGCGCGCTGTCGGCGTACCCGCTGGAACACCGCATCGACTGCTTCGGCTACCGCTACGCCGAACCGGACGGGATCCGGATGCTGCCGGACGCGCTCGCCGCAGCAGGCGTCCAGGGCCCCGCTGTGCGAAAGCTGCAGGTCGACGGCGTACTCGACACCGCGGCCGGTGTGGTCCGGATCGAGGACGTGAGCGTGCCGCGCCGGGGTCAGGTGGTCGCGTTCGTGATGGACACGCGCCTGTGCGCGGGCGCGTTCGCCTGCGCGCGAGAGGCGGACCTGCTGATCGCCGAATCGACCTTCCGCGCCGGCGACGCCGGCCTGGCCTTCCGCTACGGCCACCTGACCAGCACCGACGCCGGTCGGCTCGCGGCGGAGTCAGGCGCCCGGGAGTTGCTGCTGACGCACTTCTCGCAGCGCTACCCGTACGAGGAGGCGGACCGGTTCCGCGACGAGGCCGCGAAGGTGTTCGACGGGGAGATCCATGTGGCTCGCGACCTGGACGTGGTGCCGCTGCCGCCGCGCCGCTGAGGTGCACAATCGCGGCATGCCGCAATCGATCCCCGCTGATCTGCTGGAAATCGCCGAAGCGCTCGTTCCCGATGCTCCGATCGGCTCCGCTCGCCTTGCCACGCAAGGGAATATGCACCACGTCGTGCTGGTGCCCGGCGTCGCTGCGGTACGGATCAGCAAGCGCCCCGATTCCGCCGCCGAGCTGCCGCGCCGGGTCAGGATCCTCCGCGCGGTCGCGGCGGCCGGTCTGCCCTTCGCGGTTCCGGAGCCGCTGACTCCGGTCACCACGTTCGGCGAGCGCGCGGCCGTCGCGGTTTCGTGGATCGACGGCGACGGGCTGCCGGAAGGCGTCGGCGACCCGGCGGCGTTCGGCCCGCTGTTGACGGCACTGCGGGAGGTCGAGATCTCCGCGGAGCTCGAAGCCGTTCTCCACCGCCCGCGCCGCTTGGACTGGGCGGAGATCCTGCACGACGTCATTCCCCGGCTGCCGGCGAAGTGGCAGGACGACGTCCGGCGGCGGCTCGACACGCTGCTCGCGCTCGACGACGTCCCAGCGAGGCTCGTCCACGGCGACCTCGGCGGCAGCAACGTCCACTTCGGCGCGGACGGCAAGCTGACCGGCGTCCTCGACTGGGACCTGGCGACCCTGGCTGACCCAGCGATCGACGCCGCACTCGTCGCGACCTGGCACGGCTGGGACGTCCTCCGCGCGGCCGCCGACGAACAGACCTACCGCCGCGCCCGGGCCTGGAACGCCCCGATCGGCGTCGAGCACCTCCATGCGGTCTTCGCCGGAAAGCCGCTGACCAGCGTCGACGGGTTCGTTCGCGCCGTCGTGGCCTGGCTGGAGAGACGCCGCTGAAGATTTTCTCAAAGATTTTCGCACCCCGTTGTCGGATCGGGTCGCCGGTGTTCGTAGCAGTGGTGAAGCCGCCCGCGAGGGGCAGCACCGAAGCGAAGGAACCGCGACCATGAAGCTCACGACCGTGACCCAGCTGACCGTCGACGGCGTCGTCCAGGGCAACGGCGGCGCGTCCGGCGAGGACCGCCGAAACGGATTCGACCGCGGCGGATGGGCGCTGGGGAAGGGCGACCAGGACACGCTCGCGTTCATCAGCGAGACCTACCAGCGCGCCGACGCTTTCCTGTTCGGCCGCCGGACGTACGAGCTGTTCGCGGGCTCGTGGGGCTCGATGAGCGCCGGGGACGCCCCCGGCCGCGAACCCATCCGGCAGGCCCTGAACGAGCGGCCGAAGTACGTGGCCTCGACGACGCTCACCGCCCCGGCGTGGTCCGGCGCCAGCGTCCTGTCCGGCGATCTGGCGACCGCCGTCGCGGACCTCAAGGCCGAACCGGGCGGCGAACTGCAGGTGCACGGCAGCGGCACCCTGGTCCGGTGGCTGCTGGAACAGGGCCTGGTCGACGAAATGACCCTCCTCGTGATCCCGGTGGTCCTCGGGCAGGGCAAGCGGCTTTTCCCGCGGAACGGCCCGGATCTGGCCCTGGATCTGGTTGAGTCGCGAGTGGACACGAAGGGCGTGACGACGCAGGTCTGGCGCCCGGCCGGGCGCCCGCAGTACGCGGGCCGCTGACCTCAGAAAGGATCCTGCGATGCAGTACCTGATTTCCGTGGTCCACGACCAGCCCACGCTCGCCACGCCGGAGGAGGACGCGGCGATCGACGTCTTCAACGAGCGCCTCCAGACCGAAAACCACTGGGTCTTCGCCGGCGGCCTGGCCGCGCCGGAAACCGCGACCGTCATCGACAACCGGGACGAGGCCGGGATGGTCACCGACGGCCCGTTCCTGGAGTCCAAGGAATACCTGGCGGGTTTCTGGGTCATCGAGGCTCCGGACCTTGATGTGGCGCTCACACTCGCCGCCGAAGGTTCGAAGGCGTGCAACCGGAAGGTCGAGGTGCGACCGTTCCAGTGAGCGACGTCCAGGAGGCGATCACCCGGGCCCACCGCGAGGAATGGGCCCGGGTGGTCGCCGGCTTGACCAAACGTTTCGGCGACCTGGACATCGCCGAAGAAGCCGCCGCCGAGTCGTTCGCGACCGCGGTGGAGCGATGGCCGGCCGACGGCGTGCCGCCCAGCCCCGGCGCCTGGCTGACCACCACCGCCACCCGCAAAGCCATCGACCGCATCCGCCGCGAAAACAAGCGCGACGACAAACAACGGGAGGCCCAGCCGGTGTACGACACCACGCCTCCCCACCTCATCCACGACGACCGCCTCCGGCTGATCTTCACCTGCTGCCACCCGGCTTTGGCCGCCGAATCCCGGGTCGCCCTGACCCTGCGCATGGTCGGCGGCTTGACCGTGCCCGAGATCGCCCGTGCCTTCCTGGTGCCGGAAAGCACCATGGGACAACGGATCACGCGCGCGAAGGCCAAAATCAAGGCCGCCCGGATCCCGTACCGGGTGCCCTCCGCCGAGGACCTCCCGGCCCGCGTCTCCGGGGTCCTGACCGTGCTGTTCCTGGCCTTCAACGAGGGCTACCTGGCCACCGGCTCCGGCACCGGCCCCGTGCGCCAAGACCTGACCGCCGAAGCGATCCGGCTGACGCGATTGATCCGCGCCCTGCTGCCCGACCACGGCGAGGTGACCGGCCTGCTGGCCCTGATGCTCCTCACCGAAGCCCGCCGCCCAGCCCGAGTGTCCGCCGAGGGTGAACTAGTCGCCCTGGACGAACAGGACCGTGCTCTTTGGGACGCACCGCTGATCGCCGAAGGCCACCGCCTGGTGCGCGAACGCCTCGCCGCCCGGGCCGCCCCTGGCCGGTACCAGATCCTGGCCGCGATCAACGCCGTGCACACGTCCGCGCGCGAGATACGCGAGACCGACTGGTCGCAGATCCTCGCCCTCTACGACCAGCTCGTCCGCCTCGACCCGTCGCCGATCGTCGCCCTGAACCGCGCCATCGCACTCGCCGAACTCGACGGCCCGGAGGCGGCGCTGGAGTTGGTCGACAGTCTCGGGGACCGGTTGGCCGGGTATCACCCGTACCACGCCACTCGCGCTGACCTGCTCCGCCGGTTAGACCATGGTGAGGACGCACGTGCGGCTTACGACCGGGCGATCGAGCTGGCGGGCAATACCGCGGAGACTGCTGCGCTGTCTCGTCGGCGAGATCAACTGCGGTAGCGGCTGGGTGCCGGGCGATGTCGCCTGACCCAGCGGGATCTCGCTGATGCGTCACCCCGAGGAGACCAGAGTATTCTCAGCCCTTACCTGACAGCGGCTTCGGGCGCGCTGCCCGAAAACACCGCCTAGGATTTCCCCGCAGTAGGGTAATCTCGCCGCATGCTCATCGAGGTGGACAGAGACTAGCCGCCGGGTTCTCGGCGGCTTACCGGCCGACGAGTGCCCGGTCACGACTCTTTCCCACCAAATTCCCCTTCGCGCCCTAGCGTGCGCTCCGCTGTGCGCTGTCGAAGGGAACGATGATCTCCAGGAGCCTTCATGACGCACGATGTGCCGCGTCCCCCGTTCGACCCAGAACTCGCCGCGGTGCTGCCGGCACTCGACGGCCACGCGCCGGTCGGCATGACCGCGAACCGCTTGCCGCACTACCGGAATCTCCCTTTCCCCAGCATCGAAGAACAAATCGGCGACCGCCCCGTCCGCTGCGCGCACCACACGATCACCGGCTACGGCGGCGCCGAGATCGAGGTCTCCGTCCTCTCCCGCGTGGACCACGAAACGCCCGGCCCCGGCATCTACCACCTCCACGGCGGCGGAATGGTGATGGGAGACCGGTTCGCCGCGGCAGGCCCGCTGATCGAGTGGGTGCTGAAGTACGACGCGGTCGCCGTCACCGTCGAGTACCGGCTGGCCCCGGAACACCCCGACCCGGTACCCGTCGAGGACTGCTACGCGGGCCTGCGCTGGACGGCCGCCAACGCGGCCACCCTGCGCCTAGACCCACAGCGCCTAGTCATGTTCGGCGGCAGCGGCGGCGGAGGACTCGCCGCCGGAACCGCGTTGCTGGCCCGCGACCGCGGCACCCCGGCGCTGCTCGGCCTGCTGCTGCAATGCCCGATGATCGACGACCGCAACGAGACGGTGTCGGCACGCCAGTATGACGGCACCGGCGTCTGGGACCGGACCAGCAACCTGACCGCGTGGACGGCAGTCCTCGGCGATCGCCGGGGAACCGCCGCCGTCTCGCCCTACGCGGCCGCCGCACGAGCAACCGACCTGAGCGGCCTCCCGCCAACCTTCATCGACGTCGGCGCGGCTGAGGTCTTCCGAGACGAGGACGTCGCCTTCGCGAGCGCAATCTGGGCATCAGGAGGCAACGCCGAACTCCACGTCTGGGGCGGCGCCTTCCATGGTTTCTACGACCTCGCACCAGAATCCGCACTGTCTCACGCATGCGTCGCGGCTCGTGAGTCGTGGCTTGAGCGATTGCTCGCCCGCCCGATGTCTCAGCGGGACGGCGTGCCGCCGCCGTGACGGGGTTGTCGGGGTGGTGTGCACCTCGGAGGTGTGGTCGGCGGTGTGGCTGGTTTGTGCGTTGGAGGGTCTCGCGTCCGCCGCCCTGGCGAGGCCGCTGCGGTGGCGCGCATCCCGCAGGATGTGGGTCGATAACGTCGCTGGCCCGCGCGTTGCAGGACCTCGCGTCCGCCGCCGTGACGGGGCCGTCGGGGCGCGCGGCACCCCGCAGCACGTGATCGACAGCGTCGCTGGTCCGGACCTTGCAGGGTCTCGCGTCCGCCGCCCTGGCGAGGCTGTCGCGGTGGCGAGCACTCGGCGGAACGTGATCGGCAACGTCACCGGCCCGCGCGTTGCAGGACCTCACGCCACCCGCCCGCGCTGGTCAGGGCTCGTCGCGGCCCGAGAGACCTGCCATCGGGCGCGCTCGGCCACCTCGCGCCATAGCGGTCGTGGGCCGTCGCTCTGCCGAGGCCGTCGAGCCGGTGTGCACCCCGCCGAACGACCTGACCGGCGACCCCACCAGCCCGCAGCTCACCACCAGCCCGCAGCTCACCGAACGCTGCTCGCCGAACGCTGCTCAGCACAGACTCCAAACCAGAATCCTGCAACCCGAATCCGCCGTCAACCGAGAACCCTCCAATCCAGCTCCACCTCCGACCACCAGCACCACCAGTTGACCTTGATCACCCCAAAACCCCAGCTCTCACCTCCCCTCGCACCCATTCCCGCGCACTCCAAGATCATCCCACCCGCCACCGACAATTCCGGGCGGCGTGTCGGTGCCCGCCTCGCCAGAGCCCTCCGCAGGCCGTGACAGACTGCCGGGCGATGTACACGCCGTCTGATCTCGCTGACCTGCTCGAATGCGAGCACCGGAGCATCCTCAAGCAGGCATTGGCGGCGGGGATACCCGGCGCGCCGCGGCCCACTTCCGCACCCGATCGGCTGGCGGTGAAGCACGGGCGGGCGCACGAGGCGGCCACGCTCGGACGGTTGCGCAGCGAGCGGACACAGGTCGTCGAGATCGAGGAGCACGATCCGGTCGTCGCGGCGAAGGCCACCGAGGAAGCGTTGCGCGCGGGTGCGCCGGTGATCTACCAGGCGGTGTTCCACGACGGCGAGTTCTCCGGCCGCGCGGATTTCCTTCTGCGCGACGACCAGGGCCGCTACGAGGTCTACGACACGAAGCTCGCCCGGCACGCCAAGCCGTCGGCGGTCGTGCAGCTCACCGCGTACGCCGACGCTCTGCGCCGCGGCGGCTGGCCCGCCGGGCCGGAGATGCACCTGCTGCTGGGCGACGGCAGCACGCGCAGCCTCCGCGTCGACGACTTCCTCCCGCTCGTAGACCGGCTCCGCGACCGGCTGGAGGACCGTCCGCCGCAGCTGCCCGACCGGATCTGGGCCGACGAACGTCCGACGTGCACCGGATGCGCGTTCGCCGGCCACTGTTCGTCCGCGCGCGAGGCCGACCGCGACCTGTCGCTGGTCGCCGGGATGCGCAGCGAGCAGCGGCGCAAGCTGGCGACCGCCGGGCTCGGCACCATCGACGCGCTCGCCAGCGCCGAGCCCGCCGACCGTCCGCGCGACATGTCCGAGGGCACGTTCGCCTCGTTGCGCGCGCAGGCCGCGATCCAGGTCCGGCAGGACGAAACCGGAGAACTGGCTTACGAAATCATTGCCCCGGACGCGCTCGCCGAACTGCCCGAAGCCAACCCCGGCGACGTCTTCTTCGATATGGAAGGCGACCCGTACGCCCTGGCCGGCACCGGCCTGGAGTACCTCTTCGGCGCGGTCACCCCGGACGAGCGCTTCAGCCCGTTCTGGGCACACTCGCGCGCGCAGGAGAAACGAGCGTTCGAGGAGTTCGTCGACTTCGCCACCGCACGGCTCGCGGAACACCCCGACGCGCACGTCTACCACTACGCGCCGTACGAGGTCACGGCGATCAAGCGGCTCGCCGCCGTCCATGGCACGCGGGAGGAAGCCGTGGACGAGCTGCTGCGCAGCGGCGCGATGATCGACCTGTATGCCGTGGTACGCAAGGCTTTGCGGGTAGGACAGCGGTCGTATTCGATCAAGTATTTAGAACCACTGTACATGCCGGAAGCCCGCGCTGGCGAGGTAAAAACGGCAGTGTCGAGCATCGAGGCGTACGAGGATTACCTGACGCTCTCCTCCGCGGGGAACACCGAGCAGACCGAAGAAGTGCTGCGCGGCATCGCGGACTACAACGAGTACGACTGCGTGTCCACCTTGCGCCTGCACGAATTCCTGCACCGCGTGCGCGCCGAAGCCGGAATCGACCTTGCGGAGCCGGACCCTGAGTCCGAAGTGGACGCTCTGCTCCGCCGCACCGAAGAAGAGGAAGCCGCCCAGCGCCGAGCCGAGCGCGCCGCCGCGATGGCCGCGCTGGTCGACCCGCTTCTGGACGGCCTTCCCGACGACCCCGCGGATTTCACCCCCGACGACCACGCCCGCGCGCTGCTGGCCGCCTCCGTCGGTTACCACCGCCGCGAGACGAACCCGGCCTGGTGGGAGTTCTTCCGCCAGTTGGCGGCCCCGATCAGCGACCTCGAAGTGGACACGACCTGCGCGGTCCCGGTGTCGGTGACCGCGGGCGAATGGGTACCGCCGTCCGGCCGGTTGCGCACCGCGAAACGCACGCTGGTCGTGAGGTGCGACCCGGACCGTCCGCATCCGTACGCGCCTGGTGACGACGTGCGTTTGCGCTACGGCGCCGATGCGCGCGACGCGAAAGTCGTGTCCGCGACCGCCGTCGAAGTGACGCTGGAGGAGAGCAGTGCCCCGGACCGGACGTCCAACGATCTCCCCGCGGCGGTCCTGCCGGGCAGCCCGGTCCGTCCGTCGCCGAAGGACGAGGCGGTAGCCGATCTCGCCCGGCTGGCAGGGGAAACACTGCCCGCGCTGCCGTCGCACCCCGGCGTCGATCTGCTGCGCCGCATCCCCCGGTTGCGCGGCGGGTTGCCCGAACCGGGCGAAGATTTGGTCGCCACGGTGCTCACCGCGGTCGACCAGCTCGACGGTTCCGTGCTCGCCGTCCAGGGCCCGCCCGGGGCCGGAAAGACTTACCTGGCCGGGAAACTCATCGCACATCTGGTGCGTTCCGGCCGGACCGTCGGCGTCACGTCGAACAGTCACAAAGCGGTCGAGAACGTGCTCTCGGCGGCCATGGAGAACGCGCCGGAGATGGCCTGCGCCAAGCGCGCGAAGCGGACGCCTGACCCGGCATTGCCTTGGGAGCAGCCGAAAAACAACACCGCGCTGGTACGCTGGCGTGAAGAACACGACACCGGTCATCTGGTCGGCGGCACGGCGTGGACCTTCGCCAACGCTGCCGTGCGCGAGGAACCCTTCGACGTTCTCGTCATCGACGAAGCCGGGCAGTTCGCTCTCGCGGACGCGCTGGCGGTGTCGATGTGCGCGAAAAACCTGGTGCTGCTGGGGGATCCGCAACAGTTGCCGCAGGTCGTGCAGGGCACGCACCCGGCGGGCGCGGAGGCGTCGGCGCTGGGTCACCTGATCGGCGAGGCGGACATCATCCCGCCGGAACTGGGGTATTTCCTCGACCTGACGCGACGCATGCATCCCGCGGTATGCGCGCCGGTCTCCAACCTTTCGTACGCGGGCCTGCTGCACTCGCATCCCACCGCGGAACGTTCGATCGACGGTTTCCCGTCAGGTCTCTATCTGGCATCGGTCGAGCATCGCGGGAACACCACGCGGTCGGTGGAAGAAGCCGAGCAAGTGGTCTCGGCGATCAAGTCACTGCACGGCCGATCGTGGGAAGGCCGACCGCTCACTGACGCCGATTTCCTTGTGGTAGCCCCGTACAACTTGCAGGCGCGAGTAGTGACGCGCGCGCTGTCCGACGCGGGCTTCGGCGACGTCCGAGTCGGCACAGTGGACCGGTTCCAGGGCCAAGAAGCACCCGTTGTGGTGACGACCATGACGTCCTCTTCGGCGGTAGACTTGCCGCGAGGCCTTGATTTCTTGTTGTCCCGTAACCGGTTGAACGTCGCTCTCTCCCGCGCGCAGTCCGTCGCTGTCCTGGTGTGCTCTCCGAAGCTGCTCGAAGCCGACATCAGGACGGTGGACCAGATGCGGCTGGTCTCCGGGATGCTCGGGTTGCTCCGTGACGCCCGCGAGTGGATCGACTGAGTCGGGCGCTTGGCGACGGACGAGTTCGCCTGTGCCGTCGCGGGTCGCTGAGTGCGTGCCTGCGGGGTGATGCGCGCTTCGGCGAAGGCGCGTTGCTTGTGCTGTCGGGGGTCGCTGAGTGCGTTTCTGCGGGGTGATGCGCGCTTCGGCGAAGGCGCGTTGCTTGTGCTGTCGCGGGTCGCTGGGTGTGGGGCGTGCGTGCCTGTGGCGTGAGGTGTTGCTTGGCGAAGGGTGCGCTGCCCGTGCCGGATGTGTTACCCGGTGCGGGGAGGCGTGCCTGTGGCGCGGTGCGTTGGTCTGCGAAGGGCGCACTGCCTGCGCTGGGTTGCATTGCGCAGTGCGGGCGTGCATGCCTGGGCTGTGATGTGTCGCCCGGTGTGGGACGTGCATGCCTGCGGCTCGGTGCGTCGCCCGTCGAAGGGCACGTTGCCCCCGCTGCGACGCATCGCTGGGTGAGGGGCACGCCATGGCTGCGCTGGGGATGCGTTGCTGGGGAGGGGCACGCCCCATGTCCGTGCTGAGATGCGTTTGCTGGTGAGGAGCGCGCATGTTCGTGCTGGGATGCGGTTTGGTGTGGGGTGCCCGCGCCGGGATGCTTGCTGGGTGCGCGGGCGCGTGTCTGCGGCGCGCGATGCGGTGCTCGGCTAAACGTGCGCTGCCCGTGCCGGGATGCGTTGCTAGGCGAGGGGCGGGGTATGCCCGGGCCGCGACGCGGCCGCTCAAGACGGGGGGACTGCGCCGTTCGGCGGCAGGCGCGCCTGCCTGTGGCCATGCGTTGGCCCGGCGGAGACCGCGCCTGTCTGTGGCCAATGATGCGTCGCCCGGCGGAGACCAGCCTGCCCACGCCGCAAAGGGCTCGCTAGGCGCTACGCGGGCACCCGCCCGGCCGGTCCGGTCGGGATCCGGCGGCCGGGCGGGCGCATGTCCCCGCTCGCGCGACCGTGGGGGGAGGGGCGGCGCGGCGAGCGAGGTGGTCAGGGCGCCCCGCGCGTCCGGCCTGCGGGAGCCGGAGCGGGGGCGCGGGATCCCCGTCCGCGCGGGGCACTGGGGAGAGATGCCGCAGCGGACGGGGTGGCTTGAGAAAACGGCGGGTTCGGTGCGGACAGTCTTGTCCGGACTGCCCGGTGCGCACTGGCAGCTGGACTCGGCTCATCCGGACCGCCGACGCGCACCTGCGGCTGGACTCGGCTCATGCAGACCGCCGGCGCGCGCCTGCGGCTGGACTCGGCTCATGCAGTGTGCACAGCAGTACCACTCTGCTCACTACAACTCGTTGCGGGTCAAGAACATTCCCGCGGCCGGGGGTGTGCTCCCGCTCGCCGTCCGGACCGGCTGGGGGTTACCGGCCGGCGGGAGCAGGAGCACCGGATCCCGTTCCGCGGCTGGGGGGAGCAGTGACGCGGAGCGGGTAGTTCTGCGCCGGTACGGGGGCCGCCTCGCGGCGAGTGGCACGACCAGGCTCCGGCCGGACCGGTATTCCTGGAAGGCAGAAGGTGAGGCCCGGGGGCACCTCCGTACCGACACTCTGTACAACGCGTGAACCGCGCGAATGTTCCGGCCCCATAAGGTGATCTGGATCGCCGCCAATCGAGTGACCGTTTGGTCGGCTCGGGAAGCCGCGACGGGTGAACCTCGATCAGGTTGCGCTGCTTGGCGAATCGTCGTGCGTTCGCCGCGAGCGAGCCGCGTCCCGGCGGGGACTGTCCGAGGCCGCCACAGCAGGCTCCGACCGCAGTTGACCGGCGTCACTCGCGAACGAACTTGTTCGTAACGAACATGTTCGTTACCCTGGTCTGAGCCACCCGCCAAGAAACGGAGCAACCCCATGACCATCACCATCGTCGGCGCCGGACTCGGCGGTCTCAGCCTCGCCCGCGTCCTGCACGTGCACGGCATCGAAGCCACCGTCCTCGACCTCGACGCCTCCCCCTCCGCCCGCGCGCAGGGCGGCATGCTCGACATCCACGACGACTCCGGCCAGGTCGCCCTTCGCGCCGCCGGTCTGCACGCCGAATTCGAAGCGCTGATCCACTCCGGCGGCCAGGAAACCCGCGTCTACGACCGCACCGCCGCCCTCCTGTTCTCCGCGGCGGACGACGGCACCGGCGGGCGACCGGAGGTCGACCGCGGGGCACTGCGCGACCTCCTCCTCAATTCGCTGCCGGCGGGCACCGTCCGCTGGGGAGCGAAGGTCAACGCCGCGGAACCGTTGTCCGGCGGACGGCATCGCCTCGCCCTCGCCGACGGCACGTCTCTCACCACGGACGTGCTCATCGGAGCCGACGGCGTCTGGTCGCGAATCCGGCCGCTGGTCTCACCGGAAAAACCGGCGTACGCAGGGATCTCCTTCGTGGAGATCGACCTCCTCGACGCGGACTCCCGGCACCCGGACGCGGCAGCGCTCCTCGGCGGCGGCATGAGTTTCGCGCTCGGCGAGGACAAAGGCTTTCTCGCGCACCGCGAACCGGACGGCAGCCTGCACGTCTACGTCGCCGTGCGCGTCCCGGAAACCTGGACCGCGTCCGTCGACTTCACCGAGCACGCCGCCGCCAAGGCCGCCGTGCTGAGCCACTTCGACGGCTGGTCCAACCGGCTTCGCGCCCTGGTCGAGGATGCGGACAGCGAGCTGGTCGCACGGCTGGTCCACGCGCTCCCCGTCGAGCATTCATGGTCGCGAGTGCCCGGCGTCACGCTGCTCGGCGACGCCGCGCACTTGATGTCGCCGTTCGCCGGAGAGGGCGCGAACCTCGCCATGCTCGACGGCGCTGAGCTGGGCCTCGCGCTCGCCCGGCACCCGGACGACGTCGAACGCGCACTCGCCGAGTACGAGGCCGAGTTGTTCCCGCGCAGCGCGAAATCAGCGGCGGAATCGGCGCAAAGCCTCGACAGCTGCTTCCGCGCGGACGCACCGGCGGCTTTGCTTGAGCTGTTCGGGGCCTGACGTCCATAGTGGACGTGAGTACGACTTAAGCGGTACCCGGATCGAGCCGTCAAGCCGATCCGGACTGAGCGATTCCGCTCGCACAATGGGTTTTCGCCCGCCGTGAGAGAGGAACGTTCTGATGACCGCCGTCCTGGCCGACACCGTCCATGAAGGCCTGCGGTTCGCCGCCATCGCCGGGATCGCGGTGCTCGTGACGTTTCCGGTCTTGCTCTTCATCGGCGCGCTGGTGAGCGTGCTCGGCAGCCCGCTCGGCCCCGGGATGAAGTTCGTGTGGGTGGTCTTCGCGTTCTGCGCGCCGTTTCTCGGGCCGATGCTGTGGTTCCTGGTCGGCAAGCGGAGCGCGGAAGCCTCGCTTCGCTGACGCCAGATGTCACTGGCGCGGTCAGCGTCCGGGCCTGGACCAGGAGAGGGACGCTGGCAAGTCTTTCGAGGAATTCGTTGGCGGGGCAGGTTCGGTGTTCCGGTCCGCCGGAGCCGGTACCGGCTCCGCCGTGGCCGAACTTGGCGAGGACGGCCGCATCCGGCGCGACTGCCAGTTCGCCGGTCCGCCGCCTCCCTCGTCCTCGGACGCCAGGACGGTCGTGGCGGAATTCCCGCGCCGGCTTGGGCCGGGCGACCCGGACCGGATCACGCAAGCGGTCGACGGGCGGGTGAACTGGCCGGAACCGGAGCGTCCCGTGGTGCCGTGGATCCGCCCCTGTTCCTCGCGCGCGGACGCGGTGCTCAAACCGGCAAGCGTTTCGCGACCAGCTTGACAGTGCGCCTGACCGTCGGCAGCGGGCTGATCACGCGTACCACGTTTACGAAGACGGCCTCGCCGTCGCCGAGGCGTTCGCCGGATGAAGCGCCAGGCGGCCGGAGCGGGTTTCCGCCCGGCCGCCCGGCATTTCACGCGGTCAGGAAACGTTCAGGTCGATGCAGGCGTAGAACGCGTCGCCGGTGTCCGCGATGTTCCACACCGCGAGCACCTTCTGCTGTCCGGGGTAGCCGCTCAGGTCGACCTGGTGCGACACGGTCGCCGGCGGGGCCTGATCGTTGCCGCTGAAGCTCGCGACCTCGGTGCCGCCGATGAAGTACTCGTAGTCGCTGGTGCGGTGGCGTGCGGTGAACGTCCAGGTGAAAGTGACCTGGGTGCTGACCGGGGTGAGCTTCCAGCCCTTGCTGTCGTCGTCGAGGTCGGCGAACCGGTCGTTGCCGCCGCTGCAGCTCTGCAGGCCCTTGGGCCCTTCGACGCTCTGCGGTTCCCATTTGATGTCGCCGCAGGACACCGTTTCGGCCGCGCACTGGGCCTGCCTGCTCGGCGGGGAGCTGACGTAGCCGTGCGCGCTGGCGATGCCGGGGCCGATCAGCATCAGCACCGGAGCGAGGACCGCGCCGCCGAGTGCGGCGAGCATCGTGCGTTTGCGGGACATGGTGGCTCCTTCGAAGCCGGGCCCGCTCCCGCGCCGGAGGGCGGCCGGCCGTGCCACGGCACGACCGACGAGCCCGCGGTGGGGTGGTGCGCGGGCGGAGGGGTGGGGAGATTTGTGGTCTAGACCATACTCGGCCGCCCGCGCTCGGTCAAGAATTAGCTACCCTGCGTTATCTCTCTGCGGGATACTGCATGCACTAGAAGGTCGCCGAGGATGGCGACCGCAGGAGGACCGCGATGTACGCGGTGACCGACCTGGCCACGGGCCAGCTGATCGAGGACGACCCGCGCGGCGATCGAGCGCCTCGGCCACGGATACCGCAGCTGGCGGGGCTCGTCCCATAGCGGAATGACCAGCGCACCTGGTCGACAGCGTGCCGACGAGCTGGCGGCGACCATGACCGTGGGGATGGGCAAGCGGATCAACGAGGGCCGCGGCGGGGTCGGGATCGTCGTGGACATCTTCCGCTGCTACGCCGAACGAGGCCCGGACCCGCCGCTCCCGATCCGCGGCGGATCCGCGGTGCTGCGCAAGGAACCGATCGGTGCGCTGCTGGGCGTGCTGCCGGGAAACTTCCCGTGCTGTCAGGTGGTCCGGTTTGTCGCGCCGATTCTGGTTCTGGGCAACATGATTCTGCTCAAGCACGCGTCGATTTGCCCGCGTTCGACGCTGACGACTGAGAAGATTCCGCCTGGAGCGGGCGTAGCGGGCGATGCGTATGTGAACACCTTCGCGTCCGGCCGTCAGTTTCGATGGTTCTCGCTGATCCGCGCATTCAAGGCGTTTCCCTAACCGGCAGCGACCGCGCGGATGCGTAACTGCGGACAACTCCGGTAACGCGCCTAAACGAATTATTGTCCAGTCTGGCCTTTATGAGGAATTCGTGGACCGCTTCGCCAAGCGGGTCGCGGGCCAGGTGGCCCGCGCGGTGGACCAGGGTGCGACCTTGCGGGCCGGTGGCGATCTTGTTCCGCGCCGAACCGGAGGATCGTGCCATCGAGATCGCCGATGGCTCGCCGTTCGGCTTGGGTGCGGCCATCGGGACCGAGGAGTTCACGAACCAGAAGTCGATCAGGCTGTGACCTAAGAAGTCCGCAACAACCCGCTCAACCACCCAGAAAACACCTGCTGCACATCCTCGCGCACCCGGTCCGGGTCATCCGCATCGGCGATCATCCGCGCCGCCTCCATCACCGCCGCCAATACCAGTTGCGCCAAAGCATCCACCGGCGTGTCCACGATCAACCCGGCCTCCCGCGCGGCCGCCAGGTTCTCCGCGACCAGTCCCAAGCCGTACTCGGCCTCCAGCTCGCGCCAGGCGTCCCAGCCCAGCACGGCGGGGGCGTCGGTCAGCGAGATCCGCCGGACGTCCGGGCGCAGGCACGCGTCCAGGAACACCCCCAGTGCTCCCGAAAGGCCGGAAAGCGGGTCCGGTGCGCCGTCGAGGACTTCCGAGACCTCGGCGGTCAGTTCGCGTTCCACCGCTTCGACGACGGCCCGGAACAGGCCCTGTTTGTCGCCGAAGTGGTGGTACAGCGCGCCCCGCGTGACGCCTGCCGTGCGAGTGATCTCTTCGGCTGGCACGTCGTGGTAGCCGCGTGCGCCGAAGAGGTCTCGGGCGGCCTTGATGAGTGCGGCTCGCGTCGCGTCGGAGCGTTCTTGCTGGGTACGTCGCACGCACCTAATCTGCCATGGCGGCGGCGAAGCGCGTGATGTGCCCGGCCAGCGCTTCCGGCTGGTCTTCCGAGACGAAGGTGTAGGAGTCCGGGACCTCGACGAGTTCCGCGTCCGGCAGCACCTCCGCCAAGCGGTGGGCGAGGCTGATCGGGAACAGCTTGTCCTCCGGCGGCCAGACCAGCAGCACCGGCCGCTGGAACTGCCGCAGTTTCTCCGCCGCGGCGAGGGTGTGGTTCGCGTCGACGGTGCGCAGGAACTTGCGCAGATCCCTTCGCAGACCAGGGGATTTCCGCAGCTTGCCCAGGTACTCCTCGGCGACGTCCGGCGGCAGCGGGCGCTTCGTGACCCAGCCGAACAGCAGCGGCAGCCGGTACAGCGCCTTGATCCGCAGCAACTGGCCGAGCACCGCCATCGAACCCGGGACTCGGGCGATCGCCGGCAACACCTGGAAGATCGGCGGGAAGAAGTACTCGAAGCTGTCCGACGGCGTCAGCACGACCCGCCCGACCCGCTCCGGGTACCGCGCGAGCAGCAGTTGCGTGATGGCGCCGCCGGTGTCGTTGGCGACCAGGGTGACGTCTTCCAGGTCCAGCGCGGTGAGGAAGTCCCCCAGGACAGTGGCGAGGCCGGCGGCGCTGAGGTCGGCGTCCGAACGCATCGGGACCGGGTGCGCGCCCAGCGGGAGATCCGGGGCCAGGCAGCGGAATCCGGCGTCCGCGACGGTCGGGACGACCTTGCGCCAGAGCAGGGCGTTGGTGAGTACGCCGTGCACGAAAACGACCGGGCGGCCGTGTCCGCGCTCGAAGTACCGGAGTTCGCCTTGGGGGAGGTTGACGTGCCGGGCAGTGCCCAGTTCCGCGTATGCGCTCATCCTGGTGAAGATACATACATGCAGTCTGTATGTAAATTGCCGCTGCGGTGATGCGCGTGCTGACCAGTGCGGCTACTGGGAGCTCAGCCGCTGGGTGATCCGGCCGAACAGGTCGTCCAGGGGCGCGCCGAGGTCTTGGTCGAACTCGGTCAGGCCGTAGGTGACCTGAGGCGGGGCCGGCTCGACGTGCCGCCAGACGAGGCCGTCCTCGACCAGAGCGCGCAGGGACTGGGCGAGCATCTTCTCGCTGATGCCCCGGATGCTTTCGCGCAGTTCGCAGAACCGGAGTTCCTTGTCCCGCAACGAGATGAGGATCCAGACGCCCCACCGGCTGGTCACGTGGCCGAGCACGGTACGCGGGGCAGCCGGTGTGAAACACCGCATAACGCGGCGCGAGACGGCGGGGGTGAACGGCCTAGCGTCGGCCGCCTACGGAGGGAGCTGTTCATGATCGTGGTGACCGGAAACATCGGACGGCCGTTGGTGCGGGTGCTCGCCGACGCGGGCGAGCAGGTGACGGCGGTGTCGCGGCGGGCCGCCGAGGTGCCGGAAGGCGTCCGGCAGGTGGTGGCCGACCTGGCGGATCCGGCCAGTCTCGAACCCGCGCTGACCGGGGTGAAAGCGTTGTTCCTGCTGCTGTCCGGCGATCTGCGCGCGGTCGGCGCGAACCCCGCCGGCCTCATCGCGAAGGCCGCGGACGCCGGGGTCCGCCGGATCGTCCTGCTCTCCACTCTGGGCGTGGCGACCAGGCCGTTCGGCAGGACGCGGATCGCGATGCGCGAGCTGGAGGACGTACTGCGCGAGTCCGGCCTCGACTGGGTCATCCTGCGGCCGGGCGGGTTCGACTCCAACGCGCTGTGGTGGGCGGAATCCGTTCGCACGCGGGGGATCGTCGCCGCGCCGTTCGGCGGCACCGGGGTGCCGATCATCGATCCGGCGGACATCGGCGAGGTCGCGGCGGCTTGCCTGCGGGACGACCGGCACGTCGGCGGCGTATACGAGCTGACCGGGCCGGAGGTGATCGCGCCGCGTCAGCAAACGGAGGCGCTGGCCGCCGCACGGGGCAAGCCGGTGCGGTTCCGGGAACTGACCCGCGCCGAAGCCAAGACGGGCATGATCCAGAGCGTGCCGGGCGAACTCGCCGACGACACCTTGGACATCATCGGCTCGCCGACTCCGGCCGAACTGCGCGTCAGCCCGGACGTCGAGCGGATTCTCGGCCGTGCGCCGCGATCGTTCGCCGACTGGGCGGCTCGTGCTATCGCCGCGTTCCGCTGAGGTCTACTCGGCCGAATCGCAGCGCGAGCACAGGCCGGACACCGCTTCCTCGGCGGATTCCGTTGGCAGGCCGGGGATCGCCTCCAACCGGCCGCATCGGCGGCACAGCAGGTGACGGTGGTCGAAACCGGAAAGCTCGTAGCGTTGCGCGACGCCGACGTGGTCGAAGCGGCGGACGAGACCGGCGGTGACGCCGGTGGTTAGCACGTCGTGGACGCCCCTCGTGGACGCCATCGACAGCCGTTCGCGGACCAGCGGCAGCAGCTCCGCGACGGTGACGTGCGGGTTTTCGGCCAGCACTTCCAGCACGACCTGCCGGGCGGTCGTCACGCGCAGGCCGGCGCGCCGGAGCCGGGTTCCGGCGTCGGCGCTGGGCGGGATGGGTGCGGAGGTCGTGAGCACGCCTCCTTTGTAGTCCTCAAAGTTGATCCAGTCAATTGTAAGAACGGGTCAACTCTGGGACTGTGAGCCACTGCACGCCAGAATTGATTCGGTCAAGTCTGGGGGTACGATCCGGCCATGGACGAGTTCGGGACGCGCCTGCGCGACAAGGGCCTGCGCAACACGCCGCAACGGCGTGCGGTGCTGGCCGCGGTCGCGCGGACCCCGCACGTCACGGCGGCGGAAATCGCGACGGTGCTCGACGCCGACGGGGCCGTCGGCGCGTTGTCCAGGCAAGGCCTTTACAACGTGCTCGACGACCTCGTCGGCGCCCGCCTGCTGCGCCCGCTCGAACCGGCCGGCTCGCCCGCGCGGTTCGAACTCGAAACCCACGACAACCACCACCACCTGGTCTGCCGCGGCTGCGGCCGGATCCAGGACGTGCCGTGCGCGGTCGGTGCGGCACCGTGTCTTGAGCCCGGTCCGGTGCCCGGGTTCCGGGTGGACCAGGCGGAGGTCACGTGGTGGGGGATGTGCGCGGAGTGCGAGGCTGAGGCTTGACGCTGGGGCCTCGTGAGTGGCAATCCCGGTGCTCACCGCGATGAACACTCACGACAGCGCGTCCTGCAGCGCCGCGAGCCCGACCGGGCCGACAGCCAGCGCGTCCTCGTGCCACTGGCGCAACGTGAACCCGGGTTTGGCGGCGGCTTCGGCACGTGCCCGGAGCCACGCGCGTTCGCCGATCTTGTACGAGATCGCCTGGCCCGGCCAGCCGAGGTAGCGCACGATTTCGGCGTGTACCCGGTGTTCGGCGGCCAATCCGCGCTCGTGCAGGAACCGGCACGCGGTGTCGAAGTCCCAGCGGGAACCGTCCGGCAGCGGCAGGTCGAGGTGCGAGCCGAGGTCGATCACGACGCGCGCGGCCCGCAGCGCCGAACCGGCGAGCATGCCGAGTCGCGTGCCGCGTTCGGAGAACCAGCCCAGTTCGTCGGCGAGGCGTTCGGCATACAGCGCCCAGCCTTCCGCGTGGCCGCTCACTGAATGGACGCGTGCGTAGCGGCTCACCGAGTCGCCGGCCAGGCCCGCGACGCCGATCTGCAGATGGTGTCCGGGAACGCCTTCGTGGAACACCGTCGTCAGCTCGGACCAGGTCGCGAAGCGCTCCCGTCCGCCCAGCGGCCACCATGTGCGGCCGGGGCGGGTGCCGTCTTCGGCGGGTCCGGTGTAGTACGGCGAACCCGACGCGGAGCCGTACGCGAGTACGACATCCAAGGCGCGCAACGGTTCCGGGATGTCGAAGTGCTCGCTCGCCGCTTCCAGTGCACGGTCGTGCGCCGCGCGCAGCCAGTCCAAATAGGACTCTTCGCCGTTCACCGCGCATTCTTTGTCCAGCAGCGCAAGGACTTCCGCCACGCTCGCGCCGGGCCGGATTTTCGCGACCTCGGCGGCGATTTCCGTTTCGATGCGCTGAAGTTCCGCCCAGCCCCATTCGTAAGCCTCGGCGAGATCGAGGTCCGCGCCGAGGGAAAGCCGGGCCGCGACGGCGTAGCGTTCCGCGCCGACGCCGTCGGTTTCGGTGGCGTGCGGGGCGTAATCCTCGCGCAGGAACCGGGCGAGCGCCGCGTAGCCGCGATGGGCGGCGTCGGCCCCGGCGCGCAGTTCGCCGGCCCGCGGTCCGTCGCCGTACTCCTCGACGAGGGCATTGTGGACACCGGCGTAGCGTTCGGCCTGAGCCGCCGTCTCCAGCGCCTGCCGCCGGGCCGCGCGCAGACCGCGGTCGAGACCGGCCTGCAGCGTCTTCTGCCAGCCGGCGAGCATCGTTTCGACGCCGGTCATCCGGACCGCGAGGACGTGCCAGTCGTCCGCGTCGCGGCGCGGCAGCAGCCGGACCGAATCGGCGATCGAACTCAGCGTGCCGAAATGTGCCTGGACCTGGCGGAACGGCTCGTCCAGCTCGTGCCAGGCCAGCTGAGCTTCGAGACTGTCCCGCAGATTCGCGGCCGCGATCCGGTCCGTGCGGGACTCGGGGGACAGCCCCGCGAGAGCGGCGAGCGTGCGCCGGGCCAGCTCGGCGCGGGCCGCGAAACCGTCCGGGGTGAGGTCGGTGAGCGCGGTCGCGTCGGTGGTTACGCCGTCCAGGGTCGCGGCGATCGGGTCGAGCGCTGCCTCAGCCGTGACGTGGTCGGCGGACAGCTGAAAAATCGGGGTCACGCAGCCACGTTATCCGGGAGCCGCCACCCGGGCATAGAGACGTTAGCGGGGTGCGGACGCTGGTATAAGAGAATGCCCGCGCCGGTGATCCGGCGCGGGCATCCGCGGGAGAAAAGCCTCAGTCCGTGCCGGATTCCATCGCGGCGCGGTCGAGCAGCTCGACATCGTCGGCCCGGCCGCGGGACGCGATCGCCTCGGCCCCGCCCTCGGGCATCGCGCCGATCAGGCCGGTCGCGGCCGCCTGCGCGGCGCCGATCAGCTTCGGGTGCGAGTTGCCGCCGACCATGCCCAGGCTCGCGTACTGCTCAAGCTTGGCGCGGGAGTCGGCGATGTCGAGGTTCCGCATGGTCAGCTGGCCGATCCGGTCGACCGGGCCGAACGCGGAGTCCTCGGTGCGCTCCATCGACAGCTTGTCCGGGTGGTAGCTGAACGCGGGACCGGACGTGTCGAGGAGCGAGTAGTCCTCGCCGCGCCGCAGCCGCAGCGTGACCTCGCCGGTGATCGCGGTGCCTACCCAGCGCTGCAGCGATTCGCGCAGCATCATCGCCTGCGGATCCAGCCAGCGGCCCTCGTACATCAGCCTGCCGAGCCTGCGGCCTTCGTTGTGGTAGCTGGCGATGGTGTCCTCGTTGTGCACCGCGTTGACCAGCCGCTCGTACGCGGCGTGCAGCAGCGCCATGCCCGGAGCCTCGTAGATGCCGCGGCTCTTGGCCTCGATGATCCGGTTCTCGATCTGGTCGGACATGCCGAGGCCGTGCCGCCCGCCGATCGCGTTGGCCTCCAGCACCAGCTCGACCGAGGTGCCGAACTGCTTGCCGTTGATGCTCACCGGACGGCCCTGTTCGAAGCCGATCGTGACGTCCTCGGCCGCGATCTCGACTTCCGGGTCCCAGAACCGCACGCCCATGATCGGCTCGACGATCTCGATGCCGGTGTCGAGGTGCTCCAGCGATTTCGCCTCGTGCGTGGCGCCCCAGATGTTGGCGTCGGTGGAGTAGGCCTTCTCGGTGCTGTCACGGTAGGGCAGGTCGTGCGCCTGCAGCCACTCCGACATCTCCTTGCGGCCGCCGAGCTCGCCGACGAACGCGGCGTCGAGCCACGGCTTGTAGATCCGCAGGCCCGGGTTGGCCAGCAGGCCGTAGCGGTAGAACCGCTCGATGTCGTTGCCCTTGTAGGTGGAGCCGTCGCCCCAGATCTGGACGTTGTCCTCCAGCATCGCGCGCACCAGCAGGGTGCCGGTGACCGCGCGGCCGAGCGGGGTGGTGTTGAAGTAGGCCCGGCCGCCGGTGCGGATGTGGAAGGCGCCGCAGGTCAGCGCGGCGAGGCCCTCTTCGACGAGGGCTTCCTTGCAGTCGACCAGCCGCGCGAGCTCCGCCCCGTAGGCGTGCGCACGGCCGGGGACGGACGCGATGTCGGGTTCGTCGTACTGGCCGATGTCGGCGGTGTAGGTGCACGGAACCGCACCCTTGTCGCGCATCCACGCCACCGCCACGGACGTGTCGAGGCCGCCGGAGAACGCGATGCCGACCCGCTCGCCGACGGGAAGGGAAGTGAGCACCTTGGACATAAGAATGATTATGCACGACTGTGTATGAACGTGCATCACTGGGTGGTGTGAACTCGCTCTCCCGGCTCCGGTGTGCGGTTCTGTGGAGGCTAGGTAGAGTTAGAGTATGGCGGGACCGAAGATGACGCTTCCGACGCAGCTCGTGCTGTATGTGCTCATGGCGGAGCCGGACCGGGAGAGATACGGCTTGGAGATCTGCTCGGAGGCAGGCCTCGCGAGCGGAACGATTCACCCGATCCTTGCCCGGCTGGAGGGGTGCGGCTGGCTGCGCAGCCGATGGGAGGAGATCGATCCGGCGGTTGAAGGGCGCCCGCGTCGGCGGTACTACCAGCTTGATCCGAATTCGATCGGTCTTGTCCGGGCGGCTTTGCATCGTTCGGCGGCGTCAGCGAAAGCGCTCCGGCAGTTGCGGCCAGGCCTTCTGGGCGGTGCGCAGTGACGAAGCCCGGGAACGTCCAGGTGCCGAAGTGGCCGGATCGGGATCCGGACGTAGAAGTGCATCTGATCGATCCGATCCCGGACCGCTACTCTCGTGACGCCAACGGCATCAGGAAACCCGATCCGACATTGAGCCGCCGCCAGTCGGATATCGTGGCCACAAAGCACGTCGGGCCACAACATCGGGCTGTCGGACCGCTGCGCGAGCCTCCGGCGGGAGGTGTCCGCGCTAAGTCTCCTCGTTGGGTGACAAAGTCGGCGGCGGCGCTGCTGCCGTCTGCGGACCGGCTCAGGTACGAGGAGATCTTCCTTTCAGAACTGGACGACCTGGCGAGATCCGGTGCGTCGACGTCCGCGCAAGTCCTGCACGCGCTACGGGTGTTAGTTCGCGTTCCCAGCCTCAGGCTCGCGTTGCGGGCGGGTCGAAACGGACGCGGGTGAACGATGGAGCGTCGTTCGTCCAGCAATGCGCTTAAGCAGCAAAACTGGCTGATCTGCCTGGTCTCAGACGACCGACGAACTCGAAACGCCATAAGAATCGGACGGCTCGTCGTCATCGCGGGCCTGCTGATGTGTGTGGTTTTCGGGGCAGTGCTGGTGACGATCGCGTTTGTCGCTCCCACCGTGGTTGCTGGCCTCTTCGGCTCTTTGATGGCTGCGATCGGCCTGTGGCGTCGTCGGCGCAAGTGAGGTAGCGCGCTCAGTACGTCCGGCCCTTCCACCCGGTCCGGCGGCGAGCCGAGTCGATCGTCATCAGCATGTACAGCGCCGCGGTGAACGGCAGCAGCAGCCCCGCGGCCAGGGGCTGCCGGTAATACCGGGCCACCGGGACGAACGTCGCCGCCATCACGACCCACGCCGCCGCGGCCTGCCACGCGCCGGTCAGGGCGAGCACCGGCGGGGCGAGGAAGACGGCGATCATGCCCACCACCGTCCCGGACAGCAGCAGTGGCGAGTGCCGCAGCTGGGTATACGCGCTGCGGGCCACCATCTGCCACAGATCCGCGAGCCGCGGGTACGGCCGGACGCTCCGGACATCCTCGGCGTAACCCAGCCAGATCCGGCCTCCCGCGGAAGCGACCGCGCGGGCGAGTGCGACGTCATCGATGACCGCGCCGCGGATCGCCGCGATTCCTCCGGCGCGTTCGAGCGCTTCGCGGCGGACGAGGACGCACCCGCCAGCTGCGGCGGCCGTGCGCCAGCGGGCGGAGTTCACGCGACGGAACGGGTAGAGCATCGCGAAGAAGTAGACGAAAGCGGGCACGATCAGCCGTTCCCAGAAGGTCTCGGTGCGCAGAACGGCCATTTGGGACACCAGGTCCCGGCTGTTGGCCGCGGTGACGAGGGTTTCCAGCGAACCCGGGCCGTGCGCGATGTCGGCATCGGTGAGCAGGAGAAGGTCGACGTCGCCTGCCTCGCGGACGCCGTGCGCGACGGCCCAGAGCTTGCCGGTCCAGCCCTCCGGTGGTTCGCCGGGGCTGGTGACGGTGAGCGGGAGTCCATTGGGGACAGTCAGCGAGCGGGCGATTTCGGCGGTGCCGTCGCTGCTGCCGTCGTCCACGAGGATGACCCGCGCGTCACCCGGATAGCTCTGGCGGAGCAGCGCCGGCAGGGTTTCCGGCAGCAGCGGGGCCTCGTCGCGGGCCGGTACCACGATGGCGGCCGACGGCCAGTCGTCCGGCCGGACCAGTTTGGGGAGGCGCGGGTCGGTGCGCCAGAACCAGCTGTGGCACAACGCGAGCCCGGCCCACGCCGCCAGCGTCGCCCACGCGAGGACCGTGCTCATGCGCGGAGTGTAGTGACGGGAAGCAAACTGACAGGTCGCTCCCAGCGAACTCATAGAAACACGGCTGAGACTGGGTGCTCCCACCACCGGAGAGGACACCCCGGCATGGACCCGCTCATCAGGAGAAGGCAAGAGGAACGGGCGCGCGTCCGGCACCGGACCGCGCTCGTGACGGCGGTCGCGGCAGTGCTCGGAGTCGCGGCGGTCGGCGGCATCGGATACGGGCTGACGGCGGCTGCTTCGTCCACCGAATCGGGCACTTCCAGCCAGGACCAGTTGCAGGCGCCAGCGGAGGATCCCGGCTCCGGCCATGCGCACACTGGATCGGGTGCGTCGTGACCAGGCCGTATTCGGCCGCGTTTCCCGCGCTGGGCACGACGGCGCGAGTGCTTGTCACCGAAGCGGCGGCGCTCGGCCCGGCGACCGCGCTGCTGCGGACTCGGCTGTCCGAATTGGATCGGGCATGCAGCCGTTTCCGGACTGATTCGGAGATTTCGGCCCTCCACCGTGCCTCGGGACGGGAAGTGGAAGTGAGCCCGCTGCTGGCTGACGCGCTGTCGGCGGCATTGCGGGCCGCGTGGCTGAGCGGCGGCCTGGTCGACCCGACGGTCGGCGGATCGCTGACGGCGCTCGGCTACGACCGGGACTTCGCCGAGATCACCGACGGACCCGCCGTGGCACCAGTCCCCGCGCCGGGCTCGCATTGGGTGCTGTTCGAGCCGGCCCGGCGAATCGTCGTGCTGCCGCGCGGCGTCACACTGGACCTCGGCGCGACCGCGAAAGCGTTTGCCGCGGACCAGACCGCCGTCGAAATCGCCCGCCGCACCGGCTGCGGGGTGCTGGTGAACCTCGGCGGCGACCTCGCCGTCGCGGGCCCGGCTCCGGCAGGCGGCTGGCAAGTGGCGATCGGCGACGACCACGCCGACGCGGCAGCCCGCCCCGACACCACAATCGCGCTGACCAGCGGCGGCCTGGCGACGTCCGGGATCGCTCGGCGGACTTGGCGACGCGGCGGCCGCACGGTGCATCACATCGTCGACCCGCGAACCGGCGAACCGGCGGACCCGTGCTGGCGGACGGTGTCGGTGGCGGCGAAGTCCTGTGTGGACGCCAACACCGCGAGCACCGCGTCGGTCGTGCTGGGCTTCGCGGCGCTGGAATGGCTCGGATCTCGGGAAATACCCGCCCGGCTGGTGAGTTCGCGCGGCGCGGTCCGGACGACAGCGGGCTGGCCGGGAGATCGCCGGGAGCGTGCGTCGTGAGTTCCGCGCTCTGGTATTTCAGCCGTGCCACCGGAATCGTCGCGCTGATGTTCTCGACCGCGGTGGTGGTGCTCGGATTCCTTAACTCCGGCCGGTTCGCGACCCGGCGGTGGCCCCGCTTCGCCCTCGCGGACCTGCACCGGAATCTAGCCCTGGCCAGTCTCGTCTTCTTGGCCGCGCACATCGTCTTCGCGGTCGTCGACGGCTATGTGGACCTCAGCTGGCTCGCCGTCGTCGTTCCGTTCGTCTCGGGATACGAGCCGTTCTGGATCGGGATCGGTGCGGTAGCGGTGGATTTGCTGCTCGCCATCGTTGTGACCAGCCTGCTGCGAACCCGCATCCCGCCTCGGTGGTGGCGCGCGGTGCACTGGCTCGCCTACCTGTGCTGGCCCGTTGCTCTCGCCCACAGCGTCGGCCTCATCGCCTCCGATAGCGCGCGCCCGCCGCTCATCGCACTAGATGTCTTGTGCCTCGTTGCCGTCCTGGCCGCTGCGAGCGTGCGGTTCGGCAGTACCCATCCCGACACCGAGGCTCGCTGCCTCTCTCCACTTAGGAGGTGACCGTGCTTCCCCGGCACCGGCAAGACCTTGCCGCCCACCTGTCTGTCCACGGTGGACTACCCGACACCCTGAACCGCGACGCCCTGATCCATCAAATCGACGCCGCCGGTATCCGCGGCCGAGGCGGAGCTGGCTTCCCCTCCGCAGCGAAACTGCGCTCTGTCGCACCGGGACGGTCCATTGTGGTCGCCAACGGGTGCGAGAGCGATCCGTTCAGCAGCAAGGACCGTTTGTTGCTGGAGCTTGCCCCGCACCTAGTCCTGGACGGAATCCAGCTCGCCGCTTACGCCGTCGGGGCAACCGAGGCCTTTCTCTGCCTGCACGAGGTAAATAGCAGGCTCCAAGCCGCTCTGGCCGAACGCCGCGACGCCATCCCGGTCAAACTGGTCGCAGTTCCGCCTAGACACGTCGCCAGCGAGGAAACCGCCCTGGTGCATTTCCTGTCCGCCGGCGATGCCCGCCCGACCGGCAAATTCCCGCGCCCGATCGAACGCGGCCTGCGCGGCCGTCCCACGCTGGTACAGAATGTCGAAACCCTGGCCCGATTCGCGATTGTCGCCAGAATCGGCGCTGACCGCTACCGCTCTGTCCACACTGACCTGGTCACCGTCACCGGTGCCGTGACCCGCCCCGGCGTCCTGGAGGTTCCCGCAGACACCCCGGTCGCCACGATTCTCGCCCGCGTCGGTGGATCCGTTACCGCACAAGCAGTCCTGATCGGCGGCTACGGTGGCACCTGGATGCCGCGCTCGCTGGCCGATCCCTTGCCGCTCGGGCGTGAACCGGGCTTGTCCTCGCTGTACCTGCTCCCGGAACCGAACTGCGGCCTCGGACTGACCGCGAACATCCTTTCCGGACTGGCCGCCGAATCAGCCCGCCAATGTGGACCGTGCATGTTCGGACTTCCCGCCGTCGCCGCCGATTTCGCCGAGTTGCTGACCGGTCGCGACTCAACAGGCCGCCTCGCTCGCCGCCTCCCGCTCCTCAGCGGACGCGGTGCGTGCGCCCACCCGGACGGCGCGGTCCGCCTTGCGGCGAGCGCCCTGCGAGTCTTCGCGGCCGACGTCCGGGCGCACTTGGCGGCTGGCTCGTGCCGAGTCACGGCGGGTGCCGCATGAACCGCCTGACGGTCGACCCGATCGCTTGCCGCGCACACGGTTTGTGCGCGGACATCCTACCGGAACTGATCACTGTGGACGAATGGGGCTACCCGGTGGTACGCGGGGGAACGGTGCCTGAGCCACTGCTGGCGGAAGCCCGGCGGGCGGCTGCGGCTTGTCCGGCGCTGGCGTTGCGGCTACGGAAATCGCGGTGATCACAACGCCAGCTCCGGATTCAGTGGCGAATCAGCACCGCCACCATGCCGAAATCGCTCCGGCGGCTACCGTGAACCACGGGGCATAGTCGGCAAAGGCCGCAACTAGATGGAACAACGAAATCTCCTAATGGGGAGGTCGGTCAGACGTCTACGCGAAACGTGGACGTCGTAGGGCGCAAGCTATCGCTACATCCGTGCGGCCGGTGAATCGGACCTACTTAGAGTACCTGTCTGCAAGTGGCAATAGCTCGCCCGGGGATACTCTCGCACGGGCGGTAGGTTCTTCCAGTAGCAAAGAGTAGTTCACCCATTCGTGATTGAGGACCGCCGCGGCGCAGGCATGGCGACCGTCCTCTCGCCGTCCCTTGCCGGTGGAATCACGTGTGCGTCACGGGCCACCGCCAGCCGTTCTTCGACGCGGTTAGCCTTGGCGTCCTTCCCGCGGCCCCGGTAAAAGGCCGCTGCGCGACTCCAGGCGGCAACAGCGTCTTCGCGATTCCCTCGTGAGTACAGAATCTCGGCGAATGCCTCCAACGCCCGTGCCTGGCCGGTCGCGTTGTGGGCCCGAGCGGCCAGCTCGACGGCTTCCTGCGACAACCGCAGCGCGGCCCGGTCGTCGCGCTCGGCCGCGGCGAGGCGCGCTTGCACGGTGCGCAGCCGCATCGTGGCGGTGAGGTCGCCGGCGATCTGGGCTTGCGCCAGGTGGCAATGCCGGTGGGCGACCGCGAATTGTTCCTCTCGAAGGTGGAGTTCGGCGAGTGTCGTGTAGGTCGTGGCTTGACCGGCGGTGTCTCCGGTGAGCGCGCGCAGATGGAGCGCGCGGTGATAGTGCGGGAGCGCGCGTTCGTACTGGTCGAGTTCGGCCAGGGTTTCGCCGAGATACTGCTCCGCCTTCGCCTCGCGAACCGGGTCGCCGTTGCGCTGTGCGTGCGTGATGCAGCGTCGGAAGAGCGCGATCGCTTCCGCGAAGCGACCGGTTTGCCGGTACAGCCGGGCAAAGTTGATGGTGACTGTCAAGACCCCGATGGGCGATCCGTCGTTCGTGGCGAGTTCCAGTGCTTGGTTCAGCGTGTGCCCGGCTGTTTTGTAGTTGCTGAGGATGAGGTTGAGTTCGCCGAGGTCATTCAGAGTCGATGCCTCTGCATGAGAGTCCTTGTTCTCTCGCGCGGCCCGCGCGGCGATGGCCAAGCCACCACTCATCTCGTCGTAAAAGCCGTACTTTGCCAGGGTATCCGCAATGAGATGCGGCATCATGCACGCTATTTCGAAATGACGGTGCTGCTCCGCGAGGTCTGCGAGGGCGGCGAGATTCGTTCGTTCGCGCAAGAACCATTGCGTTGCCGCGTTGGAGGTCGTGAACCGCGTCGGGCGGATGCCGGGTTCCGGGTCAAGTCTCGGCGGGCGGTCGCGGTGCGGATGCGCCATTCGGTGCGCGTTGTCCGCGGTGCAGTAGTAATGCGACAGCAAGCGCCGCAAGGGCCGCGGGTCGTAGTCCTGATCGCTCAGCGTCTGGGCGTAGCGGTGGAAGATCGAGACGATTCGGTAGCGATCGGTGTCGCCGGGCTGGTCGACCAGGTGCAGGCCGACCAAGGTCTCCAGCGCGCGCCGGGTTTCCGCGGCGGGCCGCCCGGCCGCGGACAGCAGGGTGTCGAGGTGGATTTCCGCGCCGGGATGAAGGCCGAAGAGCCGGAAAACGGCCTGGCTCGGTGGTTCGAGCAGCTGGTACGACGACGAGAACGCGGCGCGCAGGCTTTGGTCGTCGCCGTCGTCGCCGATGCTCAGCAGCAGTTCCGGATCGCGCAGCTGGTCGAGCATCGTGGCGAGGCTCAGCCCCGGACGGCGTGCAGCGCTCTCGGCGACGAGGGTGAGCGCGAGCGGCAGGCCGTCGCAGAGATGCGCGATCCGGCGTGCCGCGTCGGGTTCCCGTTCTCCGCGGCCTCGCAAGCGCCGGGCCAGCAGTTCCAGGGAATCGCGGTCGTCGAGGCGATCGAGGCTGAGCGCGGCGAGTTCGTGCCGCCGGACCAGTGCGCTGAGGCGACGGCGCGAGGTCACGATCACCGCGCATTCGGACAGCACGTTCAGGAGCTGGTCCACGTGGTCGGAGTTCGCGGCGTCGTCAAGGATCACCAGCACGGAGCGGCCGGCCAGTTGCTGCCGCAGTACGGCAGCTCTCGCCGCCGCGCCCAGCACGTGGTCGACCGGGTAGTCGAGGTCTTGGAGCAGGCGATCGACCACGTCCGGGGGTTCGAGCCGCGGGGCGGGCCCGAAGCCGTGCAGATCGAGGTAGATCGTGCCGTCCGGGAACGAGTTCGCGGTCTGGTGCGCCCAGTGGACCGCGAGGCTGGTCTTCCCGATCCCGGGCGGACCGCTGAGCACGACGGCGGGCGACCGGGTCGGCGAGTCCGGCCGGAGCCAGTGGTCCAGCGTTTCCAGTGCACCGGTGCGGCTGATGAATCCGCGGAGGTCGCGGGGGAGCGGGTGGGATGGCGGCGCGGCTCGCACCGGAGCGGGGGCAGCGGGGGCGGGCGGGTTCTCGTAGCGGTCCCGGATTTCGCCGTGGAAGGCGTTCAGCATGACCTTGGCGGTGTCGTCGGCGTCGTCGAGGAACCGGCGGTTGGCGTCGAGGAAGTGGGCCTGGGCCTGTTGGGGCTGCCCGAGCGCGTAGTAGATCTGGATCTGCAGCTTGACGAACGCCAGGCGGCTGGCGTGCTCGGGTGCCAGTTCCTGCATCCAGCCCGCGGCCTCGTCGGGGCGGCCGAGTGCGAGCAATTGACTCGTCAGCAGGTGGCGCGCGGGAAGCAACATGGACTTTACTTTGTCCTCCCGCCAGTTGTCCGCGCGTTCGGTGCGGAGGCCCGCCAGCGGCTCGTCGCGCCACAGGGAAAGCGCGGACGCGGCTGATTCGTACGCCGTTTCATGATCGGCCAAATCCGCTGCCTCGTGCGCCTTTTGCATTCTTTTCCGAAAAACGGCCAGATCCACCTGGCTCCCGTCGAGATCGACGAGATAGCCGTCTCCGGAGCGGGCGATCGAAGCGGGCAAGTCCGCTTCGGAGAGGCTTTCGCGCAGCCGGTGGACCGCTTTGTGCAGTGCGTGGTGCGGGTTTCCTGGCAGGTCGTCGTCCCAGGCCCAGGCGAGGAGAGCGTCCCGGGAAAAGCGCTGGCCCGGCCGGGTGAGCAGGATTCCGAGAATATTCCGGGTTTGCGGCGTTCCCGACTGCTCATTCATCTTCCCGTGCATCCGCACCGCAGTCTGCCCGAGAATTCCGTAGGCGAAGTCCATTCGACGTCCTCCCTCGTCGATTGCCCAGTTTCGCATTGATCCGGTGAATCGGCGACCGCTTCGGGATAACGATCATCGGAGGATTTGTCTTGTCCGGTTCCGGTCCGCTTTGTGTCCAGTCGCGGGAAGCCTCCGGTCAGGACCGGATCGCAGGCTCGGCTCGTCGGCTTCTGGAGAAGAGGGGATGAAGATGGCGCACGACGTATGGGTACGCGGTCCGATCGGTCTCGACGCTGCTTCGCGGGTGACGAGGCCGGGCTGCCGCACGGTGCTGGCGATGGTTCCGACCGTGACGATCGGGACGCGGCTGGTTGAGCTGATCTCGCTGCTCGAGCAGGATCTTCGGGTACAGGTGATGTTCACCGTGCCGCACAGCGTCGATCGGTGGGCTGGGGCGGAAGAGTACGTGCGGGGGAAGCACGGTCTGCTGCTCCCCTGGGAACAGGCGGTGGCACACCGGTTCGATCTGGTGCTGGCCGCGTCTGACCAGCAGATCGACCAGGTGCGGGGGCCGCTGCTGTTGATCGGGCACGGGGTCGGGCGGATACCGGGGCGTCGCTTCAGCAGGCAGGCGGGCGGGGCGACCGTCGAGACGACCGCGATCGACCGGCAGTCGCTCACGTTTCGCGGGCGGGTGCTTCCCTCGGTGCTGGGCCTCGGCACCGACGCCGAGGTCGAGGTGCTGCGCGACCGGTGCCCGGAGGCGGTGCCCGCGGCGGTCGTGGCCGGAGACATCTGCCTGGACGGGATGCGGGCGGCGAGCGGGCTGCGCGAGCAGTACCGGCGGGCGCTGGGCGTCGGTTCGCGACGGCTGGTGGTCTTGAGTTCGACCTGGTTCACTGACTCGGCGTTCGGCCGGGTGCCGACGATGTACGAGGCGATCGTGGCCGCGCTTCCGCGAGACCGCTACGCGGTGGCGGCGGTGTTGCACCCGAATATTTGGGCGGTGCACGGGCGGCGCCAGGTCACGGCGTGGCTCGGCCGGTGCCAGGAAGCGGGGCTGCGGGTGATCCCGCCCGAACAGGGGTGGCAGGCGACGATGATCGCGGCCGACTGGGTGATCGGCGACCACGGTTCGACCACCGGATACGCGGCCGCCATGGGAAGGCCGGTGACGCTCGCGTCGCTGCCGGACGGGCGACCGCAAACCGGGAGCGTCGCGGACGTCGTGCGAGCACACGCGAAACCGCTCGATCCGGACCAGCCGCTCGAACGCCAGGAGGAAGCCGCGATCGCCGCCGCCCCGAGGCTCGCCGCGGCGGTGCTGCCGGTCGTCAGCACGAGGCTCGACTGTTCGGCGGGGATTTTGCGGTCGGCGATGTACCGGCTGCTGGAGTTGTCCGAACCGAACACGCTGGCGTATCCGCCGTCGCCGGCGGTTCCCCTGCCGTTGCCCGGGCGGGACGCATGACCGCCGGGATCGCGCGAGTCCGGCTCGCGCTGCCCGGGCGCCGCGGGATGCCGGTGCTGGTCGCGGACGTCGGTCTGGCCGGACCCCGGTCGGCGGTCAGCGCGGATGTCGTGGTCCGGTCCAGCGCTCGGGCCGCGACTGCCGGCGAGGCCGATGACCTGATCGCGGAGTGGCCCGGTGCGATCGCCGCGGCAGTGCGCTGGCCCGGCGGAGCGGTGTGGTCAGTGCGGCGGCTCGGCGGAGTCCCCGCTGAGGAGACGCGCTTGCTCGAGACGGCGCTCGGCGCTTGCCTCGTCGCCGTGGCCGCGTTCGAGCCCGGCGAGCGCGGTGAGGACCTCGGCCTGGAAATGGGGTGACTGAAGCCGTTCCACTCCCTCAAGCGCGCTCACCAGCTCCGCGCGCGCCTGGTGATAGTCGCCGCGACGGGCGTGAATCGCGGCGAGCGAGACGACAGTGCGCGCGAGCTGGCTGGCGTCGCCCACTTCCTCCATGAAGGCGGCGGCCTCGGTCAGCTCGCGCACCGCGTCGTCCTCGCGGCCCAAGGTCGCCAGCAGGTCACCGCGACGGCGCCGGGCCATCGCGACTCCGCGCGGCCGGTCGATTTCGGCATGCTTCTCGGCGCTGCGCTCGTACAGGTCCAGCGCGGCTTCGAGATCGCCGCGGGCGCGGGCGTCCCTGGCCATTCGGGAAAGCGCGGTGGCCTGGGTCGGCCCGTGCTGCTCCCGCTCGCCGATTTCGAGTGCGGCGGCGTGGTGGGCGGCGGCCTCTTCGAAACGCTGCAACCGCTCGTGCACGTAACCGATCTGACTGTGCATCCGGGCTTCCACCAGCGGCAGCTGACAGCGCCGAGCGGCCGCGAGACCGGCCGTGCACAGCTTGAGGAACGGTTCGTAATCCCGGTGGTGCAGGAAAAATCCCCAGGACGCTTCGGCGAGCTGCCACAGTTCCTCGTCCCAGCCGTGGGCCGAGGCGGCGTTCGCGACGGCGTTGATGACCGGGCGGTCCCGCCGCCACCAGCGCACCGCCTGGTCCCGGTCGGCGAAAGATCCGGTCGCCGCGACGGTTTCGGCGGCGAAGTTCGGCCGGAAAGGGTGAATGAGCGTGCTCGCGGCGACGGTTTGGTCGCGGTACCAACGGGTGTAGCGGTGTAGGAGATAGTCGCGGTCGGCTTCGGCGTCCTGGCGTTCCGAGCGCACCCGGGCGTCGTGGCGGACGACGTCGTGCTGGGCCACGGTTTCGTCCTCCAATTCGTGGAGGAGGTTGGCTTCGATCAGTTCGTCGACGGCGTCGTCAAGGTGGGCTGGCGAACTCTGGAGGGTGTCGGCGAGTGCGTCGACGGCGTGGTGCGGTCCGGGGAGGATGCCGCAGGTTCGGTAGAGCCGGGCCGCCGAATCGTCCAGCGCGGCGTACGAGGCGTCGAAAACTGTTGCGAGATCAGTGAAATCGCCGAAGCGCCGGGTGCGTCCGCGCCGGGCTTCCTGGTGTGGGTTGCGTTTTGGCCGGACGCGCAGCCTCGCGCCGGTGATGGTGAGGGCCAGCGGGAGACCGGCGCAGTCGGACAGCAGGTTTTCCGCGTCCTCCTTGCTGATCTGCCGCTCCCCGGAGCGGCGCGCGAGCACCTCGCGGGCCGGTTTGTCCGGAAGCGGTTCCAGCGGAAGGATTTCCGCGCCGTCCAGGGTGAGGCTGGTCAGCTGGGATCGGCTCGTGACGAGCACGAAAGCGTTCGGGCTGGACGGCAGCACGGCGCGGGCGTCGGCGCTGCGCCGGACGTCGTCGAGCAGCACGGCGAACCGGCGATCAGTAGTCACCGCACGGAATTCGGCGGCCCGCTGGGCGAGCGAGGCGGGGACGTCGTCGGCCGGAATGCCGAGTGCGGTAAGGAAACCGTGCAGCGCACCGCTCGCGGATTCCGCGGTTTCGCTGTCCTCGGAGGAAAATCTCGTGCAGAGGATGCCGTCGGGGAACCTGGTGCGATGGGCGTGCAGCCAGTGCAGGGCCAGCGCCGTTTTGCCGATCCCGCCGACGCCGGTGAGCACGACGACGGACGGGGCGGGGTCGGACCGGAGCCGGATTTCGTCCAGCCGGGCCAGTTCCGGGGTGCGGCCGAGCAGTACCGGCGGTGCGGGTGGAAGCTGGACCGGCGCCCGCACTGGTCTGCTGGACGTCGCCGCCGCCCCTGGCCGTGCTTCAGACATTCCACACCCCCGTTATTCCTCCCTACCGGCTCGGGGCGACAAAAGAAATAAAACGAGGCACGGGTCACCCGAGCAAGGGATTAGTGACGCTGGGTATCGCCGGTACTGCGCCGATCGAGCGCGTTCTGCCCGCCATGTGGGCGTATGGCGACCTTTTCCCGCAGCAGCAAGCGACGGATGGTTCCGTATGAAGCCTTGTGCGCGTTCGCGATCCGCTGAATGGTTTCTCCGGATTCGTACTCCCGGACTATTCGCGGAACGTCGAGTTCGCGGCGCACCCCCTGCCGGATTTCCGGCAGGACGGCGCCTTCCTGTCGCAGCAGCCGCCCGGTCCAGCTCAGCGACAGCCCGTGCTCCCGGGCGATCTCGGTGATCGACGCACCGGCCCGCCACGATGCGAGCATCCGGCGATTCCGCTCGACCCGATTCGCGCGTGCCTCGTCCGGCGTGTCCATGCAAGCGCTCCCGCGGCTAGCCCTTGTTGTGCACGACCCTCCATTATCAGCCTCGCGGGTGTGGAATGTGAACCTGCGAACGTGGTGCATGCGCGGAGATTGTTTGTTATCAAATGGTTACACAAGTGCGCAAAAGGTGGATTGAATAGAAGGAATAGTCCGCCGATTTCTTCCGAAATCGTCGTGGCGGGACAGTGCGAGGTGCGATATCACCCGATCCGGTCCGTCAATGCGGAACCCAGAGTGTTACCCGGGTCCCGTGCCCAGGAGCGGATTCCACCCGCCCGGTGCCGCCTACCTCGGCCAGCCGGGCTTCGATCGACTGCCGGATGCCGAACCCCGGCCCCCGTTCGCGCACGTCGAAGCCGCGGCCCTGGTCGCGCGCGACCACCGCCGTCCCGCCGTCGCGTTCCTCCACCCGGAGCACGACCCGGCTCGTCCCGGCGTGTTTCACCGTATTGCGCAGTGCTTCCCGCACCGCTTCGCACATCGCGGTGCGCCGGTCAGCGGAAAGGCGGTCGTCGTCGGCGAAGTCGGCGGCGACGAGCTGGGTGCGCAGACCTTCGCGGGCCATTTCGGCGGCGACGTCGGCCAGTTCGACCACGAAGCCGCGTCCCGTGCGCGGTTCGATCGGCTCGGTGATGCTCCGGCGGAGTTCGGCCGCCTCGGCGTGCGCGACCGAGCGCAGCTGGGCCAGCCGTTCGGCGGCGTGGTCGGCGTCGTCGGCCGGGGCGATCGCGAGCGCTTCCAGGGTCTGCAGCACGCTGTCGTGCAGCAGCCGCTGGGTGCGCCTGCGTTCGGCCTCCTGACCGCGGCGCAGGCCGATGTCGAGGGCGAAGCGGGTGCCGACGCCCAGCAGCACCAGGATTCCGCACGCCACCACGACCGACACCGCCAGCGCGACCAGGCAGCCGATCGACCGGTTGATCGCGAGCGGATTGTCCAGCCGCAGCCCGCCCGCCACGGTCAGCAGGACGCGTACCGGGACCGCCGCGGCGAGCAGCAGCAACGCCGCGGGCAACCCGGACGTCCCGGCCCACATCGCGACGGAGCCGACGAGCCACGTCCAGGTGACGTCGATCGCGAATGGCTGGACTGCGTCCGGCGCGAGCACCGCGATCAGCAGGTTCAGCACGAGGCCCGCGCCGAGGTCCGCGGTGAGCACCCGCCGCGTGCGTCGCGCGGGCAGGCCGCCGGAGCGCAGCAGCCACCACAGGAACCCGGCGTTCGCCGCGACGCCCAGCGCGGCCGCGGGCAGCACCGGAACCAGTCCGGCACCGCCGTTGGCCGCGGCGAACCCGATGAACACCTTCACGAACGCGGCGATCCGGTAGGCGATGGGCACGACGACCCAGTACCGCGCGGCGCGGGCGAGCGTCGCGTCGCCGACCGCGCCGAGGTCCTCCCCGGCGTCCGGCCGTTCCGGCGGGCTGCCGCGATGCAGCAGCGTCCGCACGAATTCCTGGCGTGGTACGGCAAAACCCGGTACGGGCATCGTCCCTCCCCGTGTCTCCGGCGAGGATATTCGATTGGTGCAGTCCAGCGTGGAAACGCCGGGTCACGCTCTGGACATGGTTAACCGCCAGAGGGCCGTCCGCTCCCGGGAACGCTGTGCGTGCAACGGATCGGCACTGTCCGTGGCGCGCCGGTGCCGTGGCGTGGTTTCGCGACGTCCGGCGACTTCGAGCCCGGCGGCCGCGATCCGGGCGAGCAGGTCGGCCCTGGTCCGCAGGCCGAGGTGTTCGGCGAGGTCCGACAGGATCAGCCAGCCTTCGCCGTGCGGCGTCAGATGCCCGGGCAGGCCGTCGAGGAAGCGGTTCAGCATGGCGGACGAGGCGTCGTAGATCCCGAGTTCCAGTGCCGACGCCGGGTTTCCGGGCAGCCAGGGCGGATTGCAGACGACCAGATCGGCCCGCTGTTCGGCGGGCCAGAGGTCGGTTTCGAGGACCCGGACCCGATCGGACAGGCCGAGTCGCCGCAGGTTGTCCCGTGCGCAGCGAACGGCGCGCGGGTTGAGGTCGGTCGCCAGCACTTCGGCGGCACCGCGCCGGGCGAGGATGGCGGCGAGCACGCCGGTACCGGTGCCGATATCGAAAACGACCGGAGAACCGTTGCCTGGTAATGGCTCCTGTGCGACGAGGTCGAGGTATTCGCTGCGGGTCGGCGCGAACACGCTGTACGCCGGATAAAGCCGAGCGCCCAAAGCCTTGATAGCTATGCCTTTCTGGTGCCATTGATATGCGCTCAGGGCACCGAGCAGCTCACGCAACGAGAGCAGCGTGCCGGGCAAACCGCCGAACGCGTGCTCGCAGGCGGCTTGGATGTCCGGGGCTCGGCGGAGCTGAAGCGAATGGTCGCCGTCCACCACGACCAGGACTTTTCCGAGCAGCGTCGCACGTTCCGCACGAGCGGAGCGCACTTTGGCGAAAGATCCCGAAGGTCGCGGGAGCCGGCGGTCCATGGCGCGCACGAGCTGTCGCGCGTGGGGGAAATCGCCGCGCCACAGCATTCCGGTGCCCGCGCGGGCGAAGCGCAGTGCGGCGGCAGCGGTCAGCCGGTCATCGACGACGACAATGCGGCCCGGCGGCGGAGTTCCGTTTTCGGAATGCCAGCGGGCAGTGTGGGTGGTTCCGTTTTCGGTCCACGTGACGGTGGACATGAATGCTCCCGGGAAGGGTCGAAGGGCCAGGCAGCCGTCGACGCTTCGCGGAGAGCAGGCGAGGATTCCCGCCGATCAAGGCAGCGGCGAACCCGCGTGCTCCCGCGAAACGCGGGAGCGGCGGTCGCCGAGAACCATGCCCATGAGCACGGCACATCACATCCTTCGCGAAACTCAGTGGTGGGTCGTTCCGGTGCTGTGGCCCTTGGTCGCGATGAGGTAGACGATCACCGCGATCACGATCAGCGCCAGCACTGCCGCGACGGCGATCTTGACCTTGCTCCACGGACGCTGGCCGTGGATCTCGCCGGTGCGGCCGTTGACGAGGATCTGCCAGTTCTTCCCGGCATACACGTAGGTCGCGACCCACACCGGCAGCAGCATCAGCTTGAAGGTGACGTTGTTGTGCTGCGTGTCGACCGAATTCAGCCGCTGCGTGTCGCCGCCGATGTCGTACTTGCAGTCGTCGGCGATGACCGGGGCCATCCGGTTCTTCGCCTCTTCGAAGCCGTTCTCCGGTTCGACGTCGTACCGCAGCGCGAAGTGCCCGGAGAGGTACTGCGGCTGGTACGGTGCGGAATCGAGCAGCGGCCACGGCGCGAGCTTGTCCAGCTCCGGCAACGGCAGCTGGGTGCTCGCCGGCACCAGGACGTCGTCGAAGTTCCGCGCGACCTGCCCGCGCGCCGGATACCAGCGGGTATGGCGCACTTGGCGCGTCTTGCGCTCGCCGTTGTCGTAGTAGGTCTCGGTGACGTAGTAGTACTCGCCGCGCGCACCGGTGTACACCGACACGGTCTGCGAGTCATACGTCCAGTGCGGGATGTACGTGCTCTTCGTGGACTCCGCCGTGGTGACCTTCTTCAGCGCGGTTGGTGCGAACCAGCGCGAAGAGGTCCACTTCTTCAGATGCGTGCTCACGGCGGGACGGTCGAACGCGAACGGCAGCACGCCTTCGGGCACCAGCTGTCCGGACGCGCCCGGGTCAATCACCAGCGGCGCGCCGCAGAACTGGCACATGCTGGCGGTCTCGTTCGTTTCCGTCCTCGCCGCGCACCGCTGGCACACGAAGACGTACTTGCCGATCGACCCCACCGGCTTGCGCGCGAGGTTCGCCAGCTCCGCGAACGGGATCTCGCGGATCTGCCGTTCCCCGGCGGCGATCTCCTGCCGGAACCCGCAGTACGGGCACTGCATGGCCGTCGTGCCCGGCGCGAACTCCAGCCGTGCGCCGCACCCGCCGCACGGATAAGTCGTGTTGGCCACGCCTTCCTGCTGGAAGCGCGGGTCAGTCATGGGTCCCCCAGAAGGTTGACGCGGCTCAGGACGGCGGCAGCGGCGGCGGGGCCGCGCCGAACAGCGCCGCGACCTCCGGCACCTGCGCGGCCGGGGTCCACTGCGCCATGCCCGCCTTCCACACCAGAGTGTCCTGCGCGAGCGTGCCCGAGGAGATCTGCTGGCCGAGGCCCGCGCGGTCGAACGGGCCGAGCTGCTGGCCGTTCGCGCCGATGAACCACTGCTCGCTCTGCGGCAGCGGCGGCGGCATCTGCGGCGGGGCCTGCTGCTGGTACTGCGGCTGCGGCGGGGCCTGCTGGTACTGCTGCGGGGCGGGCTGCTGCTGCGGTCCGGCCGCGCGCTGGCCGAGCGCCATGCCGAGGCCGATGCCCAGCCCCTCGCCCGCGCCGCCCTGGTTGCCCGCGGCCGCCTCGATCGCGTTCGCGGACTGGAACTTCGTGTACTGGTCGAGGTCGCCGACCACGCCCATCTGGGTCCGCTTGTCCATCGCGGCCTCGACCTCGGGCGGAACCGAGATGTTCTCGATCATGAACTTCGAGATCTCGATGCCGACCTCGCGCAGTTCGAGGTTCAGCGCGTTCGCGATCTTGCCCGCGATCTGGTCCTGCTGGGTGACCAGGTCGAGCATCGGCACCTGGGCCGCCGCGATCGCGGGCCCGAGCTTGCTGATGACCATGCTGCGCAGGTAGTCCGACACCTCTTCGGTGCGGAACTGCGGATCGGTGCCCGCCAGTTCCTTCAGCAGCGCGACCGGCTCGACCACGCGGACCGCGTAGCCGCCGAACGCGCGCAGCCGGACCATGCCGAACTCCGCGTCGCGCAGGATGACCGGGTTCTGCGTGCCCCACTTGAGGTCGGTGAACTGCCGGGTGTTGACGAAGTACACCTCGGCCTTGAACGGCGAGTTGAAGCCGTACTTCCAGCCCTTGAGGGTGGACATGATCGGCATGTTCTGCGTCTGCAGCGTGTACATGCCGGGCGGATAGGCGTCGGCGACCTGGCCCTCGTTGACGAACACCGCGGCCTGCGATTCGCGGACGGTGAGCTTGGCGCCCATCTTGATCTCGTTGTCGTAGCGCGGGAAGCGCCACACGATGGTGTCCCGGCTGTCGTCGGTCCACTCGATGATGTCGATGAACTCGCCGCGGATCTTGTCGAAGATGCCCACGTCTGACCCCTCGTCGCGTTGCCTCGTGCCCGCGGGCCACAGTACAGTGCGCGGCTCGCGCCGGATCACTCCGGCGTGGCCGTCTCCGGCCAAAAGTCCTGCATGTGCGGTACGCCACCGGGTGAGCAGGATCGCCACCGAACTCCTCGCCGGCGTCAGGCAAGCGCTGGTTCCGGTGCCGCCGGCCCAGCCGTAGCGGCCCGGGACCTGCCACGACCGCGCCGCCGGAGCCCAGGCCCTGGCCTTCGAGGAAGACCGGGCTGGCCGCGAGCAGCTCGCGGCTGGTTTTCTGCCGAGCGGTAGTAGCGAGCGAACCGGTCGCGTTGGGCGGCGGGGACCCCGGACGCGCGGGCGATCAGGATGCCTTGCAGGTCGGCGCAGGTGTCATACAGCCAGGACTCGCCGGGCTGGTGCGGCAGCGGGATGCGGGCCAGCCGGGCGAGCCACCCGCCGGGTTCCGGGCGCAGCCGGGCCTCGCGGCCGCCGGTCTGCACCGTGAACAGCTCCTGGACCTGCGGAAGGGAGAAGTCCGAGGGGAAGCCGTAACCGGCGCGGAAGGTCAGCAGGTCGCGGACGGTGATCGGCCGTGCGGCGGACACGTCGTCGACCGGGTTCCGCGGCGTCCGCACGACCATCGGGGCGGCCAGTTCGGCGATCGGAGTGTCCAGGCCGAACCGGCCGTCCTCGACCGGCATCAGCACGGCCAGCCATGGTGATCGGCTTGGTGCTGGAGACGGGCTGGAAGACGGAGTCGCGGGCCATCGGCGCGGTGCTCCCGACGTCGAGCTGTCCGATCGCGGTGACCTGGACGTCGTCGCGGTGAGCGACAAGGGGCCACCGCGCCCGGGATGAATCCGGAACCGACATGGCGGCGCGGGACCTCGTGCCGCATCGATCGTTCCCTTCGCGGCGGATGTTCCGCGGGGGTGGTCGTTGCCGGAGCCTTCCGCCGGACATCCGCCCGGCGCGGATCACTCGCATGGAGTAGCACGGTGGCCGGGTCCGATGTGGAGGACTTGCCCGGTCCAGTTTTCGCGCAGCCGCCGGTCGTGCGTGGCGGCCACGATCGCGCCCGGGCTGGTGCCGAGGGCGTCCTCCAGTTCGTCGCACAGGGTGGGGGAAAGGTGGTTGGTCGGCTCGTCGAGCAGCAGCAGGTGCGGCGGGTCGGCGATGAGCAGTGCGAGCGCGAGGCGGCGGCGTTGTCCGACGGACAGTTCGCCGACCGGTCGGGAAGCTTCGCGATTTGTCAGCAGCCCCAACGAGTTCAGCGGTACCGCCGCGACGCGTTCTGGACCCAGCTTCGCGAGGTAGGTGGCGCGCGCGGTCCGTTGTGGCCGGACGAAAGCGGTGTCCTGGCTGAGGATTCCGGTGGTTGTGCCAGGGTGGCGGGTGACGCCCGCCGCGTCGAGTTCTCCGGAGAGGAGGAGAAGCAGCGTTGACTTGCCCGCGCCGTTCGGGCCGGTGACCAGCAGCCGGGTGTTCGGCCGGATCTCCAGGCGGTCCAGGGAAAGCCTCTCCGGAAGGCGCACATTGTCCAGCGTGGCAAGGGTTTCCCGCGGGTTTTCGACCGCCAGTGCTCGCGGGCGGAACCGCAGCGGCGGCGGTGGCGCGGGAAGCTGGGCGCGTTCCCGCTCGTCCAGCCGTCGAGCGGTGGCCCGGGCCCGGCGCGAGATCTGGTTCTGCACCCGGCCGGACCTGCGGCCGAGGCCCATTTTCTCGTTGTCCGGCGCGAGCCGGCCGGGCGCGACCCGATGCGTGGTGACGCCGAGCGCGTCGCGCAGTTCCTCCAGTTCTTCCTGCTCCTCAAGGTACTGCCGTTCCCAGCGCTCGCGTTCGGCGCGTTTCCAGCTGAGGTACTCGGTGTAGGTGCCGCCGTGGCGTACCGGGCCGTCCGGAGCCGGGTCGAGGTCGAGGATGTCGGTGCACGCCGCGTCGAGGAACGCCCGGTCGTGACTGGCGAACACCACGGCGCCGGGCAGTTCGCGCAGTTGCGCTTCGAGGAACGCGGCGGCTTCGGCGTCGAGGTGGTTGGTGGGTTCGTCGAGCAGCACCGCAGACGGACGGCGTACCAGCAGGTCCGCCAGCGCGAGCCGGCCGCGCTGACCACCGGAAAGCGAGCCGAGCGTGCGCTCCCGCTCGATCTCGGCGAGCCCGAGCCCGGTGAGCACGATCTCCGCGCGCCGGTCCGCGTCCCACGCCTCGTGTTGTTGTGCCAGGTCGAGCAATTCGGCGTACTCGGTCAGGAGCGCGGCCTCTTCGGGCGCCTCGGCGAGCAGCGCCGCGACCCGGTCGAGCTCGGCCAGCGCTTCGCGGGCCGCGGCGAGGGCTTGATCGAGGACGCCGGCGACCGTCTCGGCCGGATCGAACGGCATCTCCTGGTGCAGGAAGCCAAGATCCGGCGGCCGCTCGACCTCGCCGCGATCCGGCGCGTCCACCCCCGCGAGCACTCGCAACAGCGTCGTTTTCCCGGTGCCGTTCTCGCCGATCACCCCGATCCGGCGGCCGGGGGCGGCGGTGACCGACACTCCGTCGAGCACGCGCCGTTCCCCGAGCACCCGCACGATCTCGTGCGCGCGCAGGACGGTCATTCCGTGCTCCCGGCCGTTTCCCGGAGCTGCCCGTTCTCCAGCCGCAGCCAGCGGTCGACGCCGATCTCGGCCAGGAACCGCTCGTCGTGGCTGACCACCACGAACGCGCCCTGGTAGGCGTTGAGCGCGCTTTCCAGCTGGCCGGCGCTGACCAGGTCGAGGTTGTTCGTCGGTTCGTCGAGCAGCAGCAGCTGCGGGGCGGGCTCGGCGAACAGGACGCACGCGAGCGTCGCGCGCAGCCGTTCCCCGCCGGACAGCACCCCGACCGGCAGATGCGCCCGCGCGCCGCGGAACAGGAAGCGTGCCAACAGATTCATCCGGTCCGCGGGCAGCATTTCCGGCGCGGCGTCAGCGAGATTCTCCGCGACTGTCCGTTCGGCATCCAGCAAATCAAGCCGCTGCGACAGATACGCAATGCGCCCGTCCACCCGGCTGATCTCGCCCGCGTCCGGGGCGAGGCCGCCGTGCGTCAGCCGCAGCAACGTCGACTTGCCCGCGCCGTTCGGCCCGGTAAGCGCAATTCTTTCCGGACCCCGGACAGACAGGTCCGCACCCTCGCCCGCGAACAGCCCGCGCACTCGGAGATGCTTGCCGTCAAACAACGTCCGCCCAGCCGGAACCGCCGTTTTCGGCAGCTCCAGACTGATCTTCTGATCCTCCCGCAACGACCGTTCGGCCTGGTCGAGCTTGGCCTTCGCCGCACTGACCCGCGCCGAATGCGTACCGTCCGCCTTCGCCGCGGACTCCTGCGCGTTGCGCTTCATCGTGCCCGCGAAAATCTTCGGCAGACCAGCGCTGGACAGAGTGCGCTTCGCGTTGCTCGCTCGTTTGTCCGCGCGTTCCCGGGCTTGCTGCATTTCGCGCTTCTCGCGTTTGACCTCGTGCTCGGCGTTGCGGATATTCTTTTCCGCGACCTCGCGTTCGGCCCGCACGGCTTGTTCGTATTCAGTGAAATTGCCGCCGTAGAACCGGATTTCGCCCGCGCCGAGCTCGGCGATCCGGTCCATCCGGTCGAGCAGCGCACGGTCGTGGCTCACCACGAGCAGGCAGCCGGACCAGTCGGAAAGCAGGTCGTAAAGCTGCTGGCGGGCGGCGTGATCGAGGTTGTTGGTGGGTTCGTCGAGCAGCAGGACGTCCGGGCTGCGCAGCAGTTGCGCGGCGAGGCCGAGCGAGACGACCTGTCCGCCGCTGAGCGTGCCGAGCAGCCGGTCGAGGGCGAGATCGCCAAGCCCGAGCCGGTCCAGCTGCGCCCGGGTGCGGTCCTCGATGTCCCAGTCCGCGCCGATGGCGGTGAAGTGCTCCTCGGCCGCGTCGCCTCCCTCGACGGCCGTGATGGCCTTGAGGATCGCGTCGATGCCCAGCACCTCAGCGACCGTGCGATCCGCGGTGAGCGGCAGGTCCTGCGGGAGATACCCGAGCACCCCGTCGGCGGTGACGCTGCCCGCGGCCGGTGTGAGCTGCCCGGCGATGAGCTTCAGGAGAGTGGACTTCCCGGCCCCGTTGGGCGCGACGAGCCCGGTGCGGCCTGCCGGGAAGGTGGCGGAGAGCTGGTCGAAGACGAGGGTGTCGTCGGGCCAGGAGAAGGAGATCCCGGACAGGACGATACGAAGATCGGACATGGTGCGGCCTCGCGGTGGATCGGCAGGGCGGTGTCCCCGCTGGTGGTGGTGTGGACGACTGAGGTGGGGCCGTTCGCGATCCGCTGCCCGGCTTGTGCCTGGGCTTCACCCGATCGGCGCGCTCGCCTTCGATCGAGAGTGCCTCGCAGCCCGTGGGTCCGGGGGCGTACATCGCCTGACCAGCACGGGAACCTCCACGCGCGGCCTGGGACCGCGCGAGGGATCAGCGAGGGGCCGGTGCCGTGACGGCCCGTGCCCCGGGCTCACCCGGAGATGTCGTCTTCACCTGCCACGATAGGAGTCCTCTTGATCGAGTCTGCTGTCCGTCGGCCAGGATACCAGGAAGCGGAGGATGCGCATCCGAGTTCCACAGTGGACGGACAGCGGTTCAGAACGTCTGCCCCAACCGCTCCAGCAACGGTGCCGCCTCCTTCAGCACCGCCAGCTCCTCCGGCGAAAACCCCGAGCTGAGCGAAGCCGCGAACTGGCGCATCCGGGCATCGCGGCGGGCCCGCAGCACCTCGCTGCCCTCGGGGGTCAGCGAGACGATCATCTGCCGTCCGTCGGCGGGGTCGGCGTCGCGGGTGACGAAGCCGCGGACGGACAGGCCGCTGATGGTCGTGCTCATCGCTTGCGGGGTGATTTGCTCGGCGCGGGCCAGCGCGGCGGTGGTGGCCGGGCCGTCGCGGTCGAGGCGGGACAGGGCTGAGCGTTCCGGCAGGGACAGTTCGGCCGCGACCTGGCTTTGGCGCAGCCTGCGGGCGATCAGGCTGACCGCGCCGTACAGCGTGGCGGCCAGTTCGTCGGGGGCGGACATGGGAAGAGGCTAGAGCAGGTACTCCTTGACGGCGGAGAAGTCGCCCGCGTCGGAGATCAGCCCGACGTAGCCGTCGGGGCGGAGCAGGACCAGGGTGCGGTCGGCCGGGGAGTACGCGCGGGCCAGATGGCCGGCGGAATCGGCGATCTCGTCGTCGGCGGCGGGCTCGGGAACGACGTGGAAGGTGCGGACCGGGGAGTCGAATCGGGGACCGAAGTTCAGCAGCGTGAAGCGGCCGCCGCGGGTGAGGTCGAACAGGCGGCAGTTGCCGGTGGCGGTGGTGAGGCCGGGGGCGTCGGGGGCGCGGTCGCCTGCTCGGAGCTGCGCGGACTCGCTGCGGTCGTCGCGGGCCAGTGCGGAGCCGCGGTAGTTGACGCTGAGCTGGGTCGTGTCCCGGTCGCTGCGGATCGGGATGCTCTTCTGCTCGGCGGCTTCGGCCAGTCGCGCGGTCGACAGCCGCAGCACGCCGGCGGCGACCGGGCGGCGTTCGGACTCGTAGGTGTCCAGCAGCTCCGGTACCCCGGCGGCGAGTTTCCAGCCCAGGTTGTGCGCGTCCTGGATGCCGGTGTTCATGCCCTGGCCGCCGGCGGGGGAGTGCACGTGCGCGGCGTCGCCGGCGAGGAAGACGCGGCCAACGCGGTATCGGTCGGCCAAGCGGGTGTTGGAGCGCCACAGGGACGTCCATTCCGGCTCGTGCAGGCGGACGTCGGCGCGGCCGCTTCGCCGGTCGAAGATCGTTTGCAGAGTGGCGAGGTCGAGGCCGGTTTCGCCGAGGATGGGCGCCTGGTACTGGAACAGGTCGGTGGAGGGCAGCGGGCAGAGGCTGACGAAGCCCTCGGCGCAGCGCCACATGTGCCAGGCGTCGCGGTCGAGGCCGTCGACGGCCAGGTCGGCGACAATCATCCGGATCCGTTCGTCGGTCTCGCCTTCGAAGGCGATTCCGGCTTGTTTGCGGACGACACCGCGGCCGCCGTCGCAGCCGGCCAGCCACTCCGCGCGGACGGTTTCGGTCTGGTCGCCGGTGCGCAGCACTGCCGTCACCGCGTCGGCGGACTGGTCGAAACTTTCGAGCGCGGTGCCGAACTCGACCGTGCCGCCGAGTTCGGCCAGCCGCAGGCCGAGGGTTTCTTCGACCCGCCATTGCGGCGTGATGACCGATGCGGGGTAAGGAACATCGGGTCGTTCCTCGTAGGTCGGGCTGCCGCTCGTCTGGCCTTCGGGGCCGGTCAGCAGGATCGGCATCGCCGACCGGCCGTTGGCGAGGATGCGGTCGATGACGCCGAGGTCGTCGAACACCTCTAGGCTGCGCGGCTGCAGCCCCTTGCCGCGCGAGCCCGGGCGGAGGCCGGGGGACGCTTCGACCAGCCGGAACGCGACGCCGCGCCGGGCGAGTTCGCAGGCCAGCGTCAGCCCGGTCGGGCCCGCACCGACGATCAGAACCGGCAATTCCGGCGCGGACAGGTTTGCGTTCGGCATTTCAACCCCCTGGCTCCGAAGAACTCCTGATCGCCAGGATAGGGAAACTTGCTAAGAAAGGCAAACCTTTCTATTGTGAGTTGAGTGGCCCCTGAAACCGCCCGTCGCCGGCATGGCGAGCAGCTGGAATCCGCGTTGCTGGCCGCCGGATGGGACGAACTGGTCGAAGCCGGTTACGCGCGGCTGACCATGGAATCGGTCGCCGTCCGGGCCCGCACGAGCGAGGCCGTGCTCTATCGGCGGTGGGCCAACAAGGACGAACTCGTGCTGGCCGCGATGCGGCGGCACCGCGACGTCAACCCGATCGCCGTCCCGGACACCGGAAGTTTGCGCGGTGATCTGCTCGCGTACCTGACCTCGACGAGCGAAGCACTGGCCGGATTCTTCGCCATGGCGGCCGCCGCGGCTTTCTCCGGGCTGTCGTTCGGCGCCGCCGCCACCCCCGGCGAAGTCCGCGACCGGATCATCGGCGACCGGCTGCTCCCGCAAGGGTCGATCTACCAGCGCGCGCACGACCGGGGCGAGATCGACCTGGCGCACCTCTCCGGCACGGTGCTCGAACTGCCGTTCCAGCTGGTGCGCCACGACTTGCTGCTGGATCTCGCGCCGCTGCGGCCCGCCCGGATCCGGTCGATCGTCGACGAGCTTTTCCTGCCGCTGGTCCAGCCTCAAGCGCCAGTTAAGTACTTAACTGGCTGCGGGAAAAATCAGCCGCGGTCGACCTCCGGCGACCTTTTCCGGTCGATTCGCTGGGCGCAGCACAAGCGGATCGAGGAATGGAGCCGTACGCGCGAGCTCACCTTCGAACAGGCCACGGTGCTCGGCTACCTGGAGCGGCGGCCTGGCGTCATCCAGCGAGACGTCGCGGAGATGAGTCACACGACGCCCGCGAACGTCTCCCTGCTGCTGAAGGGGCTCGAACGCCGCGGGCTGGTCGAGCGCCGCACGGAGGGCGGGCGCAAGCGCGTCTATGCCACTCCGGCCGGGAGCAACCTGGTCGCGGGGCTCGACGAGGTGCTGGCCGAGGCTGACGAGATGGTCTTCGCCCCGCTCGACCGGGACGAGCGGGCCGGGCTGGAAGCGTTGGTGGCCAAGATCAACGCGCACCTGCCCGGGGGCTCGTGAGTGGCGATGCCGGCATCGCCACTCACGAGCCCGGAACGCGTGCCCGCCGACGGGGTGAGGTCTGTGCTGCGGCTGCGGCTCGCTCGCGCTGCTCGCCATGCCTTTGCGCGGCAAAGTGCCTTCGGCCCGAGGCGCGTGCTCGCGGTGCGTGCGATGTCTCGGCCGCAGGCATGCCCGGAGCTGCGAGATGTCTCCGGCTCGCGCTCGGCCGCAGCGCTCGCGAGCACGGTGTGTGGCGAGATCTCTCCGGGTCGTGATCGCTCGCGGTGCCAGCGCACCGCAGGACGCCCGTCGATGCACGCTCGCGGTGCCGACACACCGCAGGACGCCCGTCCACGCACGCTCGCGCGCAGGACGCCCGTCGACGCACGCTCGCGATGCCGACACAACGCAAGACGCCCGTCCACGGCACGCTCACGGTGCCAGCGCACGGCAAAACGCCCGTCCACGCACGCTCGCGATGTCAACGTACCGCGAGACGCCTTCGACCCGCGTTCGCCAGTTCTCGGTGCTAGCGGCTCCGCAACCCCAGTCGCACCGCCAGGCACCCCCGGCTCACCTCCGCAGCCGCCGCAGGTTCCGTTTCCCCATCACCGCCAGCACCGGCTTCAGCGCCAGCCACTCCCCGAACCGGTAGTCGCGCGCGGGCACCAGCCGCTCCGCCAAATCCGGCCGGTGCCGTCGCAGGTAGTGCCGCGCTTTTTCCGCGTGCAAGGAATTCGAGACGATCTTGATCCGGTCCGCGTCCTCGATCAACGGCACCGCGTGGAGCACGTTCTCCCACGTCGACCGGCTCTCGGTTTCGAGCACGAGCGGCCCGCGGCAGCCGTACTCCCGCGCGTATCGTGCCATCAGCGCGGCCTCCGTCTCCGCGCCGCCGACGGCTCCGCCGCACAGCACCAGTCGCGACGGTCCGGGCGCCTGCGAACGTACTGCCGCTCGCACTCGCCAGCGATTGACGAAATTGGCCCGCGACCCGCCGTTGCGGTAACCGAGCACGACCACCGCCTCGCCGGTGCCCGACGTCCCGGGGCGGCCGCCCATCCCGCGGCGCGAGGCGCGCCAGTGTTCCCATTCGGCCCAGCCGAACAACACGACGAAAAACAGCAGAAAACGGCGCGGCACGCACCCGACCCTACCATTGTCCACAAAGGACAGACCAGGTCACGGAAAGAAGCACGTCTGGAACTTGTCGATCCGCGAAGGTACTGTCACACGAACCGCTACGTCGCCGTCCGGTAGTCGGGAGGAGCAGTGTCGCTCGGAGGGATACCGTCGCAGGGCTCCGCTGTCCTGCGGCCGCCGATCGCCGATTCGTGGCGCCGGTCCCAGCTGTTCGGCGTGGTGCCGGAGCTGGACCGGGCCGCGATTTCGATCGGTGACGTCGATCCGCGCAGCAGGCTGATGACCGCCGCCCGTCCGGTGCTGGACCAGCTCGTCGAGCAGCTGACCGGCACCCGGTTCTCCATCCTGCTCGCCGACCGCGACTGCCGTCTCGTCTTCCGCTGGTTCGGCGATCGCGGGATGCAGCACCGGCTGGAGGAGCTCGGCGTGCTGCACGGTTCGCAGCTCAGCGAGGGCCGCGTCGGCACGAACGCGCTGGGCACGCCGCACGAATCTCGCCAGGCGGTGGAAATCCACGGCCAGGAGCACTACGCCGACGCGTTGAAGCGGTTCAGCTGCTACGGCCATCCGATCCGGCATCCGCTCACCGGGCGGATCGAAGGCGTCCTCGACATCACCGGCGAAAGCGACAGCGGCAATCCGCTGTTCGGGCCGCTGGTGAAACGCGTCGTCGGCGACATCGAACAGCTCGTGCTGGAGAGCGCCCGCGCCTGCGAACGGCGGCTGTTCCTGGCGTTCCAGCAGGCCACGCACCATCGCAGCATGCCGGTCGCGGTGCTCGGCGGCGATCTGGTGTTCGCCAACGAAACCTGTATCGAACAGCTTCGCCCCGCCGATCCGACCCTGTTGCGCACGTTGCTGCCGCAAGTGCCGGAACGCGGAGTATTCGACACTCGCCTCGATGTGGGTGACGGAATCAGCCTTTCGGTCGTAGCCGAGCGGGTCGAGGGTTCGGCAGACGGTGCCGTCTTCCGCATCGCGAAGAGCCAGAGCAGCAGCCGGAAACCGGCCCCCGCAGCGGCAAAAACCGCACGCTCGGTCCTCATCACAGGCGAATCCGGCACCGGCCGCACCACCGAAGCCCGCGCGCGGGCCGGCGTGGACGATCCGGTCGTCCTGCACTCCGCCGCCGCACTGCGCGAGGAACCGCGAGCCTGGGCGGCAAGATTCGCTGACCTGGTCGCGCAGCCGCGCGCCGCCGTCGTCCTGGACGACGTTCACCTGCTCCCGGAGAGCCTGCTCCCGTTGGTCGGCGAGGCGCTCGACAGCCCGGAATCGGCCCGGTTGCTGCTCACTTCCGTCCCATCGGCCGCAATGTCCCCAGCCGTCGCGGCGATCGCCGCGAGATGTGCGGAAACCGTCACCCTGGCCCCGCTGCGCGAACGCCTCGACGACCTGCCCGCGATCGCCGTGGCGATGCTCCGTGACGAGTATCCGGACCGGAAACCGCATTTCACCGGTACCGCGCTGGCCGCGCTGCGGACGCATCCGTGGCCGGGCAACCTGCACGAACTGCGCGCGGTGATGCGCGAAGTGTCGCGCCTTCCGTACACGGGGGTGATCGACCTCGCCCAGCTGCCGCCCGCGTATCGCGGCAGCTCGCGCACGAGGCAGCTCGGCGGCCGCGAACTCGCCGAACGGAACGCGATCGTCACGGCGTTGCGCGCCAGCGAAGGCAACAAGCTGCGCGCGGCCCGCGAACTCGGCATCAGCCGCACCACGCTCTACCGCCGCATGCAGGCGCTGGGCGTGACCGACGACTGTCCACTTCTGTAACACTTCGCCCCCGGTCCCCCGGGTGACGATGACCTCCGTCACAACGAAGTGAGGAGGCGTCAGGTGACCGCAACGGTGGAATTCCCCCTGCACACCGAGGTCCGGGAGTTCGTGTCCGGCCCGCTCGAACTGCTCATCGGCGGGCACTGGGTCCCGGCCGCGTCGGGCCGCACGTTCCCGACCTACGACCCGGCGAACGGGGAGAAGATCGCCGAGGTCTCCCACGGCGAGGCCGAGGACGTCAACCGCGCCGTCGCCGCCGCGCGCAAGGCGTTCGACGAGGGCCCGTGGGCGGCGATGAAGCCGAACGAGCGCGAACGGCTGATCTGGCGCATCGGCGATCTGCTGTCCGAGCGGGCGGAGATCTTCGGCCAGCTGGAAGCGCTCGACAACGGCAAGTCCGCGGCGATCGCGACGGCGGTCGACACGAACTGGGCCGCCGACGTCTTCCGCTACTACGCGGGCTGGGCGACCAAGATCGAAGGCAGCACGGTGAACGTGTCGATGCCGTTCGCGCCGGACGCGCAGTTCCACGCCTACACACTGCGCGAGCCGGTCGGCGTGTGCGGGCAGATCATCCCGTGGAACTTCCCGCTGCTGATGGCGGCGTGGAAGATCGCGCCGGCGCTCGCCGCGGGCAACACCGTGGTGCTCAAGCCCGCCGAGCAGACGCCGCTGACCGCGCTGCTGCTGGGCAAGCTGTTCGAGGAAGCCGGATTCCCGCCCGGCGTGGTCAACATCGTCACCGGTTTCGGCGACGCCGGTGCCGCGCTGGCCGCGCACGACGGCGTCGACAAGGTCGCCTTCACCGGCTCGACCGAGGTGGGCAAGAAGATCGTCCAGGCGGCGAGCGGGAACCTGAAAAAGGTTTCCCTGGAGCTGGGCGGGAAGAGCCCGAACGTGGTGTTCGCCGACGCCGATCTCGACCTCGCGGTGCCCGGTTCGGTCAACGCGTGGATGTTCAACCACGGCCAGTGCTGCGTCGCCGGAACGCGGCTGTATGTCGAGGACACGATTTTCGAGGAGTTCACTCAGGCGGTCGCACAGGCGGCGAGCCAGGTGAAGATCGGGCCGGGACTCGACCCGGAAACCCAGCTGGGGCCGATGGTTTCCCAGGAGCAGTTCGACCGTGTTTCGCGCTACCTCGGCGAAGGGCTCGCCGACGGCGCCCGCGCGCTCACCGGCGGAAAACGCTGGGGCGACACCGGATACTTCATCGAGCCGACCGTTTTCGTTGACGTGAAACCGGAATTCAGCATCGTCCGGGAAGAAATCTTCGGCCCGGTCGTGGCGGCCATGCCGTTCAACGCCGAACAGGGCGTGGCCGCCGCGGCCAACAACAGCGAGTACGGACTGGCTGCCGGGGTCTGGACACGCGACGTCGCGAAGGCGTACCGTACTGCGAAGGAACTGAAGGCAGGCTCGGTGTGGGTCAACCAGTACAACGGCTTCGACACGGCGATGCCGTTCGGCGGCTACAAGCAATCCGGCTGGGGCCGGGAACTGGGCGCGGCCGCGCTCGACCTCTACACGCAGACCAAGTCCGTGAACATCGCGCTGTGATCCGCCCGCTCGAACAAAGGAGTTCCGGATGAAGACGAAAGCAGCGGTCGTCTACGAGGTGGGCAAGCCGATCGAGGTGGTCGAACTCGATCTCGAAGGCCCGGGCCCGGGCGAGGTGCTGATCCGCTACACGCACGCCGGACTGTGCCACTCCGACGTGCACATCGCGCACGGCGACCTGGAGGCCCGGCTGCCGATGGTGCTCGGCCACGAGGGGGCGGGAATCATCGAGGACGTCGGGGTCGGCGTCACCCGGGTCAAGCCGGGCGACCACGTGGTGTGCTCGTTCATCCCGAACTGCGGCACGTGCCGCTGGTGTTCCACCGGGCAGCAGGCGATCTGCGACATGGGCGCCACGATCCTGGAGGGCTACCTGCCGGGCGAGCGGTTCCCGTTCAGCGGCCCGGGCCCGGTCAAGGAGTACGGCGCGATGTGCATGCTCGGCACGTTCAGCCAGTACTCGACCATTCACCAGAACTCGGTCGTGAAGGTCGACGACGATCTTCCGCTCGACAAGGCGGTACTCGTCGGCTGCGGCGTCCCGACCGGATGGGGTTCGGCGGTCAACGCGGCCAACGTACGCCCGGGCGAGACGGTGGTCGTGTCCGGCGTCGGCGGCATCGGCATCAACGCGGTGCAGGGCGCGCGCTACGCCGGCGCGAAGAACGTGATCGCGCTGGACCCGCTGGAGAACAAGCGCGAAAAGGCGATGGAACTCGGCGCGACGCACGCGGTCGCGACGCCGGAGGAAGCGGCTGAGCTGGCGCAGTCGTTCACCAACGGCAACGGCGCGGACAAGACGATCGTCACCGCGGGCATCGTCACCGAGGAGATCGTGACCGGCGCGTTCAACGCCACCGGCAAGGGCGGCACGATCGTGCTGACCGGGCTGAACAAACTGTCGGTGAACAACGTCAACCTCCCCGGCTCGATCCTGACGCTGTTCAAGAAGACGGTGAAGGGCAGCCTGTTCGGCGACTGCAACCCGACCACGGACATCCCGAAGATCCTCGGGCTGTACCAGAGCGGGGACCTGAAGCTGGACGAGATCATCACCCGCACGTACACCCTGGACGAGGTCAACCAGGGGTACGACGATCTGCTGGAGGGCCGGAACGTGCGCGGCGTGCTGGTCCACGACGCACCGTGACGGCTTTGTCCGCGGACTGCGGGCCGGTTTCCGGTCCGCAGTCCGCGGTTCCCCTCCTGACCGCGGACGTGGTCGGCCGCAGGCGCGAAATCGAACTCCTGCTGGCCGGCCTCGATTGCGGCGCACACGTCGTGCTCGAAGGCCCGCCCGGCACCGGCAAAACCACCCTGCTGCGCGCCGTCGCGGAAGCAGGCGGCTCACCGTTCGTGTTCGTCGAAGGCAACGCCGAGCTCACGCCCGCCCGCTTGGTCGGACAGTTCGACCCTTCGCGAGTACTGGCCGAAGGCTATGTGCCCGAGACCTTTGTGGACGGTCCGCTCATCGAGGCACTGCGCACCGGCGGCCTGCTGTACGTCGAAGAGATCAACCGGATCCCGGAGGAGACACTCAACGTCCTGATCACCGTCATGTCCGAAGCCGAACTGCACGTGCCCCGCCTGGGCCGAGTGCGCGCGGCGGACGGATTCCGTCTGGTAGCCGCGATGAACCCGTTCGACGCCGTCGGCACGGCCCGAATCTCGTCGGCTATTTACGACCGGGTCTGCCGAATCGTGATGGGCTACCAAACCCAAGACGAAGAAAGCGACATCGTCGCCCGCCGCGGCCCGGCGGTCCCCGCCGGATGGCGCGACCAAGTCGTAGACCTGGTACGCCGCACGCGCGACCACGCCGATGTCCGAGTCGGTTCGTCAGTGCGCGGCGCGATCGACGTCGTACGACTGGCAGTTTCCCTGGCCCGCATCCGCGACGCCTCGACCACGGATTGGCGAATCGGCCACGACGCCGCGCTGGCCGCGTTGTCCGGCCGAATCGGCCTGCACGAATCCAGCGGACGCACCGCGGAATCGGTGATCGACGAGCTGTACATCGCGGTTTTCGGCGAGGAATCCCCTCCGCCGGATTCCGAGGGCGGTGACCCGCCGGGGGAAGCCTGAGCCCGCCACCGGCGGGCCCACCGCAGCAGCAACGCCCACCCCGGCCAGGCTCAGCGCGGAGCAGCACCACCCCACGCTCCGAACTCTCCCGCAACGGCCGTTTCGCGGAAATCTCGCCCGAGGTCGGCGTATTGGACGAGGAGGCGTTCAACGCGGTCTTCCGCGACGACGCAGACGAAGCAATGGCGCTGCTGGTCGAAATGAGCAAAGCCACCGACGAGTCCCTGCGCGCAGCGGCGCGAGCGCTGGCCCGCAGATTAATGATCGACGTCGCAAGACGCGGCGTCGCGCGGGGCCGGGGCGTGGGAAAACTACGCCACGACCGGGCCGACCGAGGCGGCGAACTCGACCTGGACCGGTCCTTGCCCGCACTGGTGGACGCGGCCGCGGTCGGCAGGGTCCCAGCACTGGACGACCTGGTGTCCCGCCGCTGGGCACGACCAGAATTGGCGCTATGCCTGGTAATCGATACCAGCGGCTCAATGACCGGCGCCCGACTGGCCGCAGCCGCCCTCACCGCGGCGGCTTGTTCGTGGCGGGCCCCAGCGGAACACGCGGTGGTGTCTTTCGCCCGGAACGCGGAGGTGATCCGCCCGCTGAGATCCTCCCGGTCGAAGGCCGCGGTGGTGGAATCGGTGTTGTCGTTGCGAGGACACGGAGTCACCGCATTGGCGGCAGCCTTACGGAAGGCGAATGAGCAACTGGCTTCCTCACGCGCAGCGAGGAAAACGGTTCTATTGTTGTCGGACTGCCGAGCCACAGATGACCAGGACCCGCTGCCCGCAGCCCGCGCGTGCGAAGAACTGTTGATCCTGGCGCCAGCCGAGGACTGCGAGGAAGCCGAACGCTTCGCGCGCGAATCAGGTGCCCGCTGGCAACCACTAAGCGGCGCCGCGGCCGCCCCCGCCGCACTAGCCGCGCTGTTAGACCGTCCGTGAGGGCCACCCTCACCGACCCTGATTCCCTGAGGGTTCCCCTCACGACCGTTGCCTGCACGCCCCGCCCGCCGCCTGGGGCGCTATCCCAGCTCGCGAAACCGCAGCCGGTGCACCCAGCGAACGGTGCATCCACACCCCCCGGGCACCCCGATACGAAGCTTCCCGTCAGCACCATCAGCTTCGGGGTGCCCACCGCAACCAGGGGCGCAATGTCGCCGCCAGGCGAGGAAGCCGAACCCTAATCCGGCCCAGGCTCCCCGACCAGCACCTCATCGGCGAACCCAGCCGCCAACGCCCGCAACCCGGCATCCAGATACAACGTCAAATCAGCATCCGCCCGAGCGGACCACCGCTCATAAGCCGCCCGGCAGGTGGCAAGGACCGCCCGCCCCACCGCCAGCGGATACAGCGAATCCTCGGCCTGCCCCGTCCGCCGAGCCACGAACCCGATCACCGCCCGCTCCCAAGCGTCATAATGCCGAGTAGCACTAGCCGCCAGCTCCGCGACCGTGCTGAGCAGATTCATCCGCATCCGCAGCTCAGGCACATCCTCAGCGCGATAATGATTGGCCGCCAGCACCGCCCGGCGCACCGCCTCCAGCACGGGCACATCCTCCGGAGCCTCGGCAAGCGACTCCCGGATCGTGTCCACCTCGGAGTCGAACTCGTTCCACAGCACATCCGACTTGGCGTCGTAGTACCGGAAGAACGTCCGCCTGCTCACCCCGGCCGCGGCCGCGATCTGATCCACCGTCGTCTCGTGAAACCCCTGCTCAGTGAACAGCCGCAGCGCGATTTCCTCCAGCTGCCGCGCGCTGGTCCCCCGAGGGCGGCCCCGCCGAGGTCGCACCTCGCCGGACTCGCCGACCGGATCAGCAGGCATGCCTCCCCCTCCCGCGGGTGCTTCTGTCACCCGGTGACACTACTCGGTCACGCACCCCCAGTGGCGCCTGCGGCCACCGCCAGGCCGCTCGGAGATATCCACAATGGACGGTCGACTTGACGAAGAATGCGCGATAAAAGACGGAACGCCCGAAACAAACCCTATTCGCCGATTCGCCACGCGGCATTCCCTCATAGCCACTCGAAAGAGGGACGTTATGGACAGTGGACAAGTCTGTTGCGCCAGGTGTCAGATGTGAAGATCCTGCCGCAAAGCAGAATCGAGGATCCGATGAGTGAGACCGCTGCTCGCCCGGCCTCAACCGCCACTGGCATCGCCGATCCGGGACCGCTCGGCCTGGCCGGTTTCGCCGCCACCACGTTCGTCCTGAGCGCCGTCAACGCCGGACTCGTCCCCCAGGCCGTCGAACCGGTAGTCCTGCCACTGGCCCTCTTCTACGGCGGACTGGCCCAGCTGCTGGCCGGGATGTGGGAGTTCCGCAAGAACAACACCTTCGGCGCGACCGCGTTCGGCACCTACGGCGCGTTCTGGCTGGCTTTCGCTTTCTACGTCTGGCAGTTCGCGGCGAAGATCCCGCCCGCCGACGCGGCGACCGCGACCGGGATGTTCCTGTTGGTGTTCACCATTTTCACCGGCTACATGATGATCGCGTCGCTGCGCACGAACGCCGTCCTGATCGGAGTGTTCGTCCTGTTGTTCCTGACCTTCCTTTTCCTCACAATCGGGGAATTGGGCGGTGCGGAAGGCGCGGGCAAGATCGGCGGCTGGCTCGGACTCGCCACCGCGGTGGTCGCTTGGTACGGCTCGTTCGCCGTCGTCACCAACGCCACTTTCGGCCGCACGGTGCTGCCGACGGCACCGATCGGCAGGCGCTGACCACTCCGCGAAGCGGTTCGTGCAGGAACAGGATCAGGCAGCCGCCTCGGCCGGATAGTCCACGACGAAAGAGGACAGTCCGGCGGCTGGATTTCTGTCAGTGGCGGACCCGAGCCGCTTGCCGCTGATGCTGAGTGCGGGACAGCCGTCCGGCGACTGGCCAGTGCGCCGTCAGCGGCCAGATAGGGGCCGCCGCGATCGTGCCCTCCAGCACCAGAACCCCGGGCTCTCTTTCGGCGTCACCTCGAAGATGCCCGAGCGGCAGCCGGATCGCCGCAGCACTGCCCGAAGGTCATTCCGGCCGGTCCTCGCCGCGCACCCACGAGTCGAGCACGATCAGGGTGCGCGTGCTGGTGATCCGGTGGCTGCGCCGCAGTTCGTCGATCGTGGCTTGCAGGTGCGCCATGTCGCGGCTGCGCAGCCACACGACCGCGTCCGGGTCGCCTGCGATGGTGAACACCGCCTGCGCCTCCGGGATTCGCGTGGTGGTCTCGACGATCTCGGCGACGTTCGTGCTGCCGAAAAATCTCAGCTGGGCGAACGCCTCGATGCCCCAGCCGAGTTTCGCGTGGTCGACCTGCACGGTGAAGCCGGTGATCACGCCCTTCTCCCGGAGCCGGTCGACGCGCCGCTTCACCGCCGCGGTGGAGAGCGACACCCGCCCGGCGATGTCCGAGAACGTGCGCCGGGCGTCCTCGCGGAGCAACGCGATGATCTCGTGGTCGGTCGCGTCCAGCAGTTCTTCGGCCATGAGCGGCATCGTACGCAACGGATCTGCCTGATCGGCCCTCTCGCGCGTCATCCGTTGCGTCCTTGCCACTACAGTGGCCGGGCACGTTGCGCCGGGCTCAGGCGTGGGGTGAGGTGGCTCACGTCCCAGCGGCGGGTGCCCGTGGGCTTGATGGCGTGCGGAAGGGAAGTGCGGATGAACGCCTTCACGTTGGAAGACCGGTACGTGCGCGAAGCGGGCACTGTCTACCTGACCGGGGTGCAGGCGCTGGTGCGCGTCCTGCTCGACCGGATCCGGCTGGACCGCCGGAACGGCGCCGATTCGGCGGCCTTCGTGTCCGGGTACCAGGGTTCGCCGCTCGGCGGGTTCGACCTGGAGCTGGCGCGCCGGTCGGGATTGCTGGCCGAGCACAACATCGTGCACAAGCCGGGCGTGAACGAGGAACTCGGCGCGACGGCGGTCATGGGCAGCCAGCTGGCCGCCCGAGCAGGCACGATGCGTCCGGACGGCGTGGTCGGCATGTGGTACGGCAAGGCCCCTGGCCTCGACCGCGCCACCGATGCGCTGCGGCACGCGAACCTCGCCGGCACCGATCCGCGCGGGGGTGCGGTCGCGCTGGTCGGCGACGACCCCAATGCGAAATCCTCGACCATCCCGTGTGCGTCCGAGCACGCGCTCGCCGACCTCGCGATGCCGGTGTTCTTCCCGGCCGACTCGCAGGACGTGCTGGAGCACGGCAGGCACGCCGTCGAACTTTCTCGCGCGAGCGGGCTGTGGTCCTCGATGAAGATCGTCGCGAACGTCGCCGATTCCGGCGGCACCGCGCTGGTCGATTCGGAATGGACCGCGCCGGAGATGCCCGAGGGCGCGTACAAGCACCAGCCGAACAGCCGCCTGCTCGGGCCGGAGCTGATCACGCTCGAACACAGCCTGCACCGCGTGCGGCTGCCGCTCGCGATGGAATACGTGCGGGCCAGCGGAATCAACCGGATCGTCCGATCCGGACCGGACGACCGGGTCGGCATCGTCACCGCCGGGAAGTCCTATTTGGACCTCAGGCAGGCGCTGCGGATGCTCGGCCTCGACGAATCGGAGCTGTCCCGTTACGGCATCCGGCTGCTGAAGCTCGGCGTCGTGTACCCGGTCGAACCGGGCATCATCAAGGAATTCGCCGAGGGCCTGGACGAAATCCTGGTGGTCGAGGAGAAGCGGGCGCTGGTCGAACCGGCGATCAAGGAGATCCTCTACGGCCGCACCGGCGCGCCGCGCGTGTACGGCAAGTCCGATCCGCACGGCCAGGTGCTGTTCACCGAACTCGGCGAACTGGACCCGGACCGCATCGCGAGCGGCCTGGCCAAGCGCCTGCCGGAAGCGGAACCGGTTGCGGCGTGGAAACAACGGCGTCGTCGCGAGCGGATTGCGGTGCCGCTGCTGGCTCGCACGCCGTACTTCTGCTCCGGCTGCCCGCACAACTCGTCCACCAAGGTCCCGGACGGCACGCTCGTCGGTGCCGGAATCGGTTGCCACACCATGGCTTTGTTCATGGAACCGGAGCAGGTCGGCGAGGTCGTCGGGCTGACGCAGATGGGCGGCGAGGGCGCGCAGTGGATCGGCATGGCCCCGTTCGTCGAGACGCCGCACCTGATGCAGAACATCGGCGACGGCACGTTCATGCACTCGGGCAGCCTCGCCGTGCGCGCGGCGGTGGCGGCGGGCGTCGACATCACCTACAAGCTGCTTTACAACTCCGCGGTCGCGATGACCGGCGGTCAGGACGCTGTCGGCGGGCTGTCCGTGGAGAAGGTGGCTGCGCTGCTGCTGACCGAGGGCGCGGCGAAGGTCGTCATCACGTCGGACGCTCCGCGGCGGCTGCGGAAACGCAAGCTGCCGCGCGGGGTCGAGGTGCGCGATCGGTCGGAACTTCTTCGTACGCAAGAAGAACTGGCGGCGCATCGCGGGGTCACGGTGTTGATTCACGAGCAGGAGTGCGCGGCGGAGAAGCGGCGCAAGCGCCGTCGGGGCAAGCAGGAAACGCCTGCGCGCAAGGTGTTCATCAACGAACGCGTCTGCGAAGGCTGCGGCGACTGCGGCGTGAAGTCGAATTGCCTTTCGGTGCAACCGGTCGAGACGGAGTTCGGCCGTAAAACCCAGATCCACCAGGCTTCGTGCAACGTCGACTACTCGTGCCTCGACGGCGACTGCCCGTCGTTCCTGACCGTCGTCCCGACCGGCGAGGTCAAGCGGCGGCAGCTCGCCCCGATCAGCGCGGACGTCCTGCCGGATCCGGCGAAAACCCGGTCCGACGTCGCCGTGCGGATCACCGGCATCGGCGGCACCGGAGTGGTCACCGTCGCGCAAATCCTCGGGGTCGCCGGGGTTCTCGACGGCAAACAGGTGCGCACCCTCGACCAGACCGGCCTCGCGCAAAAGGGCGGCGCGGTCGTCTCGGACGTGAAGATCTCCACCGGCGCGGTCGAGCAGGCCCCGAAACTCGCCAACGGGGAGTGCGACCTCTACCTCGCCTGCGACGCGCTGGTCGCCGCGGACCCGGCGTACCTCGGCGTGGCCGACGCCGAGCGGACGGTCGCCGTGGTGTCCACTTCGGAGGTTCCGACCGGGCGCATGGTGGTGGACAAGGAAGTTTCCTACCCGGACCAGTCGAGCATCCGCGGCGCACTCGGCGACGCGACCGCGGCCGGGCACTACCTCGACGCGCGCGGCCTCGCCGAGCAGATCTTCGGCGACGACCAGTTCGCCAACATCCTCCAGCTCGGCGCGGCGTACCAGACCGGCTCGCTGGCGGTCACCGCGGAAAGCCTGGAACAGGCCATCAGGATCAACGGGACCGCGGTGGAGACGAACCTCCAGGCGTTCCGGCGCGGCAGGCAGCTGGTCGCCGACCCGGACGTGCTCAACGCGGAACTCTCCCCGTCGGCGGAGGCCCCGGCCCCGGCCGCGGCCGACGCGGAAGCGGTCCGCCGCGTGCGCGCTGTGGTCCGGGCCGACGGCGAACTCGCCCGGGTGCTCGACCTGCGCGTCCCGGACCTCATCGCCTACCAGGACGAGCGCTACGCGCGGGAGTACGCGGAGTTCGTCGAGCGGGTCCGGACCCGCGCCAGTGCTTCGGTGACCGAGGCGGTCGCACGAAACCTCTACAAGCTCATGGCCTACAAGGACGAGTACGAGGTGGCGCGGCTGTCGCTGGACCCGCAGCTGACCGCGGAAATCGAAGCCCAGTTCGGCGCCGGCACGCGGTTCGCGCACCGGCTGCACCCGCCGGTGCTGCGCGCGCTGGGCATGAACCGCAAGATCAGCCTCGGCGGCCGCGGTTTCCGGCCCGCGTTCGCGGCGCTGCGGGCGATGCGCAAGCTTCGCGGGACGAAGCTGGACCCGTTCGGCCGCGCGGAGGTCCGGCGGGTCGAGCGGGCGCTGATCGGGGAGTACCGGCAGGCGCTGACCCGTGCGCTCGAAGCGACCGACCGGGGCGACACCCGGCTGGTCGAACTGGCCGCGCTGCCGGATTCGGTGCGCGGGTACGAGGAGATCAAGCTGGCGAACGTGGCCTCCTACCGGCGGCGGCAGGAGGAACTGCTGCGGGAGCTGGAAACGCCGGACTCGGTGCGGGTCGCCACTGCCTGAGGCGGCAGCCGCGACAGGGCGGTCCGGCTGGTTCGCGCGGCTGCTGCCGGGGCCTCGTGAGTGGCAATGCCGGTTCGCACCGGCATTGCCACCCACGAGAACCTGCGCGCTGGATACCGGCGGCGCGGGTTTGTCGTAAGCGCTTGCGCCTGGTCGCACCGGCATCGCCACTCACGAGCCCGGCTGTGGTCACTGGACCGGGATCGCCCAGCTACCCGCCCGGCGGCAGCAGGAAGCCCGCCTCCCGGCTTTCCGCCCTCCGGGCCTCTTGCCGTTCGGGCCTGCGGCCTCCTGCGGTCCGGGCCCTCCTGCCGTCCCGGCTTCGCGGCCTCCTGCGGTCCGGGCCTGCTGCCTGCTGCCGTTCGGGCCTGCGGCCTCCTGCGGTCTGGGCCTGCTGCCTGCTGCCGTCCCGGCTTCGCGGCCTCCTGCGGTCCGGGCCTGCTGCCTGCTGCCGTCCCGGCTTCGCGGCCTCCTGCCGTCCGGGCCCGCTGCCGTCCTGCCGTCCCGGCTTCCCGGTCCCCTGCCGTCCTGCCGTCCCGGCCTCCCGCCGCGTCCGGCTCGGCGCGAAAAGCCTTGTAGGTGTCACACCAATGGGTGGTCCTGGCGAACCTCTCCCGGCGACCCGCGTCCGTCCCCCGAACGGTGGGTTGGGCGGCGCCCGGCGGGGTGGCTCGACGGCGGCCCTGTGACCAGCGCGGACGAGCCGAATCCCCTAATGCCCCTAATCGGGGGAGCGGTGAAGTCCCTAGTGGGTGCCCCGGCTAACCCGGGTGACCCCCCGATGGCGGGCATCCGGCGGAGTCCTATGTTCGGAAAAGGAGCCGGCTCTGGGGCCGGCTCGTCCGTTTCTCGGACACCCCACCCCGATCCGTTGTCACCACAGGAGAATACGAACTATGGGCCCGGTGCAGACTCTGCATGAATTCGCGCTGAACCTGCTGAACGACCCGCAGTCGCTGGCGGAGTACAAGGCCGACCCGCAGGGGGTGCTGAACGGCGCCGGTCTGGGCGAGCTGAACCCCTCGGACGTCCAGGACATCATGCCGCTGGTCATGGACAGCGCCCCGCTGCCCGCCGCTCCCGCCGTCCCGGCGGTCCCCGCGGTGCCGGGCGTCCCGGCCGTGCCGGGCTTGCCCGCCGCGCCGAGCATCCCGTCCGCTGACCTCGGCCGTGCCTTCGACCAGGTGAACGCCGCTGCCGAGCCGGTGGCGCACCAGGCGGGCGAGGGCCTCGGCGGTCTCGCCGGTGCCCTGCCGAACCTCAGCCCGGTCTTCGAGGGGGTCAGCAACGTCGCGGACGCGACCGGCCTGAACACCGTCACCCACGGTGCGCTGGGCGCGGTCTCCGGCGTGCTGGACCACGTCGCCGCGGCGACCCACTCGGTCCCGGTCGTCGGCCCGATCGTCGACGCCGCCGCGATCGACACCCAGAACACCGTCAACGCGGTGGGCGAGCACGTCTTCGACGGCAAGCTCGTCGGCTCCGCGGTGGACGCGACCACCAACCACCTCGGCGACGCGCTGACCTGGAAGGCCGTCGTGTCCGAGTCCGGCAAGCTCCCGGTCGTCGGCGGCCCGGTCAGCGGGATCGTCGAGGACGTCCGCCAGGGCGGCTCGGACCTGCTGGGCACCGTCAACGAGGCGATCGGCTCGACCCCGGTCGGCGTCCACGGCGACGACCTCCGCGCCGACCTGACCCAGGCGACCGGCGACCTGACCCAGGCGGGCGACCTGTCCGGCACGCTGGACCACGCCACCAGCGCGGTTCCGGGTCTCCCGGCCGTTCCGGCTCTCCCGGCGGTGCCGGGTGCGGGCGAACTCCCGCAGGTTCCGGGCGTCGGTGCGCTCCCGCAGGTCCCGGGTGTCGGTGCGCTCCCGCAGGTGCCGGGTGCGGGCGAGCTCCCGCAGGTTCCGGGTGTCGGCGAACTGCCGCACGCTCCGGCGCTGCCTGCCGCCCCGAACGCGGGTTCGCTGACCCACGCGATCGAGGGCGCGACCGCGCACGCGCCGGCCGTCAGCGCGGCTGCTCAGCACGTCACGAGCACCGTCCAGGACGCCGTCGAGACCGGTACCCAGCACGCGACGACCGGCGACCTGCCGGACGCCTCGCACGCCGCGCCGGTGCTCAACGAGGTTCAGAACCACCTGCACGACGTGGCGGGCGGCCTTGAGCCGCACGCGGGCAACGTGCACCTGGACAGCCTGCACCTGGGTCACTGATCCTGGCGCACTAAGGGTTTTCCCGCCGCGGGCTCGGACCGGTCACGGTCCGGGCCCGCGGTGTTTTCCGTGCCGGGCAGCAGAGACAGCACTAGTTCGCTGTCCCGGAAGAGGCCGCCGGTCGGCAGCGTCGCGGCCCACACCGCGCCGCGGGCGGTTTCGCGTGCCGGGCGGGCGATGTCCTCGTCACCGCGTTCGGGGTGCGTGGCGGTTTCTCCCGGATCGACGGCGTCGACGAGGATCGGCGTGTTCCGCAGTGCCGAGGCGAGCACGCCAGTCAGCGTGTTCTTGGCGAAGGAATGCGCCGGAGCGGCTTTCAGCGAAGGAAGCAACAGCTGCGTCGACTGCCACGGGCCGAGTACGTCAATGTCCAATGCGGACTGGACGGCGGGCAGCTCGACGTCGAGCGCGGACAGCGTGGCGAAATCGACGACGTAGCCGGCATTGTTGATCAACGCGTCGAGGCGGCCGAAGGTTTCGGCCACATAGCCGGGTGGCGGTCATGGTGGAAAGATCGAGCCGCGACGCCGTGGCGTTCGGGAGTTGCGCGGCAAGGGATTCGGCCCGAGCGGTGAGAATGACGTGGTAGTCCTGCTCGGACAGAAGCCGGGCGACGGCGAATCAGAGCGGTTTTCGACACTGCGTCGCTCGTTTCAGTGGGCGGTGTGTTTCGGGAGGAATCCGACGAGGGCCAGCGCTACGAGGCAGAGACCGGCGCAGAGGCCGAAAACCAGTTCGGCGGCAGGGATCCAGGACGGCGTGGCAGCAGGTCCGACGCGGGCGAAGAACACTGTGCCGAGTGCGGCGACGCCAATGGCTCCGGCGAATTGCTGGGCGGCGTTGAGCATTCCGGAACCGCTGCCGGCTTCTTCGGGGGTCGCGTCGCCGAGAATGAAATCGAAGAGCGGAATGAACAACAGCCCGGAACCGGCGCCGGTGACGAAGAGGGCGGGGGCGAGCTGCCAGCTAGTGCTGGCGGCACCCCAGTGCGCGATTGACCACCACAGGGCCAGCAGGCCGGCAACCGCGATGACCAGTCCTAAGCGGAGGGACGCGCGGCCGAGTTTCGCGGCGAGTGCCGCGCCGGACAGCAGGGTCGCGATCGCGGTGCCGGCGGCCCAGGGGAGAAGGGCGAACCCGGACCGCAGCGGCGTCCAGCCGAGACCGGATTGCAGCAGCAGGTTCACGACGAGCACGAATCCGCTGAGGGAGGCGTAGAACCCGCCGGTGATCAGCAGGCCGAACACGAAGCCGCGCTTGGCGAACAGGGACGGCGCGATGACCGGGTGGCTGCTGCGGCGTTCAGACCTGGCGAAGAGGACGAACGCGACCACGCCGGCGGCCATCAGCACGTACGTCCAGACGGGCCAGCCGAGTTCGCGGCCTTGGATGAGCGGGACGATGAGCAGCGCTGACGCGGCGGTGAGCAGGCCGACGCCGCGCAGGTCGAGACGGGCGCTGCGGTCCTCGCCGCTGTGCCGCGGCAGCACACGCAGGGCGAGCAGCCCGGCGAGGACGCCGAACGGGACGTTGATCAGGAAAATCGAGCGCCATTCGCTGCCGAACAGGTTCAGGTGCAGCAGCCATCCGGCGAGGATCGGTCCGGCGACGGTGGCGAGGCCCATGATCGGGCCGAACGGCATCAGGGCTTCGCGCAGCCGCTCAGGCGGGAAGACGACCTTCACCAGCGCGATGCCCTGCGGGATCATCGCCGCGCCGAACAGGCCCTGGAACACGCGGGCTCCGATCAGGAACCCGGGGCCGGGGGCGAAGCCGCAGGCCAGCGACGCGAGGGTGAAGCCGGTCATGCCGAGCAGGAACAGCCTGCGCCTGCCGAGCAGGTCGCCGAGGCGGCCGGAGGTCACGAGACCGAGCGCGAACGCCGCGGTGTAGGCCGACAGCACCCACTGCAGGGTCATCGGCCCGCCGCCGAGGTCGGCGCGGATCGAGGGGCCCGCGAGAGCCGCGACGCTGGTGTCGATGAGGTCCATCAGATCGGCGATCACGACGACCGCCAGCACGAGCCACGCCTGGACCAGCGGAAGTGGCTCGACGCGCCTTGACGAACTAAGTTCAGTAGTCACGAACTAAGTTCTAAATGACGAACTAAGTTCGTGTCAAGCTATAGTGACGACATGCCCGCTGCCCCCCGAGAGCGCCGTGCCGCCCGGCACGCGTCCGCCGGCGCCGAGGGCGCGCCGAAACCGCGGAAAGAACCCATCACGGTCGACCGGATCACCGACGCCGCACTGCAGGTCGTCGCCACCGAGGGCTACGACGCGCTGACCGTCCGCCGGGTCACCGCCGTGCTCGGCACCGGGCCGTCTTCGCTGTACGCGCACATCGTCAACAAAGAGGACCTCGACGATCTGCTCGTCGGCAGGCTCTGCGCGCAGATCGACCTGCCCGAACCGGACCCGGCGACCTGGCGGCAGCAGGTCCTGGACGTCTACGGGCAGATCCGCGACCTGTACCTCAAGTACCCCGGTGTCTCCCGCGCCGCGCTGGCGATGGTCCCGACGCATCTGGAAACGCTGCGCGTCAGCGAAGGGATTTTCGCGATCCTGCTGGCCGGCGGCATCGAACCGCAGACCGCCGCGTGGGCGCTGGATTCGCTCACGCTCTACGTCACCGCGTATGCCTGGGAGCGGTCGCTCGTCCAGCAACGGCAGCAGCACGGCGGCGAGTGGGTGCTCAGCCAGGAGGAGCTGATGGAGCGGTTCAGCGGGCTGCCGGCGGAGAAGTTCCCGCACACCCGGCGGTACGCGGCGGAGCTGACGTCCGGTGCCGGGCATGACCGGTTCGCCTTCATGGTCAACCTGATCACGCAGAATCTGGCTGGCGGGACTCCGGGGTAGCGGGGGTGGCGGGCTCGGTGCGCGTTGCGGAAGGTCCGTGAAGGGCTCAGGTTCCCTCAAGGAGTCCTTCACGGGCATCTGGAAGCTGCGCTGCTGGTGTCTTCGCGGCCGGTCTGATCCCGCGGGGTCTGGCTAGCGGGGCTCCGGGATCGCCGGGCCGCAGCAGCCGGTCATCCGGGGCAGTTCGCGGTTGACCTCGGCCAGTTCGGCGGCGACCGCGTGGCACGGTTCGCACACCGCGAGGTGTCCGGCGAGGACTCCGGCCCGGCGGGCGGGCAGGGTGCCGCGCAGCCACGCGCCCATCCGGCGGCGGACTTCCTGGCACTGCGGCAATTCCGCGTCCGGCACCTGGACTTGCAGGTACGCCTGCCGAAGTCCCTCACGGGCGCGCCGGGCGAGCACCGCGACGCCGTTCGGGGAAACGCCGAGCACCGGGGCGAGTTCCGCCGGGGTGTCGCCTTCGGCGGACATCCGCCACAACACCGTTCGCCAGCGGCCGGGCAGTGTTCGGTAGGCCGACCACACCAGACGGTCTTCGGAGCGCATGACTGCGAGTTCGTCAGCGCCGCCGTCAAGAGTTACGGGTTCCGGAACAGTCGCATACAGATCGATACGGTTTTCGTGGCGGCTCCACCGGGCGAAGAGATTTCGCATCGTGGCTACGAGATACGCCGGCGCGTTCGACTCCGGACCGCCGCCCGCCGCGACCGTGCTGAGCACGCGCGCGAAGGCTTCGGCGACCAGGTCGTCGCGTTCGGCTTGCTGGCGCACCAAACCGGCGGCGACGCGGCGCATCAGCGAGACGTGCCGCCGGAACAGTTCCCCGCCAGCCTGGCAATCTCCGGCGCGCACGGCGGCGAGGAGCTCGGCGTCGGTGCGCTCGTCCTCGTCCGCCTCGGTGACCAGCGTGCCGCCCAGTGTCGCCTCCACCGTGCACCTCCCACCGGACCGGCCCACACCTCGTCACGCGGGACTACTGAAAGTAACTGGTACAGCAGTGTACTCCATATGCCGCTGCGGACCCGGCAGCCTGCGGTGCGATTCCGCGCCGGTCGCCGCCGTCAGCCGAACGGGGAAGTCGTGGCCGTTCAAGGCATTTCGTTCGGTCGCCGACTGTCCGAAGTGGACTATTGACGGGCGGTCAGGAAAACTTTCCGGCCAATTCGGTGCAAGCGGGCGGCATCGCCGGGTGGCGGTCGGCGAAGTCCGGCCGCGGCGTGCCGGCAGGGGCGGCGGTGAGCAGGTCGAGGTAGTGCTCCCAGCCAGGACCGGCGTCCGGGATCGTGTCCGCGGAGTCCAGGTGGTGCACCAGCTGGAGTTCCGTTGCCGCGCCTCGGGACTCCAGTCGCACCTCCATGCGCCAGGCTCCGGATTCGTCGGTGGCCGAAACAGCCAGCCGGCGCGGCGGTTCGCAGGCGTCGACGCGAAGGTCCATCCAGGGCGCCTCCTCCTCGAACAGCATCTGGACGCGGGTCATCCGACCGGGTGTCCCGTCGCCCTCCCGGGGCCGAACCAGCGCGCGGTGCGTTCGGGTTCGGTGATCGCGGCCCACACGTCGTCGATCGGTGCGCGGAAGGTGCGTGGCAGAACCAGGTCGATGCTGTCGGCGAGACCGTGTGCTCTCGCGCCGGGCATGGGTTTCATGCGGTGTGTTCCTCTCCGGCGGAGGCGTCGCGACGGGTGCGGTGGACCTCAGTCTCCAGCGTGTCGAGCCGCTGCTGCCAGGCAGGCGGGGCGAGAAGCTGGGCGAGCCAGGCGGCGAGTTCGGCGAAGCCCTGCGGGTCGAGGGCGTAAAACCGTTGCCTGCCCAGGAGTTCGTCGCGCACCAGCCCGCTTTCCCGCAGTACGCGCAGATGCCGCGACACCGCGGGACGGCTGATGGCGAAACGCGCGGCGATCTCCCCGGCGGACAGGCGCTGGTGTTGCAGGAGCGCCAGGATGTCCCGCCGTACCGGGTCGGCGATCGCACTGGCGGCCAGGTCCACGGCGGAAGCGTAACCAAGCGGTTACGCGTTCGGCAACCGCTTCACGGCCAGGTCGACGCGCCGCCGCGGCGTTTGCGGACTTCTTTCCCGGTGCCGGGCGGGAAACCGTGCTTGGTGAGGCGGACCTCGGCGAGTTCGTCGGCGCTGGTGACGGTGAGGAACAGGCTCAGCAGCAGGCTGATCAGCAGCGCCGCGACGATCATCCCGGCAGGCATCGGCGTGACCAGGGCGAGGACGACGTAGCCCGCGATCAGCCAGGGCAGCGCCTCGGCGAAGATCCGGAACGCGAAGCGCAGCACCCAGGTTTTCGCGGTCGCGTCGTACAGCACCCACTCGCGGTACTCCTCGGGGAGTACTCCGCCGTAGACGTAGTGCAGCCAGCGCACCGGGCCGGGTCGCTTCATCCCCGCCGGGTACCCCGGGCTCGGGCGGGATACGCCCCGAGCTTGGCCGGGTTCCTCAGCCAGAACACGCGGTGGACGCCCTTGGCCGACGCCGACACTGTGGCTGACCACTGCCGGGGGCTGGCCGTTGACCTCGCTCCAGCGCACCTCGGCACCGGACCAGAACCAGTCGGCGAACGCGCGGACGTACTTCGCCACCGTGACCGCGCTGACCACCGGAATCCGCGTCGCGCGGACCGCGCCGCCGCCATCGGAGTAGCTGACCACGTCCTCGGCGATCAGGTTCTCCAGCGACGCCAGGTCGCCGGGGCGCGCGGCGTCCACGAACGCGGTGAGCAGCCGCCGTCCGGGCGTCCGGCGTTCCGCGGCGGGGTGTTTGCGCGCCCGGCTGACCAGCTGGCGCGCTCACCTCGGTGGTCTGCACGATGTCGGCGATCTGCGCGGGTCCGCGGAGGTGTCGACGGGTTCGGGCAGCCACGGGCCAACGTAGGTTTCGTGCCGGGCGCGCGGTGATGGCCAGCCGGGTTGTGGTGGTGGCGAGGAACGCGCCCGGGTTGCGGACGACTGAACGGTCGCACGTCTGCCAGCGCAGCCAGACGTCCTCGGCGTCGGCGACGCTGCCGAGAATCCGGTGGCCGATCCCGAACAGCCGCCGCCGGACCTGCGCGAACACCGAGGTGGCCTCGACGTTTTCCGCCATCGGCGGCGCGTTCGTTCCTGTTCCGGCAGGCATTCGCGAGCTTAGCGGGCACGGATGTCACAAAACGGCGTGCTGTCTGGTCCTGACTGGCGACGCCCGCGGCGGAACGGCGGGAACGGGCGGGTCGGCTCTCAGGTCGTGCAGTTGACCGGCGAAGGGCTGCCCGGCGTGCTGCGAGGTGCCGACGTGCTGGTGGACGTGTCGAACTCGCCGTCGTTCGCCGTCGACGATGTCATGGAGTTCTTCCAGCGTTCGACCGGGAATCTGGTGCGGGCGACGTGCGAAGCCAGGGCCGGATTCCGGGTATCCGCGGGCGAAGGCGGCGCAGGAGAAGCTGATCCAGGACCTGCGATCGTGCGCGTGGCGTCGCGGACACTTCGACGGTTGAGGGGATCGCCACTCACGAGTTACGAAAGCTGCCCGTCGTAGTCCGGGAGCTTGAAGCCCTTTTCGTAGTCCCCGCCTTCGAGGTCGGTGGACCGGTTGCCGATGTTCGCCGTGATCGTGTAGCCCTGCTCGGTCAGGTCCGCGCGGCAGCGCTGCTTGCCTTCCGCGGTGCCCTCGCCGGATTCGCGGGTGCAGATCGCGTCGATCGGATACCCCGCGTCGCTCAGCTGCGTGCGCGCTGAGGAGGAACTGGTCCGTGCCGTCACGAAGAGGACGGACACGTGGTGCTGGCCCGCCCACTGGGCGACCGCGAGCACCGGCCGGTTCGGTTCGCCGGGGTGGTATTCGGTTTCCAGCGAGGTGTTGTCGATGTCCAGCACGATCGCCAGCCCGGACCCGCCCTTGGCGACCCGGTCGGTCAGCCAGGGAACGGCCGGGTCGAGGGCTTCGCGCACGTCGGCCTGCCATTGGCCGTAGCCGGGCAACTCGGATGCCGCGGCCGGGGCGGTGGCCGGTGCGGCGATCAGCCCGGCGACGGCGAGAACAGCGGCGCAGGCGCGGTTGACGTTCATCGGCGCGTTTTCTCCTTAGCGTGGCGGAAACTGCCGTCGAGGACGCTAATCGCGCCCGGACTTCCGGTGCACCGTCGTTCGTTGGTGAAGTGCGCGGAAGCGGAGAGGAATTCGCCGTCCGTTCATCGGAAACTATCGTCCAGTTTTCTTCTGCGATTCGGGGTGCTGACAGTCAGCAGTCAGCACCCCGAATCGACGTTATCCGGCGATAGTGTCCAATTCGGCCACCGCGTCCGCGGGCAGTTCCAGATCGCCCGCCGCCACGTTCTCCCGCAGGTGCGCGACCGACGACGTGCCGGGGATCAGCAGGATGTTCGGCGACTGGTGCAGCAGCCAGGCCAGCGCGACCGCCTTCGGGCTGGCGCCGAGCCGGGCGGCGACGTTGTCCAGCGTCGCGGACTGGAGGGGGCTGAATCCGCCGAGCGGCCAGAACGGCACATAGGAAATCCCTTGGGCAGCAAGGGATTCGATCAGCTTCTCGTCCCCGCGGTGCGCGACGTTGTACCAGTTCTGCACGGTGACCACCGGTGCGATCGACTGCGCCTCGGCCACCTGCTCGGCGTCGACCACGCTCACGCCGAGTTCCTTGATCTTGCCTTGCTGGCGCAGTTCGGCGAGCGCGCCGAAGGGTTCGGCCAGCGAGCCCGGCACCGGCGAGTGCCCGTCCGGTCCGCCGCCGACGCGCAGGTTCACCACGTCGAGCGCCTCGACGCCGAGGTTGCGCAGGTTCGACTCCACCTGGTCGCGCAGCTGCTCGGGCGAACGCTCGTGGATCCAGCCGCCCTTGTCGTCGCGCACCGCGCCGACCTTGGTGACGATCCGCAGCCCGTCGTAAGGCGCGAGTGCTTCGCGGAGCAGTTCGTTCGTCACGTGCGGCCCGTAGAAATCAGCGGTGTCGATGTGGTTCACGCCCAGCTCGACGGCCGTGCGCAGGACCGCGAGTGCCTCGTCGCGGTCGTTCGGGGGCCCGAACACGCCGGGTCCGGCGAGCTGCATCGCGCCGTATCCCAGGCGGGCGACGGTGTGCCCGGCCAAGGTGAACGTCCCGCCGGGGAGGTTGTCGGTCAATGTTCCGCCCTTCTTTCCCGCCGCGCCGGTGCCGCCGCGGCTGCCGTCCATGGTGCGGCGCGCGGCGCGGCGCGGCCAGTACCCCTCGGTCCTGGGAGTGTCAGGGCCAGGCTCGCGGGACAACCACCCGATAATTTGGTATACTATTGACATAGCTTCTCGCACTGTGACCGGTGTGCGCCCGTGGGGCGGCGACCCGGCCGACCTCGTGCTCGACGGCGACCGCGTCTCCGACGTCCGGCCCGCGGGCTCGGCCCCGGTCGAGGGCGAGCGGATCGACGGTGCCGGGCTGCTCGCGCTGCCCGGGTTCGTCGACTCGCACGCGCACGTCGACAACAGCTGGTGGGGCAAGCCGTGAGTCTCCTACGGCGGCGTCGCGAGCACTGAAGGCCGCATCGCGCACGAGCGGGCCGAGCGGGACGCGCTCGGCATCCCGAGCGTCGAGATCGCCGAGACGGTGCTGCGCGAATTCCTGCGGCACGGCACCACCGCGGCGCGCAGTCACGTGGACGTCGACCTGGGGCTTGGCCTGCGCGGGATCGAGATCGTGCGGGAAGCCGCGCAGCGGCTGGGCGGCGCGGTGGAGGTCGGGATCGTGGCTTTCCCGCAGGACGGCGTGCTGCGGCGGCCGGGGGTGCGCAAGCTGCTCGACGAGGCCGCGGCGGCGGGCGCGGGCCGGATCGGCGGTCTCGACCCGGCGGGCATCGACCGCGACCCGGTCGGCCAGCTCGACGGACTGTTCGAGATCGCCGAGCGACGCGGCGTCGGCCTCGACATCCACCTGCACGACGGCGGCGAGCTGGGCGCGTTCCAGTGCGTGCTGATCGAGGACCGGACCGTGCGCACCGGGCTGCAGGGCAAGGTCACCGTGTCGCACGGCTTCGCACTGGGCGAGGTTCCCCCGGCGCGGCAGGCGGCGCTGCTCGACCGGATCACCGAGGCGGGCATCTCGCTGGCGACGGTCGCGCCGGTGCGGGTGGCTCCGCTGCCATGGCTCGAATTCATCGGCGCGCGAGGTCCCGGTCGGGCTCGGCACGGACGGGATCCGCGACCTGTGGTCCCCGTACGGCGACGGCGACATCNGGCGACATCCTGCAGATCGCGCTCGGTTTCGCCCTCCTGCACGGCTTGCGGAGGGACGAGGATCTGACGGCGGCGGTGGAGCTGGCGACGCGGCGGGCGGGCTCGTTCGTGGGCCGGGAGCGGCATGATCTGGTGCCGGGCGGACGTGGTGCTGGTGGCGGCGGAGAATGTGCCGGACGCGTTGCCGCGGGCGCCGGTGCGTTCGCTGGTGATCGCGGGCGGCCGGGTGGTCGCGAAGGACGGCGAGGTGCTCGTCTGAGGAGTTCGTCCGGTGCTCCAGCCGAACGCGGATTTTTCCGTCTCCGGAGACGAACTTCTGGTCTCGGCGCGGCGATACCTTCCCGGGATGGACAAGCTCGACGCTCTCCGCAGGCGGCTGGAGCAGGACCTTCCCGCGCTGCTGGAACACCACCGGGTCCCCGCCGCGGTGATCGCGGTGGCGGTCGGCGAGGAGACCGCCACCGCGTCCGCCGGGGTGCTCAATCTCGGCACCGGGGTCACCGCCACGGCCGATTCGGTATTCCAAATCGGCTCGATCACCAAGGTGTGGACGGCCACCCTCGTCCTGCAGCTCGTGGACGAGGGCCTGGTCGATCTCGACGCTCCCGTCCGGCACTACCTGCCCGACCTCGAACTGGGCGACGCGGCCATCACCGTGCGCCAGTTGCTCAGCCACACCGCCGGGTTCGAGGGCGACCTCTTCACCGACACCGGCCCCGGCGACGACGCGGTGGAGAAGTTCGTCGCGACCCTCGACGGCGTCGCCCAGCTGTTCCCGCCCGGAGAGTTGTTCTCCTACAACAATGCGGGGTACGTCGTCCTCGGGCGGCTGGTGGAAGTGTTGCGCGGCAGGCATTACGAGGACTGCCTTCGCGAACACCTCGCCGTGCCGCTCAAACTCCGGCATTTCGCCCCGAACGCTCTCGACGCGATCCGGTTCCGTTCCGCGATCGGGCACCTCGAACCCGAGCCGGGCGCGGACCTCGTGCCCGCGCCGTTCTGGTCGATGCTGCGGTCCAACGGACCGGCCGGGTCGTCGCTCGCGATGTCCGCGGCGGATTTGCTCGCCTTCGCCCGCATGCACCTCGCGGGCGGTGCCGGAGTGTTGAGCGCGGAGAGCGCCGCGGCCATGCTTCAGCGGCAGGTCAGCCTTCCGCCGCTCGGCATCATGGGCGATGCCTGGGGCCTCGGCTGGGAGTTGTTCGACACTCCGGCCGGCCAGGTCTACGGCCACGACGGCAACACCATCGGACAGGCGGCGTTCCTGCGGCTGGTGCCCGAAAGCGACCTGGTGGTGGCGCTGCTGACCAACGGCGGCGGCGCGATGAGCCTGTACGCCGACCTCGTTCCCGCGCTGCTCAAGGAATTCGGGGGCGTCGAGGTGTCGCTGCCGCCCCGTCCGCCTGCCGAGCCGGAGCCCTTCGCCGCGGACCGGTATCTCGGCACTTACGTCAGCACGGTCGCCGATCTCGTGGTCTCCCAAGACGACGACGGCCGGGTCTGGCTGGAGCAACGTCCTAAAGGGACAGCCGCGGAGTTGAGCGCCGCCAGCAAATCCGAACTGGTCTTTCTCGAAGGCGACACCCTGATTCTTCGCGAAGCGCAGGGCGGAATCCACCTGCCGCTGGTCTTCCTTGGCGACGACGGCTCCGGCCGCGCGCGATACGTCCACTCGGGGAGGGCGACCCGTCGCGCCGGGTGACCGGACGGCTTCGCCCGAACCGAACGATCCGGAGGCCGTTCCCGGGCAAGGTTTTACCTCGTGGCCGCTGATCCGGGGCCGGCGCGGATCCACGCTGCCGACGGCCGCCTCCACGGCTCCGGCGTGCTGATCGGCGGCCGGTACGTCCCGACCTGCTCCCGCGCGGCCCGCGAGGAAACCGTTTTCCGGGTGGAATCGGCGGGTTCCGCGACGCTGGCCGGGCTGGTCCCGCCGCTCGCGGGCGCGCGGCGAGCTGGCGCTGCTCGAACTGGCCGCTCCGGGGCGCCACGGCACCACGCTCCGGCGAAAGGTCGAATCCGGGCGGGAAGTCCGGATCCACAGCCTTCCGCTCCGCCTCGGCTACGGCATCTGGGTACGCGCCACCACCGAAGCGACGGACAGCGAACGGGTGCCGCTCGCTCTGCTGGAGGGCCGCGCGGACCCGGACCTGTGCGGCTGTCCCCCGTTCGACCGCACCACCGGGCAGTTGCTCGGCATCGTGGTGGCCGACCACGCGGTGCGGCTGATTCCGGCGGACACCGTGCTGGGGTACTTCCCGCAGTTGCGGGAATGGGCGATCGACGATTCGGTGGTCGAGGACGGGCTCGACGAACTCCTCGTCCGCACCTGCGGGTCGCGCTGCCGAAAGCGAGGCTGCCGGACCCGTTCGACACCGTGCTGCCCGACGCGGCACTGCCGGAGCGGCACCGGTTTTGCGTGGAATGCGGCAGCCCGGTGGGCCGCGGCGAGGCCGGGCGCGCGGCGGGTTCAGCTGGATCTGCCTCGCCCGCGACGAGGCCGAGGGCGACCGGTTCGGGGTGCTCCCAACCCTGATCGGCGGACGGGACCGCGGCGGCGAACGTCGTCCGCACCCTCGCGCATGTCGAACACCCGGACCCGGAAACCGGCAGGCCCACCGGGTCTGCGGACGGTCTTCCACCGCGCCAGGAGGCTGCGCCCGGAGCACGTCGCCGCATGCGGGCACCGCCGCCCGACGCGGTCGGGTGTCTGCACGCTCACGGTCCGAATTGGACTGGCGGAGTGCCGACGTCGAGCCGGGGTGGCGGTTCCGGCGCGGGCGGTGGTGGAATCCAGCCGGGACGCATTCGGACATCTGGTACCCGGAGCCGGCGCATTTGCTGCTGTCGCTGGCCGAACTGGCCCGCTGAACGGGGCTCGGCGGTCCCGGGCGGACCGCCGAGCCCCGAAAGCGTTCAGTAGCCGTAGTGCAGCCAAACCGCCTTCGTCTCGGTGTACGCGTCCAGCGCCCACGGGCCCATCTCGCGGCCCCAGCCCGACGCCTTGTACCCGCCCCACGGAGCGGCCATGTCCGGGATCGGCGGCATGTTCACGAACACCGCGCCCGCGCGAATCCCGTCCGCATAGCGTTGCGCCGTGCGGATGTCGCGGGTCCACACGGTCGCGGCGAGGCCGTACTGCGTGTCGTTCGCGCGCGCGACCAGCTCGTCCGGATCGTCGTATGGCGTCACCGCCAGGACCGGGCCGAAGATCTCCTCGCGCATGATCGTCATCGAGTCCGTGACGCCCGCGAAGAGCGTCGGCTGGTAGAAGTAGCCGTCGCGGTCGACTTCCGCGCCGCCGGTGATCAGGTCCGCGCCTTCGGAACGGCCGGTCGCCACCAGGTTCGCGACGTGCCTGCGGTGCTTGTCCGACACGAGCGGCCCGACCTGGGTCGTCTCCTCCAGGCCGGGGCCGACCTGCAGACCCGCCAGCCCGGCGGCCATTTTCTCCACGAACTCCTGCTCGCGCTTGCGGTCGACGTAGAACCGGGTGTAGGCCGCGCAGACCTGGCCGGTGTTCAGCGTCGCGCCGGCGAGGTTGCCCGCGACGGCGGCGTCCAGGTCCGCGTCCGCGGCGATGATGCTCGGGGCCTTGCCGCCGAGTTCGAGCGTGAGCCGCTTGAGGTTGGACTCCGCGCTCGCCGCGGTGATCAGCTTCCCGACCGCGGTGGAGCCGGTGTAGGAGACGTGGTCGACGTCGTGGTGCGAGCTCAGCATCGCGCCCACCGGGCCGTCGCCGGTCACCAGGTTCACCACGCCCGGCGGGAGGCCGGCCTGCTCGGCCAGCCGCACCAGCCGGATGCTGGTCAGCGGCGTGACCTCGCTCGGCTTGATCACCACGGTGTTGCCGGTGGCGAGCGCGGGCGCGAGCTTCCACACGAGGATCATCAGCGGGAAGTTCCACGGCGTGATCAGCGCGTTCACGCCGACCGGCTCGCGGCGCGTGTAGTGCAGGGTGTCCGGGAACGAAACCGGGTTCGTGGTGCCCTGGATTTTCGTCGCCCAGCCGGCGAAATAACGCAGGTGCTCGGCCGCGCCGGTCACGCTCACCTGGCGCGAGACGCCGATCGGCTGGCCCTGGTCGCGGGTTTCCAGCGCGGCGAGTTCCTCGTGGTGCTCGTCGACGAGGTCGGCCAGGCGGAACAGCAGCTTCGCCCGCTGCACCGGCGCGAGCCCGGCCCACTCCGGCGAGGCCAGCGCGCGGCGCGCGGCGGCGACCGCGGCGTCGACGTCGGCCTGAGTCGCCGTCCCGACGTCTTCGAGAACGGTGCCGGTGGCCGGATCGCGGGTCGGGATGGGCTCCCCGCCGGCCTCGGTCCACTGACCGTCGATGAACAGGCGTGTCGCCATGGTGCTCCCTAGTCCCGATCTTCTGGTCGCATCCGAGTATCGGCGCGCGGCGGGCGGGCGGTCTTGTCCGCGAGGGCACGCCCGTTGTCGGCGCGTGAAGACAATTCCGGGCGCGGCCGGGGAACCGGTCAGGATCAGGACATGGACGTGATCGTGGTAGGTGCGGGTTCGGCGGGCTCGGTGGTGTGCCGGCGGCTGGTCGACGCGGGCGCGAAGGTGACGCTGCTGGAAGCGGGCGGACCGGACACGAACGCGGCGATCCACGACCCGTCGCGCGCGGGGGAGCTGTGGCACTCCGCCGAGGACTGGGACTACTGCACGGTGCCGCAGCCGCACGCCGGGAACCGCAGCCTGCACCTGCCGCGCGGCAAGGTGCTCGGCGGCTCGCATTCGCTCAACGCGATGATCTGGGCCCGCGGCGCGGCGGCGGACTACGACGGCTGGGAACTGCCCGGCTGGACCTGGGACGACGTGCGCCCGGTGTACGAGCGGGCCGAACGCGACCTGCTCGACCTGGAGCGGCACGATCCGCTGCAGCCGATCCAGCAGTCCATTGTGGACGCCGCGCGGGAGATCGGCCTGCCGTTCAACGACAATTACAACAGCGGCACCCTCGACGGCGTCTCCGTGCAACAGGTGACCATGGCCGGCGGACGGCGGCGCAACACCTGGCTCTGCTACGCCGAACCGGTCGCCGGTCAGATGACCGTGCACACCGGCGCGCTGGTGCATCGCGTGCTGTTCGAGGGCGACCGCTGCATCGGGGTCGTGGCGGAGATCGACGGCGAACCGGAGCCGCTGTTCGCCGACCAGGTCGTGCTCGCCGCCGGTGCGCTCGCGTCCCCGGCGATCCTGCTGCGCAGCGGAATCGGCCCGGCCGACGACGTCGCCGCGCTGGGGCTGGACGTCGTCGCGGACCTGCCGGGCGTCGGCGAGAACCTGCACGACCACCTGCTGTCGCCGGTCATCTTCGCCACCGACCGGCGTGCGGTCGCGCCGCCGCGGACCGGGCTTTCGGTGACGCAGACGCACCTGTTCTGGCGCAGCCGTCCGGGCCTGGCGGTGCCGGACACCCAGCCGATCCACTTCAGCGTGCCGATGTACGAGCCGTGGATGACCGGGCCGCCGACCGGGTTCTCGCTGATGGCGGGCATGATCACGCCGCAAAGCCGGGGAACGCTGCGGCTGCGCAGCGCGGATCCGGCCGAGATGCCGCTGATCGATCTGGCCGCGCTCGCGCACCCGGCGGACTTCGAAAGCCTGGTCGCGTCGGTGGAGCAGTGCCGGTTGATCGGCCGCGCCCCGGCGTTGGCCGGGGAATGGGGTGCGCGCGAACTGTATCCGGGACCGGCGGATGTGCGGGAGTACGTGCGGCGCACCGCGATCACGTATCACCACCAGGTGGGCACCTGCCGGATGGGGACCGACGAGCTGGCGGTGACCGATCCGACGCTGGCGGTGCGCGGGGTGTCCGGGCTGCGGGTCGCGGACGCCTCGGTGCTGCCGCGGGTGATCAGCGGGAACACGAACGCGCCTGCGGTGCTGATGGGGGAGCGGATGGCGGAGTTTCTGCTGGCCTGAGGACGTCGTGCCACGCGCGACGTCGCTGGGCGGAGCGGGCTGCTGGGCGCGTGGCCGCCGGGGCAGCGGCTGGCTGTATGAGGGGGTGTCGTGAGTGGCGGCGATGCCGGTGAGAACCGGGATCGCCACTCACGAGGCCACACCAGGCAGAGCGGCTCCTGCTGGGCACAGGCCCGGCTGCCCGGCTGCCGCCGAGTCAGCGGGGCGGTGCTGTGGCAACTGGGCGGCGGGCGGGCGCTGGCACGGCTGGTGGCGTGGGCGGCGGCTGGCTGCTGGCTTGGGGAGCGGCTGGGGGGTGGGACGGCTGGNGGCTGGCACGGCTGGTGGCGTGGGCGGCGGCTGGCTGCTGGCTTGGGGAGCGGCTGGGGGCTGGCACGGCTGGTGGCGTGGGCGGCGGCTGGCTGCTGGCTTGGGGA
>NZ_LWSF01000005.1:292184-335591 GCF_001651785.1 Amycolatopsis sp. M39
GAGCGGCTGGGGGCTGGCACGGCTGGTGGCGTGGGCGGCGGCTGGCTGCGGGGTTGGTGCGGGCGAAACCGGGGTCGTGGGTGTTGATGCCGGTTCTAACCGGCATCAACACCCACGACCCCCTCAACCCCGCGCGAACACCCGCTTGCCCCCGAACCACGTCTCCCGCACCGTGATCCCCGCCAGCTCTTCCGCCGGGGTCTGGAACGGATCCTGGTCCAGCACCACGAAATCCGCCGACTTGCCCGGCGTCAGCGACCCCGTCACGTCGTCGAGCCCGCACGCGCGGGCCGAGTTCAGCGTGAACACCTGGATCGCCTCGGCCAGCGTGATGGCCTGCTCCGGCCAGAGGCTCCCGGGGTGCTTGCCGTACGGGTCCTGCCGGGTGATCAGGCCCTCGATGCCTTCCCAGGCGTTCGGGGATTCGCTCACCGGCCAGTCCGAACCCCCGGCGACCAGCGCGCCGGTGTCCAGCAGCGTGCGGTTCGGCTGCATCCGCGCCGCGCGTTCGGCGGGGATCACCTGTGCGATGGCGTCCGGGATCACGCCGGGCACCCACAGGAACGGCGAGATGTCCGCCGACACGTTGAGCGTCGCGAACCGCTCCAGATCGTCCGGGTGGATGAACTGTCCGTGCGCCACTTGGATTTTCGTCGTGTAGTCGCCGCGGGCGCGGAGGTTGCCGGCAGCGTCCAAAGTGGCCCGGACGGCAGCGTCGCCCGCGCAGTGGATCTTCGCCGAAAGCCCGGCCGAGACGGCGACGTCCAGCCAGTCCGCGAGTTCCTCCGGCGGCATCGTGGTGTCGCCGCAGAAGCACTCGTGGTGCAGGTACGGCTCCAGGAACGCCGCGGTGTGCGCGGGCGGGGTGCCGTCGAGGAAGATCTTCACGAAGTCCGGCCGGTGATGCTCGCTGCGGTACTCCGCGGCCCGGCCGAGCAGCGGTTCGCCGATCGGGTCCGCGCCGAAGATCGGGTCGTTGACCAGCATCGACGACACTACCCACGCGGCGAGTTCGCCGGCGTCGTCCAGCGTCTTCAGCGCGGCGAGGATGTCGAGAGTGGCCCCGGCGTCCTGGAATGCGGTAATGCCGTAGGAATGCAAAATCGCGATTGCTCGCCGCGATGCTTCGGCGTGCTGCTCCGCGGTGAGCGCGCGCGTGTCCCGCATCGCCCGCTCCACCGCCAAGCCCGCGGTCTCGATCAGCAAACCGGTCGGCGCGCCGCTGTCGAGGTCGCGGTGGATCGTCCCGCCCGCCGGGTCCGGAGTGGCCGCGGTGATCCCGGCCAGTTCCAGCGCCCGGCTGCTCGCCCACCGGTTGTGCCTGCTGTCCTCGATCAGCACGACCGGACGCCCGCCCGCCGCCTCGTCCAGCGCTCGCCGCACGGACTCGTGGCCGAGTTCAGGGGCCAAAGTGGACGGCCAAGCGCCGCCGGCGACCCATTCGTCCGGACCGAGCCCAGCCGACCATTCCGTGACCGCGGCGAGGATTTCGTCCAGACCTGCGCCGCTTTCCAAGCGCAGTTCGAACAATTCCCGTCCGGCGAGGGCGTGGTGGCTGTGCACGTCCACGAAACCGGGCAGCACGAAAGCGCCGCCGAGATCGACGACCTCGGTGCCCGGACCGGCCTCGGCAGTCGTCACCCGGCCGTTCTCCACCGCGAGCGAAGTCGCCCACGGCCGATCTTCGTCCACTGTGTACACAGTGGCGTTGGTGAGGAGCAGTTCAGGCGCCATGGGTCACTGTCCGGCGGGGTCGTAGTCCGGCGAATAAACAGTGTTGCTGAGCAGCCGGCCATACGCGCCGAAGGTGAAGTGCGTCGGCGACTTGCCGTCCTCGCCCAGTCCGAACAGCGAACCGTGCGACCGCAGCTCCCGCACGTTGCGGTGGTCGGCCACGGTCACCGACGCGCACGGGATGACCTTCTCGCGCCAGGTGAACACGTAGATCCCGGGCCGGATCTGGTACACGGAGTTCTCGTCGGTGTCGGCGAGGCCGCGCTCCGGGCCGGAAAGGCACTGCCAGGTGTACCAGTGCGGAGTGAGGTAGACGTGCTCGTAGGCGTGCTCTTCGCTGTAGACCCACTGCACGCGGCGGCCGATCAACGCCGTGCTGGGCGCGATTTCCTCGCCGTGTGCCTCGCGGCCCTGGATGGTCGCGGGACGGAACCGTTGTGTCACGCGGGGAAGTCCGTCGCCGATCGTGCTCGTGACGACCAGCGCGCGGCCCTGGCGTACGTCCAGCAGCAGGCTGTACGAGGTTTCCGCACCGGGATGGAACTGCACGTAGAACAGCCCGGCGTCGACGAGGAATGTCTCGGAAGCGGTCTCGCCGGCCGCGCCGTCCTCGTCCCACGACGCGCGGCCGCCCGAGAAACTGATCGAGAACGTGCCGCCGTCGGCGCAGTCCAAAGTGAACGACTGGTTGTCGAGATCGTCCACAGTGGCCGCTTTGCTGGCGTCGAAGCCGGGGGCGAGACCGTCGAGCGGGAGCCAGGTGGAGGTGTCGGACAGATTGGTCGCGGGCATGGAGCCTTCCTCAGTGTTCACAGTGGCCGTGGGCGGCCGAGGGCAGGTCGAGTGCCGGGTTCCGGTCGCAGAACCCGTAGGGGCGCACCATGAATCCGGAGTAGTCGACCGGCATGACCGGCCAGTCCTCCGGACGCGGGATGTGCGTCGGGCCGAAGACGTGCCACAGCACGACGTCGGTGTCGCTGACGGAGCGGTCGGCCGCCGTCCACGCGGGCAGGCCGGCCCCGCCCGGGTGCGCATTGGGGCGCTCGCCCGCCGGGAACCGTTCGCCGGGCGCGTAGGGCGTGACCCACAGGTGGTTCGTGGCGAAGGTCGCGCGCTGATGGACTGTCGATTCCGGTTGCGCCATCAGGGTCGCCGACGGCCGCGGCACGAGCTGGTACGCAGTCGGCGCGCCGAGCCGGTTGGTGTGCTCGGTGCTGCGGACCTCCCACACTCGCGCGGTCGCCGGGTTGGCGTGCCGTTTCGCTTGCTGTTCGGTGCGCAGTTCGGTGGCCTTCCAGGTGAAGGCGTTGCCGTACGGGTTTTCGTCGCCGATCGGAATCCCGACAGTGTCCACTTCGTACACCGAGTTGCGCTGGCCGTCGACCGCGAAGTCGAGCCGGGCACAGAACAGGTGCTGGTGCACCGGAGCGAACAGGCCGGGCGCGATCTCGGACGCGTGCGGATTCGCGGACCCGGGCTCGCCAGCGCCGGAGAAGACGATGCCGGTTGCCTTGGCCTCGCATTCGATGGTGCCGTCGAGGTAGAGGTACCAGAAGAAACCGTAGTCGTAGTTTCCGATGGTGGAGATCGACGAGATCACCAGCCGCCGCGAACGGCGGACCTCGGCCTTGCCGTCGAGATCTGTGTGCTTCCAGAGGATCCCGTAGTCCTCCTCGTGCATGCAGATCGCGTTGGGCACGCGCACCGGCTGGCCGTGGTCGTCGGCGAGGAAGGCGTCGAAGTAGTGGATCACGCCGAGGCAGTCGCAGCCGAGGCGAAGGCTGTTGCCGTTCTTGCCGAGCAGGTACTCGCCGGCGTCGAAGTAGCTGATCCAGAACCGGCCGATCGAGGTGTCCCCGTAGGGAACGACCATCTCCGGCACCGACGCGCGGTACAGCACCGAGCGGTCCTGGAAGGTCAGCTGGTGCAGGGTCAGGCCCTCGCGCGCGTTGAACCCCACGCGCAGCTGCCAGCCCTCCCACGTCACGAGCGAGCCGTCGACCTGGAAGCTCGGGCCTTCCGGCTGGGTGATCTCGATCGGCTTGAGCGTGGTGCGCGCGGGGCGGTGGCCGTATCGGCCGGAGTCCTCCGGGACCGGAACGTCGCCCTCGTCCTCGACCCGCAGGACGCGCTGTTCGGTGAGGTTGAGGTGCGCGACCAGGCCCTCGACCGGCCGTGACCAGGGGTTGTCGGTGTCGTCCTCGCGCAGGAAGGTGAGCGAACGGATGACCCGGCCGGTTTCGTCCTCGCGGCCGAAGTGACCGGGGGCGAGCGGGGCGCAGAACGCGTGCTCGACGCGGTCGCCGAGACCGCGGCGCTCCATGGCCGCCTGCCACTCCGGGGAGGCCTTGGTGACGGCCTCGGCCAGGTCGTACTCCTCGAAGAGATACGGGGGCTGGCCCTCGCCGCACTTCTCGTGGCTGACCAGCTCACCGGCGGTCACCGACACGACCGCGTCGGCCGATTCGCCGGTCGCGGTGTCGAGCAGGGTGAACTGGATCCGGCGGTCGGTCCGGGAACCGCCCAGTACGGCGGCCTTGTCCGGCTCCACCGGGAGGACCTGCGGAAACCGCGTCGTCTCGGTGATCAGCCCCTGTGCCTCCAGCACTGCCCGGCCTGTGGCGAGCTCGTCGGCGGTCAGCGGGTCAAGGGGGTGGGGGTGTGCGTTGCTCATGGTGTCCCTTCGCGCTCCTCGCCGCAGTGTTCGCGCTGCACCGGGGGCAGCGGTAGCCGGGATCCGGGGGTCGTGCGGCCGCTGACAACAAGGATGCACTCGGTGCCAATCCCCGGCGGAGCCGTTGTTGCAGGATTGCCGGATGCGACTCGACCTCGACGGCAAGGCCGTGCTGATCACCGGGGCCGCGTCCGGGATCGGACTGGCCTGCGCGCGGGCGTTCCTGGCGGAGGGCGCGCGGGTCGGGATCCTGGACCGGGTCCGGCCGCCGTCGTTGCCGGGGGACGTCGTCGCGGCGCGGGCGGACATCACCGACGAGGACCAGGTCGCCGCGGCGGTGCGGCTCGTGGCCGAGTCTTTCGGCGGGATCGACGTGGTAGTCGGTTGCGCCGGGATCTCCGGGCCGGTCGGCCGGCCGCTCGCGGAGACCAGCGCGGCGGACTTCACCTCGGTCATGGCGGTGAACGTGCTGGGGCAGTTTCTGGTCGCGAAGCACGCTCGGCCCTGGCTGGGAGACGGGAGTTCGATCGTCTTCCTGGCCAGCGATTCGGCCTTCGTGTGCGCGCCCGGGATGGTGCCCTACTGCGCGTCGAAGGGCGCGGTGGTGTCGTTGACGCGGGCGCTGTCGGTCGAGTTCGACGGCGTCCGGGTCAACTGCGTGTGCCCGTCGGTGGTGGACACGCCGATGGCGCGCGGGGATTTGGGCGAGCTGCTGGACGAACCGGGATTCCCGGTCCAGGCGGCCGACGAGGTCGCCCAGCAGGTGGTGTATCTGGCTTCCGCGCGGGCGCGGACGGTGAACGGACAGGCCTTGCTCGCCGACTTCGGCTATTCGGCTCGGTCTGGGTTTCCTGCTTGAAAGGGAGAAATGACGATGGCAGACACGCGGGTCGTGGCGATTACCGGCGGAGGGACGGGCATTGGGGCTGCGGTTGCTCGGCGGTACGCAGGCGAAGGCGCACAGGTCGTGGTTCTGGGCAGGCGGCGCGAGCCGCTGGAGAAGGTCGCTGCGGAGACCGGTGCGCACGTGATCGCTTGCGACGCCAGCGTCCGGGAGGACGCGGAGGCGGCGATCGCGGAAATCGTCTCGAAATACGGGCGGCTGGACGTGATCGTGGCCAATGCCGGCGGGCACGGGCTGTCCTCGGTGGTGGACACCGGGGACGAGGAATGGGAGATCGCGCTTCGGTCCAATTTGTCGAGCGCGTTCGTGTTGTGCCGGGCCGCGTTGCCTTCCTTGGTGGAGAGCGGCGGGCAGGTCGTGATTGTTTCTTCGCTGGCTGGGTTGTTCGCCGGGCCCAATGTCGCCGGGTACACGGTGGCCAAGCACGCGTTGATCGGGCTGACTCGCTCTATTGCCCGGGATTACGGGCCGCGCGGGGTCCGGGCCAATGCTGTGTGCCCGGGGTGGGTGCGGACGCCGATGGCGGACGGGGAGATGGAGCAGTTCGCCGAGGCGGCCGGGTTTGCCGGCGGGCATGACGAGGGGTACCGGCGGGTGACTGCCGAGGTTCCGTTGCGGCGTCCTGCCGAGCCGGAGGAAATCGCTTCTCTTGTGCGGTTCCTGGGGTCTTCGGAGTCTTCTTATATTACTGGGGCGGTGGTGGTCGCCGATGGCGGGGCGCATGCTGTTGATTTGCCTACCTTGGCGTTCGAGCGGGCCGGGATGGGGGCGTAGGCGCCGCTCGACCTGATTGGGCACCGGGCTGTTCTTCGCTCCCGCCCGGGCAATGCCGGGGTGCGGTGTTGGGGTGTCTCAGGTTGGTTCAGCCAGGGTCCGCAGCCATTTGGTGAGCAGTTGTGTTTCCGCCGCGCCCAGGATCTCCGGGTTGGCCGCGGCGTGTTCCAGTACGCGGTGGATTTCGGCGTGCCGGTCGCCGGTCGCCGAGGTGCCGGTGATCGCGGCGATCGCGCCTTCCCGCACCGCCACGGACAGCGGGCGGTCTTCTTCGGCGAGGATGATCTGCCGCAGCGTGACGCCGATGTTCGCCACGAGGATGTGCGCGGCCGCCTGGTCCGGCGGGACGGTCAAGCGTCCCTGGCCGGCGGCGGCTCGGGTCAGGGCGCGCAGCATCGCGCTGGGGCGTTCTTGCGCCTCGGGGGCGTGGCCGGGGTGGACCTGGCCGTACATGAGCGTGTAGAAGCCGGGGTTCGCGATTCCGAACGCGACGTGGGCGTCCCAGCCGTCGCGCAGGTCCTGGATCGGGTCGCCGGACGGCTCGTGGGCGCCCTTCTCCGCCAGGTACAGGTCGAAGCCGCGCTCGACGACCGCGTCCAGCAGGCCCTGTTTGCTGCCGAAGAAGTGGTAGAGCGTCGGCATTTTCACCCCGGCTTGGGCGCAGATCGCGCGCAGTGAAATGTCCTCGCCCGGCGTCGCGGCGACCTGCTCGGCGGCGGCGTCCAGGAGCCGGGTCCGTGTATCCGCGTTCGCAATCTGTGTCACACCGCTATGGTAGCCGCTGTTGCACTGATACAGTGACGCATATCAGCGATAAAGAGATGGAGGGGTCCTCATGACCGACCACACCCTCAAGGGCAAGAACGTCCTGGTCGCCGCCGGGGCGAAGAACCTGGGCGGGCTCATCAGCAGGCAGGCCGCCGAGGCCGGCGCGAACGTGGCGATCCACTACAACTCCTCCTCGACCCGGCCGCAGGCGGAGGAGACGCTCGCCGCGGTCGAGGCGGCGGGCGGCAAGGGTGTCGTGCTGACCGGCGACCTGACCGTCCCGGCGAACGTGGAGAAGCTGTTCTCCGCCGCCGAAGCGGCGCTCGGGAAGATCGACGTCGCGGTCAACACGGTGGGCAAGGTGCTGCGCAAGCCGATCACCGAGACCACCGAGGACGAGTACGACTCGATGTTCGACATCAACTCGAAGGCGGCGTACTTCTTCATCAAGGAGGCGGGCAAGAACGTCGCCGACGGCGGCAAGATCATCACGATCGTGACCAGCCTGCTCGCCGCGTTCACCGACGGGTACTCGACCTACGCGGGCGGCAAGAGCCCGGTCGAGCACTTCACCCGCGCCGCGGCCAAGGAGTTCGCCTCGCGCGGGATCTCGGTCACCGCGGTCGGGCCCGGCCCGATGGACACGCCGTTCTTCTACGGCCAGGAAACCCCGGAGCGGGTGGAATTCCACCAGTCCCAGGCGATGGGCGGGCAGTTGACGAAGATCGAGGACATCGCGCCGATCGTGACGTTCCTGGCGACGTCGGGCTGGTGGATCACCGGGCAGACGATTTTCGCCAACGGCGGCTACACTACGCGCTGATTTTCGCTACGACAGCAAGGAATTCTCGATGTCAGAGGTGGAAATTCCCGAACCGGTGTCGTCGTTCGTCACCGCGGTGAACCTGCACGACGAGGGCGCGTTCCTGGACGCGTTCGCCGAGACCGGGGTGGTGGACGACTGGGGCCGGTTATTCACCGGACGAGCTGAGATCAAGAGATGGAGCGACGTCGAATTCATCGGCGCGCGCGGTGTCCTGACCCCGGAGGAAAGCACGGTTTCCGGCGACGTCGTCACCGTCGTCGGGGACTGGCGAAGCAACCACGCCAACGGCCGTTCGAAGTTCGTTTTCGACGTCGACGGCGACCGGATCGCCAAGATGACCATCCGGAAGGGCTGAGTCCCCCCGGGGAGCGGGCGCCCCACCGCGGCCGCCCGCTCCCCGGTTCAGTTGGTGCCCAGATACGCCTGGTGCAGCGTGTCCGGGTGGTCCAGCAGGGGCTGCGACTCCCCGGCATAGGTGACTTTGCCGGAGGAGACGACCAGGGCCTCCTGCGCGACTTTCAGCGCCAGGTGGGTGAACTGTTCCACCAGGAGAATCGCCGCGCCCGCGCTGGCGAATTCGGTGACCGCCGGGAGAAGCCTGGTGAAGACGGCCGGAGCCAGGCCGAGCGACATCTCGTCGATGAGCAGGAACTTCGGTTTCGCGGCGAAAGCCCGGCCCAGGACCACCATCTGCTGCTCGCCGCCGGACAGCAGCGCGGCGGGCGAGTTCTTGCGTTTCTCCAATTCCGGGAAGAGGGCGAGGACTTCTTCCACGCCGGCCGGGGTGGTGGCGGTCAGGCGCAGGTTTTCCAGGACGGTCAGGCTGGCGAAGACCGCGCGTCCTTGCTCGACGTGCGCCAGTCCCAGTCGCGCTCTGGCCACCCGCGAATGTTTCGTGACGTCGGTGTGTCCGACGTGGATAGTCCCGGTCGCCGCGGGGATCACCCCGGACAGGGCTTCCAGCAGGCTGGTCTTGCCCGCCCCGTTGGGGCCCACCAGCGCGGTGATCTTGCCCGGTTCCAGCGTCAGGCCGACGTCGGAGATGACCGGGCCCGCGCCGCGCGTGACGGTCAGGTTTTCGATGCGCAGCGTGCTCACAGCATCTCCGTTTCGCCAAGGTAGGCCTTCAGAACCGCCGGATCCGCCAGCACTTCCGCCTGCGGGCCGCTCGCCAGCACCTCGCCGAAGTCGAGCACGGTCAGCGTGTCGCAGACCGACCGGACCAGGTCCAGGTCGTGTTCGATGATCAGCACCGAGACGCCGAACCTGGCCGGGACCTGCCGCAGGCGTTCGCCGAACGCGACGTGTTCCTCGTGCGGGAGACCCGCCGCCGGTTCGTCGAGGAGCAGCACCTGGGGCTTGGCCATGAGGTGCCCGACGACCTCGACCAGGCGGCGCGCACCCACGTCGACCCGTTCCAGCGGCGTCGCGGCCGGCGGGCACCCGAAGAACTCCAGCGCGGCAGCGACTTCGGCGGCGTCCGGGCGACGGCGAGCCACGAAGCGGACGTACGCCTCGATGGTCAAGCCCGCCGGGACCCGGTCTTGCTGGAACGTCCGGCGCAGACCGGAGCGGGCTCGTTGCGTCGGATTGCCGGTGAGCGGCCGGTCGGCCAGTTCTGCGATTCCTTCAGCCTGCGGCAGGAAGCCGCTGATGGCGTCGACCAAAGTGGACTTTCCCGCACCGTTCGGGCCGATGACGCCCAGGACTCCGCCCTTGGGAACGGCCAGGTCCACTCCGGACAGTGCCTTCACCTGGCCGAAGGTGACGCTCAGGCCGCGGACCACCAGCACCGGTTCGCCGGGCGGCAGCCGCGGAGGTTCTTCGTCCAGAGCAGTGATCCGCACCCCGGCGCTGGCCCTGGAGCGGCGACGCCGCAACTCGCGGATCGCCGTGCCCAGGTTGCCGCGTCCGGCCAGCGCCTGGAGGCCCAGCAGACCGAAGATGACGTAGCCCCAGTCCTGCGGGACTCCCCATCGCTTCAACAGCTCCGGCACCGCGACCCACAGGACCGCGCCGAACACTGCCATGTCAATCAAGTGCGCGCCGGACATGATCGCCAGCACGTACAACGCCAGCGACTGCAGCGGGGCGAAGCTGGTCGGGAAAGCGAACCCGACCTGTGCGGTAAGCAGGCCGCCGCTGAGACCGCCCAGGGTGGCGCTGACCGCGAAGGCCGACAGCTTGGCCATTCGGACGCTGGCGCCTGCCGCGGCGGTGCCGCGTTCGGAGAACGCCACCGCGGCCCAGCTGCTGCCCCACGGACCGCGCCGGAGGAAGTGCACGAGCAAGGCGCAGACGATCAGGACGAGGACGCACAGGAGGAAGTACGCGTTGTCGTCAGCTACAAAAGACGGACGGTCTACCGAAACGCCGTCCGTGGTGCCGGGGAACTGGATTTCCACCAGGGTGACGTCGGCGGCCGCGGCGAGGCCGAGCGTCACCACCGCCAGGTTGATCCCGCGCAGACGCAACGCGGGGAGTCCGATGAGGACACCGACGACGCCTGCCGCCAGACCGCCCAGCAGAAGCCAGAACAGAAAGCCGCCGGGAGCGTCGGCGACGTTCAGCGCCGAGACGACCCACGCGCCGATCGCGCCGAAGGTCAGCTGGCACAAGGAGATCATGCCGGCGCTGCCGGTGACGACGCCGAGGCCGAGCAAGGCGATCGCGGCCACGACGACGCTCACGCCGAGGTAGGCGAAGTAGCCGTTGAGACCGACGGTCAGGCCGATTCCGGCCACTACCGCGACCACCGCGACGACCAGTGGGGTTCCGAAGCGGGACACCGCGCCCCGGTCAGCGAGCTGCATCCCACACCTCCTTGCGCTGAGACCACACGAGCAGGCCGACGATGGCCAGGAACGGGACGAAATTCCGCACTACCGAAAGCTGGTCGACCTGCGCGAGCGCGCCCTGCAGCATGCCGAGCACGAGTCCGCCGGCGACGGCGAGGTCCAGCCGGCGGAACCCGCCGAGCAGGGCCGCCGCGGCGGCGGGCACGACCAGCATGGCCAGCGAGGTGGCGTCGTTCGACTGGGACGGGGCGACGATCACGATGATGACGGTGCTGATCAGGCCGGTGGCGCCCCAGACCGCCGCGCTGAGCCGTTTCGCCGGGATGCCCAGCAGCTCAGCGGTCGTCGGGCGTTCCGACAACGCGCGCAGCGAGATGCCGACGGGCGTCTTGGTCAGGATCAGCCGCGCGGCGAGGGCGATCACCACCGCCAGCGCGACGGTCACGACCGTCACCTGGCTGATCACCACGCCGCCGGCGGTGAAGGCCGGCCCGGCCAGCAACGCCGGAAACGGCTGCGGTTTGTTGCCGAACAGGATGAACGACAACGAGATCAACAGCAGCAGCACCGCGACGGTGACCGCCGAGCGGGTGCCGGTGCCTGCCTCGGCCAGCCAGGTCGAGACGACCCAGCCGATCAGCACGCTCAGCACCCCGCCCAGCAGCACGCCGAGCAGCACCGCCAGCCATTCCGGCAGTCCGCCGTGGACGGACAGGGCCACTCCGACGTAACTGCCGAACATGCCGGTGGCCGCCTGGGCGAAGTTGACGACCCGGACCAGCCGCGACATCAGCGTCAGGCACACCGCCAGCACCGCGTAAAGCCCGCCGGCGGCAAGCCCGGCCAGCGCTCCCTGCACCATTGCAGTCTCCTCTTTCCCGAGCGGGTCAGCGCCGCGGAATCCGCAGCCAGTCGGTACCGGCGATCTCCCACCGGTTCGTGCCCGTGGCGAGCTTCACCGGCCAGCCCGCGGTGTTGTCGTGGTGCGTCTGCCCGGGGCCGAACACGTACGGCGTGCCGACCATCGGATCGGAGATCGGTTTCATCTCGCGCAGCGCCTTCGTCACCGATTCCCGCGTGATGTCGCCCCGCATGCCTTCCAGCACCTTCAGGAAGTACTTCGCCGCGAGATAACCGCCCTGGCTGAACGAGGTCAGCGGAATGTTGTTGCGGGTCATGAGATCCCGCCACGCCTTGGTGCGCGGGCTCGACGGGTCGGTGAACGGGTAGAACTCGGCGGGCACGTAAACGCCCTTGCCCGCTTCGGAAACCGCCTTCGCGTACTGTTCGCTGTAGACACTCGTGAGCAGCAGCCAGGTCACGTCTTTCCAGCCCTGTGCCTGCGCGGCTTTCAGCTGGCCGATCGAGTCGGGCTCGACCGGGTTGACCGTCACCGCTTTGCATCCGGCGGCGCGCGCCTTGACGATGTAGGGCGTGTAGTCGGAACCGTTGTACGGCACGGTCGCGTCGACGTACTTCAGTTTCTTGCCGGTGATTTTCGACCATTCGTCGATGGCCGCGCGATAGTATGGCAACGTGTTCCCGGCGATTTCCAGCAACGCGCACATGTCTTGCAGGTGCAGCACTTCGGAGCCGTACAGCAGGGTCAGCGTCATGTCGTGGAACGGCCCGACATTGGCCGGTCCGATGTTCGGGCTGGTGAAGCACGACGGGTCGACGCCGATTCCGGAGAGGGACAGGACTTTTTCCTGCTGGTAGTACTTGGCGTTGATCTGGCATTCGATGAGGCTGGACGAGCCGACCAGCGCCACCGCCTGATCGCCGCCGACGATCTCGCGGGCGGCGGCCGCGGCGGCGGCCGGGTCGCCCTTGTCGTCGATGGCGTGGTATTCGATCTTGCGCCCGCGCACGCCGCCCGCGGCGTTCGCCGCGTCGAAGACGGCCTTGGCGGCCTGGGAGGATTCCGGGAAGGTGGCGGGTCCGCTCAACGCGTTGACCGAGCCGACCACGATCGGTCCGTTCGGATCGGCGGTGCCCGCGCAGCCCGCCGCGACCAGCGTGACGAGCACGGCCGAGGCGAGCGCGGGCAGGAACTTTCTCATCATGGCTCGGCTTTCCGGTCCGCAGTGACCAGAGGGGAGGGAAGAAGGGGCGGTGCCGGGGGAAGGACCGGCACCGCCGTTTCGCGGGGGACTCAGTCGGTCGCCGCGGCGACCGGGGCGGAATCGACGATCTGCTCGAAGCTCGCGACCTTGCCGCCGTCGAACTTCCACACGTGCGCCACGCGCGCGGTGAAAGCCTTGCCGGACTTGCGGTTCGTGCCGGAATAGGTGCCGAGCCCGACGACCGAATCGCCGGCGTCCAGCAGTGCGGACAGGGAGAACTGGTAGCCGTCCCAGTCGCGGGCGATCGCCTCGAAGACGTTGCGCCGCACCTCGTCCGGGCCGGTGTAGGTGCCCGCGTAGGGGAATCCGGCGGCCTCGGTCCAGGTGGTCTCTTGGCCGATCGGGGCGAGCATGCCCTCGAGGTCGCCGCGGTCGCTCGCCTCGTAGTGCGCGGTGATAACGTCCACATTGGACACGGAGAGACTCCTTAGACAGGCTGGACGTCGGGGTAGCTGATCGAGCCGAGCGGGTAGATGTGCCCGCCCGCGCGGGAATGCTCGGACCGGCCGTCGCCGGTGATGCCGAGGAAAACGCCGGTGGTGCGCAGGTCGTAGCCGAGGTCGTGCAGCCACACGCTGGCCACCGCGATCCGGAACTCCCGGAAGCAGAACAGGTACAGGCCGTCGGCGAACTTCCAGACGGTCGACATGTCCACGTCGCCGTGCCCGCGCTGCACGCCCTCGACGCACTGCCAGCAGTAACGTTCGGAGGAGAGGTAAACGTGCTCGTACAGGTGATTCGGGCTGTAGCGGTAGACGTTGCGCTTGCCGATGAGGTCCCGCGACGGACCGGGCGCCTCGCCAGCCGGCTCGCCGCCGTCGGTGGTGCCGGCGTGGAAGGTCTGCGAAACCCGCGGCGTGCCTTCGACGTCCTCGTCGCCGATCACCGAACGCACGGTCATCGCGCGGTGCGTGGTGGTCGAGTAGACGATCGTGAGGGCCTCGCCTTCGACGCTGGTCAGCGGCAGATTCACGAAGAAGACGTCCGGACGCACGGCGACCGCGTCGTACGGGTCCTCGACGCCGTCGCGGGTAAGCCGTTCGCCGTCGAGGAACCGCAGCTCGAGCTTCGCTCCGTCATCGAGGGTGACGGTGAGCTCCCGCCCGGTGAGGTCCGCGTTGGGCAGCCGGTAGGTGTCGATCCCGGCGGCGAACTCGTCGTAGGTGCGCCATTCGTCAGGGGAAGGGTCGGACATGCCCATCATGCTCGCCGCGCCCCGGCCCGTGAGCGAACGTTCATGCGCTGGCGGGCAACTGCCGGACGCTCGCGGTCAACCCCTCGTGAGTGGCGACCGCGGTTCCCACCGGGATCGCCACTCACGACGTCTCTGCCGCCCGCCTCGCTGTTGTGCGGGGGTGGGCCTGCCGTCGCGCGGGCGGCTCGCGGCTGCGCCGCCTCGTCTCTTGTGTGTGGGCAACGGGCGTGCGGCCGCGGATGCCGCGACGCGGGACCGGGGGCTTACGTGAGCGGGGGCGGCGGATGTGTGGGAGTGGGCCTGTCGTGACGGCATGGTGCGGCGGTTGGGTGGGGCGCGGCTTTAGGGGCCTCGTGAGTGGCGATCCCGGTTCTCACCGCGATCGCCACTCACGACGCCCTTGCCCGCACCTCACTAGGCGACTGCGCGAAAGCCGCCCGGAACACCCGCGAAAAGTGCGCCGCGTCGACAAATCCCCACCGCGCCGCGATTGCCGCGACCGGACGGGCCGCCAGCAGCGGATCCCGCAGATCCCGGCGGCAATGCTCCAACCGACGCTGCCGGATCCACCCAGCCACCGTCGTCCCCTGCTCCTGGAACAACCCGTGCAGATGCCGCGTCGAAATGTAGTGTTCCGCGGCGATCTGCGCCGGGCCGAGATCGGACCGCGAAAGATTGGCGTCGACGTAGCTGCGGATCCGCCGCATCAGGTCGTGGTGCGGGTCGGCGGCCGCGCGGTCCAGGTCGAGTTCGGTGGCCAGCATCGTGGTCAGCAGGTCGACCGCGTTGTGGGCCAGCCGCACCCCGACCGGGCTCGTCAGCACGTCCAGGTTCCCGCCCAGCTGCGCCAGGAACGGCACCACGACGTTGCCGACGCCCTCGCGCCCGGACATCCGCACCGCGGTGAGCTGGCCGACCAGATCGCGCGGCAGGTCGACCTGCTGTTGCGGGAACATCAGCACCAGCGTCCGGAAATTCTCTTCGAACACCAGGGAATACGGCCGGTTCGTGTCGTACAGCGCGACGTCGCCGGGACGCAGCACCGCCTCGCGGCCGTCCTGGGTGAGGATGCCGGTGCCGGCCAGCATGACGCTCAGCTTGTAGCACGGCCGGTCGGCGCGGGCGATGAGTTCCGGTGTGCGCTCGACCGCGTGCGGCGACGCGGTGATCTCGGTGAGCGCGATCTCGCCCGCCTCGTGCGTGCGGAGCCTGCCGTGGAAGCGGTCGCGGTGCTCGGTGCTCACCTGCAGCGGCACGAACGATCGCAGGACAGCGGACCGGAACTCCGTGAAGTCCTGCGCGACCGTGGTCGGCGTCTGCAAGATTGCCGTCATCATGTCACCTCTCCGTCGAAGTGCCGGTACCGCTGCTGACGGTCGGTGAAGGACGCCTCGCGGGAATCAGGTTCCCGCAGGGCGTCCTTCACCGACGGGACGCACCTTAGACCTGTTCGCCCAGTTTGAAACCCTGCTCGGCCCCGGCGGCGCGGGTGTAGGAGAACCCGTCCGCGCCGATGGTCACGTCCATTTCCTTCGTTTCGGTGCGTTCCTCGACCGGCTGGAGCTTGCCGTCGAGGTCGAGCACCCGCGAGGCCTCGGTGTACCAGCTCGGCACCACCGGATTGCCCCACCAGTCGCGGCGCTGGTTGTCGTGCACGTCCCAGCTGATCACCGGGTTGTCCGGGTCGCCGGTGTAATAGTCGTGGGTGTAGATCTCGATCCGGTGCCCGTCCGGGTCACGCACGTACAAATAGAACGCGTTCGACACGCCGTGCCGTCCGGGCCCGCGCTCGATCTGGTCCGATTTCCGCACCGCGCCGAGGTGGTCGCAGATGTGCAGGATCTGGTGCCGCTCATGGGTCGCGAACGCGATGTGGTGCAGGCGAGGGCCCGCGCCGCCGGTGAGCGCGACGTCGTGCACGGTCGGTTTGCGGAACATCCACGCCGCGTACACGGTGCCCTCGTCGTCCACGATGTCTTCCGACACCCGGAAGCCGAGGCCCTCGTAGTACTTCCGCGCGGCCGGGACGTCCGGCGTGTTCACGTTGAAGTGGTCCAGCCGCGCCAGCGCACCCGGGCCGTGCACGTCGTAGCGCTGGGTGAAGCGCTCGACGTGTTCGGCCTCGTAGAAGAACTCGATCGGGAAGCCGAGCGGGTCCACTACGCGCACCGCTTCCCCGATGCCGCGCGTGGTGCCTGCCGGGACGCGGCGCACCTCGACACCGAGTTCCCGGTAGTACGCCTCGGCGACGTCGAGTTCGGCTTCGCCGCGCACCCGGTAGGCGAGCACGGACAGCGCCGGCTCCGCGCCCTTGCGGATGATCAGCGAGTGGTGCAGGTATTCCTCGAACGCGCGCAGGTAGACCGCTTCGTCGTCCTCATAGGTCACCACGAGACCGAGAATGTCCACATAGAACTCTCGCGACGTTTTCAGGTCGCTGACGATGAGTTCCGCGTAGGCACAGCGGATGACGTCCGGCGGGGTCGTGGTCATGCCTTGTCCTTCCCGGCCCCGAAGCGCGCCGTGTGCACGTCGCCGAGCGTGATGTGCACGGCCTGCTGTTCGGTGTAGAAATCGATCGAGCGGTAGCCGCCTTCGTGGCCGAGGCCGGACGCCTTGACCCCGCCGAACGGCGTGCGCAGGTCGCGCACGTTGTGCGAGTTCAGCCAGACCATGCCGGCGTCGATGCTCTGCGCGAAGTTGTGCGCGCGGGTCAGGTCGGCGGTCCAGACGTAGGCGGCCAGGCCGTACTTGACGTTGTTGGCCAGTTCGAGGGCTTCCTCGTCGGTGTCGAACGGCGTGATCGCCACGACTGGGCCGAAGATCTCCTCTTGGAAGATCCGCGCGTCCGGCTTCACGTCGGCGAACACCGTCGGGGCCACGTAGTTCCCGGTGTCCAGGCCCTCCGGACGGCCGCCGCCCGCGAGCAGTTTCCCTTCCGTCTTGCCGATTTCGAGGTAGCTCATCACCTTGTCGAAGTGCTCCGGGTGCACCAGGGCGCCGACCTCGGTGGCCGGGTCGTGCGGGTCGCCGACCACGATGTCGCGGGCGCGTTCGGCGTACCGGGCGCAGAACTCCTCGTAGATCGGGCGCTCGACGAGAATCCGGCTGCCCGCCGTGCAGCGTTCGCCGTTGAGCGAGAAGACGCCGAACAGCGTGGAGTCCAGTGCGGCTTCGAAGTCCGCGTCGGCGAACACGACGGCCGGGGACTTGCCGCCCAGCTCCATCGACATGCCCTTGAGGCCGGGCGCGCAGTTGCGGAAGATCGTTTCGCCGGTGGTGGTTTCGCCGGTGAACGAGATCAGCCGGACGTCCGGGTGCTTGACCAGCGCGTCGCCCGCTTCCTCGCCCAGGCCGTTGACGAGGTTGAACACTCCGTCCGGCACGCCCGCCTCGCGGAAGATGTCCGCCCACAGGCTCGCCGACAGCGGCGTGAACTCGGCGGGTTTGAGCACCACGGTGCACCCGGACGCCAGCGCCGGCGCGAGCTTCCAGCTCTCCAGCATGAACGGCGTGTTCCACGGCGTGATCAGCCCGGCGACGCCGACCGGCTTGCGGTTGACGTAGTTGACCTGCTTGCCGGGCACCTGATAGGTGTCGTCGGCCTGCGCGACGATCAGATCGGCGAAGAACCGGAAGTTCTCCGCGGCGCGCTGTGCCTGGCCGAGCGCCTGCTTGATCGGCAGGCCGGTGTCGAAGGTTTCCAGCTCGGCCAGCTGCTTGTCGCGACTTTCGACGAGATCGGCGATCTTGTTGAGGATCCGGGCGCGCTGCCGCGGCAGCAGCTTCGGCCACGGCCCGTGGTCGAACGCCTCCTTCGCCGCGGCGACGGCGAGGTCGATGTCCTCGGCCTTGCCCGCCGAAGCCGTCAGGTACGGCTTGTTCGTGACCGGGTCGAGCACCTCGAAGGTCTCGCCCGAGACGCTGTCGGCCGGCGCGCCGCCGATGTAGTGGCGGATGTGCTCCGGCAGGTTCTCCGGAACGTAGTGCGCGGTCATGGTCACTTTCCTTCCACGGTGAAGCCGTCGACGGGCGAGAGGTACTGCTCGCCCTGGCGCATCAGTTCGGTGATCCGGGCGATGCCCGGTTCGGTCGGGGTGATCAGCGGTGGCCGCACGAAACCCGACTTGATCAGGCCGCGCTGCTCCAGCACCCACTTGCCCGGCGCCGGGTTGGTCTCGACGAACAGCAGGTCGACCAGCGGATGCAGGCCGTAGTGGATCTCGCGGGCGCGGTCGAAGTCGCCTTCGGTCCACGCGCGGTACATCTCGGCGCTGGCGGCCGGGGCGATGTTGGCGGTGGCGCTCACGAAACCGGTGCCGCCGAGGGAGAGCAGCGGCAGGCACAGCAGCTCGATGCCCGACCAGACGAGCAATTCCTTGCCGCACAGGTGAAGCACGCGGGAGAAGTGCTCGAAGTCCTTGGTGGTCTCCTTGATCCCGACGAAGTTGCCGAAATCGCGGAACAGCCGCGCGACCGTCTCCGGCGCGAGGTCGACCGAGGTCCGGCTCGGCACGTTGTAGGCGACGATCGGCAGGTCCGGGAATTCCTTCGCGACCGTGGCGTACCAGCGGTAAAGCGCTTCCTGGGTGGGCCGCGCGTAGTACGGGGTGATGATCAGCGCGGCGTCGATGCCCGCGTCGCGTGCCTCGGCGGTCAGCTCCAGCGTCTCGTCGAGCTTCGCCGAACCGGTGCCGGGCATGAACGGCACCTTGTCGTCCACCGCCTTGGCGACGGTGCGGATCGTCTCCGCGCGCTCGGCCACCGTCATCGCGCCGGGTTCGCCGGTGGAGCCGCCGATCGAGACGCCGTGCGAACCGGATGCGAGCTGCCAGTTCACCAGGTTGGCCAGGCTCTCGTGGTCGACTTCGCCGTCTGCGGTGAACGGGGTCATCAGCGGCGCGATCGAGCCGGTGATGGCGTTCGGGGTACTGCGGAACCTCATGGGGTGGGGTCCTTCCTAGGGAGCTTCGGCGGGCGGGGCGGCCCGCCGGTCGAGGTAGGCGTCGAGGGTGGCGGTGCGGTGCCTGCGCGCGGCCAGTTCGAGTTCCAGCGGGTCGGCGTTCTGCTCGATCAGCACCAGCAGTTGTTCGTGTTCCTTCACGGATTCGTGCGCGCGGCCCGGGACGAAGCTGAACGTCGAATCGCGCAGCGAGGCCAGCCGGTGCCAGCCGCGGTGCACGAGATCGAGCACGTGCGGGTTCGGGCACGGTTCGAAAAGAACAGAGTGGAACTCCTGGTTCAGCTCGGTGAACCGGTGCGGCTCGAAGTTCTCCAGCGACAGGCGCAGCTGCTCGTTGACCGCCCGTGCCCGCTCGATGTCCTCGGCGGACAGTTTCGGGGCGGACAGCGAGGTGGCGAAACCTTCCACCAGGGCAAGCGTTTGCATGGTGTGCTCGTAGGCGGTTTCGTCGACCATCACCACCTGCGCGCCGACGTTCCGCTCGAACGTGACCAGCCCTTCGGCTTCGAGCAGCCGGATCGCTTCGCGCACCGGGACGACGCTGACGTCCAGTTCCCTGGCGATCTGCCCCAGGACCAGGCGATAGCCGGGGCCGAAGGTCCGGTCCGCGATCCGGTCCTTGATCCAGCGGTACGCGCGCTGGGATTTGCTCTCGCCGGCTACGGGCGCCACTGGGCGTACCTGGCCTTCCAGCGCTCGTTCATCGGGTAGAGGCCGTCGACGCTTTCGCCGTTCGCGACCTGCTCCGCGATGAACGTTTCCTGGCGTTCCTGTTCGATCGCCGCGTCCGCGATCTTTTCCGCCAGGTGCGGCGGAATCACCAGGACCCCGTCGGAATCGCCGACAATCACGTCGCCCGGCTGGACGGTCGCGCCGCCGCAAGCGACGGTGATGTCGACGTCCCAAGGAACGTGGCGGCGGCCGAGCACGGCCGGGTGCGGACCGGAGTGGTAGGTCGGAATGTCCAGCGCCGCCACCGCCGCCAGGTCGCGAACGCCGCCGTCGGTGACGATTCCCGCCGCGCCGCGGACCTGGGCGCGCAGGGCGAGGATGTCGCCGATCGTGCCGGTTCCCTTTTCGCCGCGGGCTTCCATGACCAGGACGTCGCCGGGGTTGAGCGAATCGATGGCGCGTTTCTGGGCGTTGAAGCCGCCGCCGTGGGATGTGAAGAGGTCCTCGCGGAAGGGGACGTAGCGAAGCGTCCTCGCCCGGCCGATGAGTTTCGTGTCCGGCCGGGTGGAGCCGAGGCCGTCGATGGAGACGTGGTTGTAGCCGTTTTTGCGCAGCTGGGCGGAAAGCGTTGCCGTGCCTACGCTGGTGAGCTTGGTCTTGAGTTCCTCGGTGAGCACGAATTCCGCCGGGAGCCCCGCGGATTCCCGGTCGCCGTAAGCCTGCTCGCGCTGGTTGTCGTCGATCTTGGGCTGAGCGCTGAACTCCGGGAGCGGTGTGGTGCCCTCCGTGACCGGCGTGACCAGCCGCCCGGTGGTCAGGTCGCCGTGGCTGACCTCGACCTCGACCGTGTCGCCCGGCTGCACCACCGACGATCCCGCCGGGGTCCCGGTGAGGATGACGTCGCCGGGTTCGAGGGTGCTCAGCTGGGAGAGGTCGGCGACGAGGGTGCCGAAGTCGAAAATGAGGTCTTCGGTGGTGTCGTCCTGGACGAGTTCGCCGTTGACCCAGGTGCGGACCCGGAGGTTCCGGGGATCGACCTCGGCGGCGGGGATCGTGGCCGGGCCGAGCGGGGTGAACCCGTCGCCGCCCTTGGAGCGGAGATTGGAACCGCCGTCAGCGTGCCGCAGATCGTATACGCCGAAGTCGTTGGCGGCGGTGACGCTCTCGACGCAGCTCCAGCCTTCGCCGGGGCTGACGTGGCGGGCCTGCTTGCCGATGATCAAGGCGATCTCGCCCTCGAAGGCGAGGAGTTCGGTGCCTGCCGGGCGCTCGACGGGGGTGCCGGAGGTGCTGATCGAGGTGGTGGGTTTGACGAAGTAGGAGGGCTTCGCCGGGGTCCGCCCGCGCTGCTTCGCGCGGGACGGGTAGTTCAGGTGAAGCGCGATGACCTTGCCCGGCCGCTCCGGCGGGGTGGTGCTCGATACGGGACTCATGGGGGTTGACCTGCCCGGATGTCGTCGGGAGAGGAAGATATCTCAAAAGATATACGATCCTGGCGTATGGGGGCAAGGGTGCGACGTGGGCTGGCAGCGGAGCAGGCATCGTGCTGTCTCCGTCTGACCGGTGAGATTCCGGGCACCTGTGACTCACGGTCCCCGCGGGGATCTCCGGAAGTGCGGCCTGCCAAGCAGCGCGGGGTGCCGGCTTGTCGGACGTGAGTCATGACAACGCATACAGCTCGGAGCGGCAACATCGGCGCCGGGGCCGGGGTATGTCGTTGCGGAGTTGACTTGCTGATGCCAATGACTTCCCTGTGCGCCCTGACTCGGCCGTGCGGCGGTCATCGTTCGCCGGACCGGGGGTGTCAAGGGGCTTCGAGATCTCGCGGTTCTGATCCGCCCGTCGGGGCGACTTGCGCGTCGGCGGCAGCGTTGTGCGTGGCTTTTTTCGGTGGGGCGAGCCCGCCGCGCCTGCTTCAGGCCCCCTCCTGCCAGCGGCTCAACGGAAGCGCCGGAACCCGATGCCCCCGATGCCCGGTCATCTCCTCGTTGGCCACCAGCGCGTTCAACACCGCCTCCTCCACCGCCTGCACCACCGCCTCGAAGAACGGATCGATCGCACCCCACGGGATGAACCGCATGCTCTCGTAAGGCTCATCGTCCGGCCGCGGGAAATGGCTGGTCAGCGCGCCTGCGTTGGCAGTGCTGAACGCCAGGAACAGATCCCCCGAGAAGTGCGACCCGGTGGTCCCGGTCCGGGCCAGCCCCAAAGGCACCCGGCGGGCGAGCGCGGTGCACTGACCGGGCAGCAGCGGCGCGTCGGTCCCGACCACGACGATCACCGAACCCGCACCGGCGGGGGCGAGCCAGCTGGTGTCGGCCATGGGATTGTCGTCGGCCAGCGCCACGCCCAGGTGCGACCCGGCCACGGTGAGTTCCGGACGGCTGCCGAAGTTCGCCTGCACCAAAGCACCAACGGTGTAGCTGTCCGGCCCGTGCGCGACAACCCGTGACGACGTACCAGTCCCGCCCTTGAAGCCGTAGCAGGTCATCCCGGTGCCGCCGCCCACCGAACCCTCGGCGATGGGGCCGGAGGCAGCCGCGTCGATGGCGGCGACTGCGTGGCCGGTCCGGATGGTCGGGGCGTTGACGTCGTTGAGATAGCCGTCCCACGTCTCCGCGACCACCGGCAGCAGCCACTCCGCCGCGGCGTCCGGGCGTTCGCGGACAACCCAGTCGATCGTCCCCCGATGACACTGCCCGACCGAGTGGGTGCTGGTGATCAGAACCGGCAGGGTCAGCGAACCCGTCTCAGCCAGCCAGGCACGGCCGGTCATTTCTCCGTTGCCGTTCAACGAAAAGGTGCCTGCGGAGCAAGGCACGTCGAACCGGGAACGGCCGCGCGGCAGGATCGCGGTGACGCCGGTCCGCACCGACGCGCCTTCGATCAGGGTGGTGTATCCGACCTCGACGCCCGGGATGTCAGTGATCGCGTTGTGCGGGCCGGGCTTGCCGCCGAGGGCCAGTCCTAGGTCGCGGGCGCGGGTCATGCGGGGTCCTCCAGGGAGCATCGGGTCGACACGCGCGCGTAGGACAGCACCATCGCCTCGGCGACGGATCGGTCCAGCGGCGGGACGGCTTGGGTCAGGTGGAGCCCGTACCCGTCTTCGAGGGTGACGAGGTTGCGGGCGATGGTGACCGGGTCGTCGGTCAGGTCGAAAATCCCGGTCGCGGCACCGGCTTCCAGGATGCCGACGTAGCCGCGGACCTGGCGTTCGTACAGTGCGATGTGCCGCGCGGCGTAGGCCGGTTCGCGGCGGGCGATGGTGCCCAGTTCGTACAGCAGCACGCACAGTTCGTCGTTCTTGCCGTTCGGCAGTCCGCTGCCGATCATCGCGCGCATCCGGGCGCGCGGGTCGGCCTCGGCGGCGACAGCGGCTTCGCGCGCTACACAGAAGCGTTCGACGGCCTCCTGCTGCACGTCTTCGAGCAGGTCGCTCAGGGAAGGGTAGTAGTACAACAGGGAACCCGGCGACATGCCGGCGTGGTCCGCGACGTCGCGCAGCTTCAGGTTCAGCACGCCGCGTTCGACGACCGTGTGCCGTGCCGCGGCCACCAGTTCCGCCCGCCGCTCGGGGGCCTTGCTCGGTCTTGCCATGCCCTGATTCTTTGAACAAATCTCGAAAAATGCAACCCCTGGACGGATCGAGACCGCTGAAGTCTTGACGTGACGACCGTGAGGGCCTTAGCTGAACGCCCGGCTGGTTATTTGAGTTCCATTCAAACAACGTACCTGAGCAACGACTTGATGGAGGCCAGCGTTGTCCACCCCCGTCTTGCGCCGCGGGTTGCGCACCCTCGGCATGCTGCTGATCACGCTTTCCGCGATCAGCCCGGCGTCCTCGGTGTTCGTCATCGCACCGGGCGTCCTCACCGGCGCCGGATCGGGCGCCTTCTACGCCTTCCTCGCCGCCGCCGTGGTCGGCGTCTTCATGGCCTTCGTGTACGCCGAACTGGGCTCGGCCTTCCCGAGCGCGGGCGGGGAGTACACGATCGCCGCCCGCACGCTGGGCAAACTGTCCGGATTCATGGTGCTGGGCATCATGATCGTGACGCAGGTGCTGATCGTCGCGGTGATCGCGCTCGGCGTCGGCACCTACCTGAGCGTGGTGCTGCCCGGCGTCTCGCCCGCGGTCGTGGCGTCGGTGACCTGCGTGCTCGCCGCGATCGTCGCGGTGTTCGACATCAAGCTGAACGCCTGGGTCACCGGCATTTTCCTCGCGGTGGAGCTGCTGGCGCTGGCCGTGGTCGCGGTGCTCGGGCTGGCCAAGCCTGCCCGGCCGTTCACCGACCTGCTCGCGCATCCGGTCGCCCCGGGCGGCGGCCCGGCGACGATCAGCGCGGTGATGATCGCTACCGCGATCGCGATCTTCGCCTACAACGGCTATGGCTCGGCTGTCTACTTCGGAGAGGAAACCCAGGACGCCGGACGCGGAGTGGCGCGCGCTGTCCTCATGGGACTCGGGGTCACCGTGCTGGCCGAGCTGATCCCGGTCACCGCGGTACTGATGGGCGCACCGGATCTCGGCACTTTGTTCAGCTCTCCCAACATGTTGTCGTACTTCGTGCAATCCCGCGGCGGCAGCACGCTCGACACTGTGCTGAGCCTCGCGGTCGCGCTCGCCATCATCAACGCGGTGCTCGCGATCGTGCTGATCAGCTCGCGGCTGGTGTTCAGCAGCGGCCGGGACCGCGCGTGGCCGAAGGCGATGAACCGCGCGCTCGCCGCGGTGCATCCGAAGTTCGGCACCCCGTGGGTCGCGACGCTGGCGACCGGCTTCATCGCTGCCGCACTGTGCTTTGTGGACCCGCAGATCCTGACCGTCGTGACCAGCACGTCGATCGTCGTCGTGTACGCGGCGCTGTGTCTCGGCGCGATCCTGGGCCGCCGCTCCGGAGCGACGGCGGGGGCGAAGTACCGGATGCCCGGGTTCCCGATCGCGCCGGTGGTGGCGTTGGTCGCGCTGGCGTTCGTGCTGTACGTGAACGCGACCGACCCGGTGATCGGGCGGCCGAGTCTCATCGTCACGGCGGCGATTGCGTTGCTGGCCTTGGGGTATTACCTCGTGGTGCTGCGTCGCCGGGGCGGCTGGCAGCTGAGCGAAGCGGTGGAAGAGGAGGAGGTCGCGCCCGCGCCGGTGCGGGAGACCTCGTAAGCCGCGGCCGGACCGTCCACTTGAGACGCGGGCGGTCCGGTTGTCGTGGCGCACCCGGTCCGGGATGATGCGCGGATGCGGGTTTCAGTGCTGGACACATCGCCGATCGTCGCGGGGTCGACCGCGCGCGAGGCGTTGCAGCGCACGGTAGACCTCGCCGAACTGGCCGACGAGCTGGGATATCACCGCTACTGGCTGCCTGAGCACCACGGCATGCGCGGGGTCGCGAGCGCCGCGCCCGCCGTGTCGGCCGCCCGTGTCGCGGACGCGACGAAACGGATCCGCGTCGGCGCGGGCGGCGTCCTGCTGCTCAACCATCCGCCGCTCGTGGTCGCCGAACAGTTCGGCACGCTCGCCGCGTTCCACCCCGGCCGGATCGATCTCGGGCTCGGCCGGGCGCTCGGCGGTCCGCGACGGGCGGCCGATGCGCTGAACCCCGGCCCGGCGGAAAGCTTTCCCGGCCGGGTCAAGGAGTTGCTGGAGTACTTCGCCGACGCCGACCAGCCGTTGCGCGCGACTCCCGCGCGAGGAAACGTGCCGGAGGTCTGGCTGCTCGGCTCAGGCACGGCAAGCGCCCGTCTCGCCGCGGAACTGGGCCTGCCGTACGCGTTCGCCTACCACCTCCGCCCCGCCGAAGCCGCCGCCGCGACCCGGATCTACCGCGAGACCTTCCGTCCCGGCCGGACGCTCGAACCGTCCGTTGTGGTCAGCGTCGCCGTGGTCGCCGCTGTGACCGAAGACCGGGCCGAATGGCTCGCCAGGTCTGTTCGGGCCAAGGCGCTGAGCCGTTCGCGCGGCGAGCGGATCTTGTTGCCACGGCCGGAGGACGCGACCGTCGACCCGGCGATCGGGCCTGGTCCAGTCCTTGCCGGAGCCCCGGCCGCACTGCGGAATTCGTTGCGCGCGGTCATCGCCGAAACCGGTGCGGACGAGCTGATGATCACCACCCCGATCCACGACCACGCGGAGCGGAAACGGTCCTATGCGCTGGTCCGGGAGATCTCGGACGCTTTACCGCCGCGCGCTTGATCCCGTTTCGCCCGACCGGCCGTGACTGAACCGGTTCGTGTGCCGGACCTCTCGCACGGTGCCGAACCGGACGTCGCCGACCGCGCGAGACCGGTGCCGGGACGTGCATTCCATCGGCCGATTCGGGCGGCTGATTCGCTGGCCGGCGAGGAAAAGCCCGGTTCGCTCAGCCCGCGGGCAAGGGTTTTCCGGTGGGCAGCGCGGAAGCCGCGGCCGGGGAAAGGCCATCGAGCAGCAGGGCGAGATAGCGGCGCCAGTGCGCGCCCGCGACCGCGGTGACCATGGTGATCAGGCAGGGGAGATCTTCGAGCGTCAGGTCCGCGCGCGCCGCGCCGGATTCCTGTGCGCGGGACAGCACCTCGCCGAACGTCCCCAGATGCCGCCCGGCGATCTCGGCGGCGAGTGCGTTGCCGTTGACCAGCGCGAGGATCCCCGGGTGCTCGCGAAACGCCTCGACCCCGCTCTCCAGCACGATTTCCAGCGCCCGTCGCGGATCCTGCTCGGCAGCGACCCGACGGCGGATCGGCTCCACCTGCTCGGCGAAGTAGTCTTCGAGCACCGCGGTCAGCAGGTCGTCTTTGGCAGGGAAATGCCGATACAGCGTGCGCGCGCTGACCCCCGCGGCCTGCGCGACCTTGTCGAGCCAGACCTCGCCGCTGCCTTGGACGGCCGTGCGGGCCGCGGCGAGGATCGCGCGCCGGTTGTGCTGGGCGTCGGCTCGCGGGCGTTCGGTTCGGGGCACGGCGTCACGCTAGCACCGCCGAGCTAAGTGTCATACGACTGACATTTAGGCTACGGTGGTCGCATGGACCACGGAATCGTCACCTTCCTCACCGACTACGGCATCGCCCCCGTGCGGCTTGGGAAGGCGGTGGAGGAGCGCGGGTTCGGCTCGCTGTTCCTCACCGAACACACGCACATCCCGGCCAGCCGGCTCACCCCGTACCCGGTGGGCGCGGCGGAACCGCGACCGCTGCCGCGGCATTACTCGCACACCTTCGACCCGTTCACCGCACTCGCCGCCATCGCGGCCGGCACCGCGCGGATCGGGCTCGGCACCGCGGTGTCGCTGGTGAGCCAGCATCACCCGATCACGCTGGCCAAACAGGCGGCGAGCGTCGACGTGCTGTCCGGCGGCCGGTTCGAACTCGGGGTCGGCCCGGGCTGGAACGCCGAGGAAATGGCCAACCACGGCGTCGATCCGGCGCGTCCGCTCGCGCGCATGCTCGAACACGTCGCCGCCGTCCGGACTATGTGGACCGAGGACGAACCGGAGTTCCACGGCGAGTTCGTCGACTTCGACCCGATCTGGTCGTGGCCCAAACCCGCGCGTCCGCTGCCCGTGCTGATCGGCGGGGTCGGGGTGAAGGTGCTGGACCGGGTCCTCAGCCACGGCGACGGCTGGCTTCCGCTGCCGCTGTACCCGATCGGCTTCCTGCGCGCGCGGATCACGGAACTGCGCGAGCGAGCAGGGCGTCCGGTGCCGGTGACCTTGTACGGGGCGGATCCGGAGAAGCTCGCGGACTACGCGGAGGCAGGGGTCGATCGGGTGCTGTTCGAACTTGAGGACCACGAGGAGCCCGGCGACGTGTTGCGCCAGCTCGATCGGCTGGCGGAGTTGGCCTCGTGAGCGGCTCTCCCGGTGAGAACCGGGAGAGCCGCTCACGAGGCCGGACCGAGCCGCCGCCGCTTCAGGAGCCGGTGTGCTGCTCCGGCGCCAGCGAGTTCCCCGCCGGGATGTGCCCGCAGCTGGACGGCGCGGCCTTGCCCGCGAACCGGTCGCCGAGCCAGGCGATCGCGGCCGGTGCCCACGCCGGGACGGCGGTGGCGTGGCTGAGTGCGTCGTACTGCGTGTACTTGATCGAGGTGTTTCCGGTGCCGCAGTACTGATTCGCGAGCGCGCGGACGTCCCCGGCCACCATCACGCCGTCGCCGCCGCCGATGCCCGGTTCGTTGCTGACGGTGCCTTCGAGCGCGCCGTTGCCGGCCTGCGCGATGAACCCGGGAATCGAGGGCGTCGCCGCCGAGCCGATGTTCACCTTGTTGACCGCGTCGACGTACGGAGCCACCGAGTTCGGGTTCGCATACTCCGGCTTGACCAGCTTCTGCCAGGTCAGCCCGGGGTAGCGGCCGAGTGCGTTGACGATCGACGCGTGCTCGAGCTCGGCGAGCACCTTGAGGCCGTACTCGCTGGCGTACGGCTTGAGGTCGATGCCGTAGCTGCGCGAGACGCCGATCAGCGCCATCGGGATCACGCCGGACCAGACCGGGCTGCCGCTGACGTACTTGAGGTTGTGCGCGGGGTCGACGAGCACCCCGCCCTCGGCGAACCCGACGAGGTTCTTCTCGACCTCCGGCGCGTAGCTTCCGGCGATCGCCGACGCCCAGCCGGTCGCGATCGCGCCGCCGGAATAGCCGAGGAGGCCGATTTTGGTGGATTCGGTCATTCCGGTGCCGGACGCGTGCGTCGCCGCGCGGATCGAGTCCAAAGTGGTCTTGCCGTATTCCGGACCCGCCGCGAAATCGGCACTCGGGCCTTCGGTGTCCGGGATGACGACGCTGTACCCGAGCGCGAGCGCCGGTGCGATGAGCAGCGACTCGGCGTTCGGCAGCACGCCGCCGAGCCGGACGTCGCCCGCGATCGCGCGGGACGGTGCGTCCGCGGGATCGAGCGAGTCGTACGCGGACTGGTACGAGACGGCTTTTCCGGTGTTGCTCAAGGGATTGCGGACGACTGAGGTGACGTTCGCGGTGGCATTGCCCTGTGCGTCGGCGGTCCGGTAGAGCAGCTGCGTGGCCCGCACCGGAGTGGGGAAGCCGAAAACGTGATAGGTCAACGTCCGGCTTTTCAGGACGGTGCCCGGAGCGTAGGACGAGAGCGGGGTGCTGCCGTCGTAGCTGTAGAAGGAATCGGCCGAAGCCACGGCGGGCAGCGCGACGGCGGACGTGATCGCGAGAGCGGCGGCGGCGATCAGCGCACGGACGGGTTTCCGGATCATGACTCCCCTTTGAACCATGAAGTGGATCACGACTGGCGAGTAACTTACCAGCGAGTAGGTATCCGCACAACTACGGAAGGTGCGGGCAGTGCCGGTGCCGAGGGCTCAGGCCGGCCCGGCGCGGGCGGCGGCGATCGCGGTGGCGCGCTGGTGCAACGCGGCGCGCAATGCTTGCGGCGCAAAAACTTCCGCGGCTGTGGCGAGCTGCCGCAGTGTCCGTTCGGCGTGCCGGGAATCCTGGAAAGCCGCCTCCGGGCGAAGCCGTCCGTCCGGGCCGATCTCGCCGAGCTTCGACGACCTGGAAGCGGTGCTCGCCGAAACGGGCATGGCGCTGGAGAACCTGGTCCGGCTCAACGTCTACCCGACCGGCGCCGACCCGCATTTCCGGCGCCACGGCACCCTCCCCGCGTCGACCACGATGCTCGGCGTGCCCCGGCTGGCGATCCCGGCGCTGCTGGTCGAACTGGAAGGGACCGCGGTCGCTGACCGGTAGGTTCTTTGCTTCGCCCACCCGCATATATCGCGACGTGATATATATGGACGGGTGACCGAACGAGGCATGTCGGAGCAGGTCTTCCTGATCCTCACCGCGCTCGCCGACGAGCCGAAACACGGCTACGGCATCGTCCAGGCCGTCGAGAAGCTGTCCGAAAACCGGGTCCGCCTGCGGGTCGGCACGCTGTACGGCGTGCTGGACCGGCTGGTCGCGGACGGATGGGCGGAACGGGACAGGGAAGAGGTCCACCAGGGCCGGCTCCGTCGGTACTACCGGCTGACCGACCTCGGCGGCCGTACTTTGGCCGAGCAGTCCCGGCGGCTGGCCGCGAACGCCGCTGCCGCCGAGTCAGTCTTGCGGGCGCGGGGCTGGGCGCTCGGGGGTGGGGCATGAGCGCTCCCGGGTTTCGGTGCGCTCGGTTGGCCGAGCCGTCCCGGCGGCTGGCGGCGAATGTTCCGGAGGTCGCGGTATGACCGCGCCGGAGCTGCAGTACCGCCGGATGGTGCGGCTTCTTCCCCGCTGGTACCGCGCCGACCGCGAGGACGAAATGGTCGGCACCCTGCTGGACGCGCGGGAAGCCGGTCGCCTCGCGGAAGGGCGCGAACTGCTCGCGATGCTGGGGCTGGGCCTGCGCGCCCGGCTGGCCGCTGGCTCAGCACCGGCGCGCGTGGTCGCTTTCGGTGACACCGTTCGGCTGGTGGCCCTGCTCGGGCTCCTCTGGGGAGTGATGAAGGGCGTCGTCTCCCTCGGCCACGACGTGTGCGATGTGCTCGGCTACCCGCGGACGCGTGGTCTGTATTCCTTCGCCGCTGAGGGCACTCTGTCGCTTTACTCGTTCCCGTCGGTCCAGCAGCTTGGGCAGGACGTCGCGCTGGTCGCCGCCGCGGCCGTACCGCTCGCGCTCCTTTTCGCCGGACGGCGCCGAGCCGCGCGGGGCGTTGCCGGGGTCGTGCTGGTCGCCGGATTCGCGGCGTTCCTGTACCAGTATTCTTTCAGTTTCAGCCCTGATCTGCTTGGCTATTTCGTTCCGCAATGGCTGCCGCTGCCGCTGCTGATCGCCGGATTCCATCTCGGCGCGCCGCCGCCGTCCGCGCGAAAATGGCGGATCGCGTTGACCGGAGTCGCGGTTTCCGGGTTTTACTTCGGTTCCTTCGCCGAGTCGGATCTGCGCGGGCTGTCCTGGTTCGCGTGGGCGGCAGCGCTCGTCATTCCCGCCTATTTCGCATTCCGGCGACGTTCGCCGGTGTGGTCGTTCTCGCTCGCGGTGTGCTGTTCGCTGGTCCTGGTCCAGCCGCTTGTCCTCCTCGCGACCATGGCCGCGGGCGCCTTCGAGCCGCTGGATCTGGTGCAGGTCTTCCTGGTGGGCGCGGGCATCGCAGCGCTGACCGCGGCCGGAATCATCGACTACCGCCGTCAAATCGCATAGCGCTCTTTTCGCAAGGAGTTTCATGAACACCATGCCAAGGGCGCTTCCGCGCGCCGTAAATCAGCCCGATTACGCATTCGGGAACGGCCGAAGAAATAGCTGGATAATCGCGGGGTCGGTCCTTCTGATCACCATTCTCGGCTACGTCACCCGCTGGATCTGCGACGACGCGCTGATCTTCACCAGGATCGTCGAGCAAATCCTCGCCGGAAACGGTCCGGTCTACAACCTCGGCGAACGAGCCGAGGCTTCCACGAGCACGCTGTGGCAATGGTTGCTGGCGTTCGCCGGATTCGTGTACGGCCAGTCGGACACCTCGGCGCTGTCCTGGATGCTCGGCCTCCTGCTCACCGGTGCCGGCTTCGGCTTCGCGGTCAGCGCGACGATCCGGTTGCACGGCGGGCGCGTCGCGGCGATGGTGCCGTGCGGCGTCCTCGTGCTGCTGGGTGTGCGGCCGGTGTGGCAGTACGCGACGTCCGGGCTGGAGACCGGACTGAACACCTTCTGGATGGCGCTCTGCTGGTGGCTGCTCGTGCGCTTTCGAGGCAGTACGTCGGCCAAACCCGTTGTCGCAGCAGCGTTCACGATGGGGTTAGGCCCGCTGGTGCGTCCAGAACAAGCGCTGGTTGCGGCGGTATTCCTGGTATCGCTGTGGCTGGTGACAAAGCCGAACTGGCGAGTCGTCCTCGCCGCGGTCGCGGCCGCCGGGGCGCTGCCGGTCGGCTACGAGATCTTCCGCATGGGCTTCTACGGCATCCTCGTGCCGATGCCCGCGCTCACCAAGAACGCGAGCGAATCCTTCTGGGGACGCGGATTCGGCTACGTCGGCGATTTCGTGGACCCGTACCTGCTGTGGTTGCCGCTGGTCCTCTGCACCGTCCTGCTCGCCGGCGTCCTCCGGCGGCACAGCACCGATCGGATCGTCACGCTCACCCCGGTGGTCGCCGGCGTGCTGTCGCTGGGCTACCTGCTGAAGGTCGGCGGCGACTACATGCACGCGCGCATGGTGCTGCCGATCTTCTTCCTGCTGATGCTGCCGGTACTGGTGCTCCCGGCGGCGAAGAACACTCGCGTGATCGGCACCGTCCTGCTCGCGTGGGCGGTTCTCTGCGCCAGCATCGGCCAGTTCGTCCCGCGAGACAGCAGACTCGTCGACGACGAGCGCGGCTACTACCACGCGTGGACCGGCAAGATGTATCCCACCGAGTCGGCGGATTTCACCCCGAAGATGACCTATCTCAAGGACGCCGCAAGGCCGGACACCCTGACCTACGGAGATCCGCGGGAGCGGGTCCTCACCGCACGGTTGCGTGCGGACGTCCCGTCGAGGTCCATGAATATCGGGGTGTATCTGGGGACGGTCGGGGTCCTGTCGCCGGTGGACGTCGGCGTCGTCGACTTCTGGGGCCTGGCCAACCCGATCGGCGCGCGGTTCGAATTCCCGACGGTGAAACCGGGCCATTCGAAACCGCTGAGCAACGCCTGGCTGCTGGCGGATTACGCGGACCCGTCGGCGCCGGTTCTCAGCCCGGGCAACTTCGTCCTGCGCGCAGACATCACCGCCGACCAGGTCGCCGCCGCCCGGCACGCGTTGAGCTGCGGAGACCTGGCGGAGGTCCAGCGATCCACCCGCGAGCCGCTGTCGCCGGGCCGGTTCTGGGCCAACCTCACCGGAGCTGTGCACCGGACCGGGGTGACCGTCCCGCCGGACCCGTTCGTCGCGGAACGGACCTTCTGCGGCGGCCCGTGATCCCTCCGGTGGAACTGCTCTTGCCCAGGTCAGAGCGGTAGCGCATGCTGGAGTCCGCAGCGAAGCGGAGGTGAGGGGAATGGCGGCTGAGCCGACCTTGATCGGGTCCGTGCAGCGCGCGCTGCACCTGCTCGACGCGGTCGGCGCGAGCGAGCGGCCGGTGCCGGCCAAGGTGCTCGCCCGCACGGTCGGGCTGCCGCTGCCCACGACGTACCACCTGCTGCGCACCCTCGTCCACGAGGGATACCTCTGCAAACTCGACGACGGCTACGCGCTCGGCAGCCAGGTCAGCGGACTGCGCCAGCACACGTCGCTGCACGCGCTGCTGCCGAAGATCCGCCCGGTGCTGCGAGCCCTGCGCGACGAGGTGCACGGCGCGGCCTATCTCTCGCTCTACTCCGACGGCGACATCAAGCTCATCGACATCGCCGACGGCCCGGCCGCCCCGTCGGTCGACCTGTGGGTCGGCGTGCACGAATCGGCGCACGCGACGGCGTTCGGCAAGTGCATCCTGTCCGGCCTCGACAGCGAGGGCCGCCGGGACTACCTGTCGCGGCATCGGCTGGCGGATCTCACGCCGCACACGATCACCGACAGCCGGGTGCTGGAGCAGCGGTTGTCGCAGAGCGGGGATGTGTTCAACGATCGCGAAGAGTATCTGCTCGGTACTGCGTGCTTGGCGACGACGGTCCGCACACCGGGCGCGTTGGGCGCGGTAGCGATCTCGTTGCCCGCGCGGCGGTTGGGTTCGGCGCCGTCGCAGTCGTTGCGTCGAGCCGCCCAACGGGTGTCTCGCGCCCTGGCCGTCACACCGTGAACCGGGCCGTTATCACCATCTGAAATCCCGCCCGTTGTCCGGCGGGCCGCGCCCGGTGAAAGTGGCCTCCAGAGCGAACGGGAGGTCCCATGGAAGCGCAGGACAGGCTGGACCTGTACCGCACGATGGTTCTGATCCGCACCTACGAGGAGGCCATCCTCCGCGAGTACCACGCCGACAAGAAACCCGTCTTCGACATCGGTGCCGGCCTCGTTCCCGGCGAGATGCACCTGTCCGTGGGGCAGGAACCGGTGGCGGCGGGCGTCTGCGCGCATCTCACCGCCGCCGACGCGGTCACCGCGACGCACCGGCCGCATCATTTCGCCATCGCGCACGGCGTCGACCTGAACCGGATGACCGCGGAGATCTTCGGCCGGACAACGGGACTCGGCAGGGGCCGCGGCGGGCATATGCATCTGTTCGACCCCGCCGTGCACTTCTCCTGCTCCGGCATCATCGCCGAGGGCTACCCGCCCGCGCTCGGGCAGGCGCTCGCGTTCCAGCGCAGCGGGACGGACCGGGTCGCCGTCGCGGTCACCGGCGAGGGCGCGGCGAACCAGGGGGCGTTCCACGAATCGCTCAACCTCGCGGCGTTGTGGCAGCTGCCGGTGGTCTTCCTGGTGGAGGACAACGACTGGGGCATCTCGGTGCCGCGCAGCGCGTCCACGTGCGTCACGTCGAACGCGGACCGCGCCGCCGGGTACGGGATTCCGGGCGTGCGCGTCGAGGACAACTCGGTCGAGGCGGTTCACGAAGCGGCGGGCAAGGCCCTCGCGCGGGCTCGCGCCGGGGAAGGGCCGAGCCTGATCGAGGTGCACACGTTACGGCTGTGGGGGCATTTCGAGGGCGACGCACAGGGCTATCGGTCTGATTTGGACGGTGTACCGGGCCGGGATCCATTGCCTACCTACGAGAACCAGCTGCGCGCCGACGGTGATCTCGACGACGCGAAGGTCGCCGGGTTCCGGGCGGCGGCGGGCGAGCGAGTCGAAGCGGCGATCGCGTTCGCCAAAGAGAGCCCCGAGCCGGACCCCGCCACCGCGCTGGAATTCGTGTTCGCGCGAGCCTGACGACACAGCGAGGAGAAGCAGCAATGACGCTCACCGAACCCTCCGCGCCCGCCGGGCGGAAACTCAGCACCGCGAAGGCCATGGTCGAGGCCATCGCCCAGGAAATGGACCGCGACGAGCGGGTGTTCGTGCTCGGCGAGGACGTCGGGTCCTACGGCGGGATCTTCAGCTCCACCACGGGATTGCTCGACCGGTTCGGCCCGCGCCGGGTGCTCGACACGCCGATCTCCGAGACCGCCTTCATCGGCACCGCGATCGGAGCGGCGGTCGAGGGCCTGCGGCCGGTCGTCGAGCTGATGTTCGTCGACTTCTTCGGCGTCTGCATGGACCAGATCTACAACCACATGGCGAAAATCCACTACGAATCCGGCGGTGCCGTGTCCGTGCCGTTGGTGCTGACCGCGGCGGTCGGCGGCGGATATTCGGACGGGGCACAGCATTCCCAGTGCCTGTGGGGAACGTTCGCGCACCTGCCCGGGATGAAGGTCGTCGTGCCGAGCAATCCCGCCGATGCCAAGGGATTGATGACCGCCGCGATCCGCGACGACAACCCGGTGGTGTACCTGTTCCACAAGGGAGTCATGGGCTTGCCGTGGATGGCGAAGAACCGCCGGTCGATCGGTCCGGTGCCGGAAGGCGACCACGNCGACCACGAGGTCCCGATCGGCAAGGCGAATGTCGTGCGCCCGGGCAGCGACGTCACCGTCGTGACGCTGTCGCTGTCAGTGCACCACGCCCTCGACGTCGCCGGCGATCTCGCCGGACAGGGCGTCGACTGCGAGGTCGTGGACCTGCGCAGCCTGGTCCCGCTGGACACCGAGACGATTCTCGATTCGGTCGGCAAAACCGGCCGGTTGCTCGTGGTCGACGAGGACTACCTGTCGTTCGGCCTGTCCGGCGAGGTGATCGCCCGCGTGGTGGAGCGGGATCCGGGCCTGCTGCGTGCCCCAGCCGCGCGCGTAGCGGTGCCGGACGTGCCGATTCCGTACGCGCGTCCGCTGGAGTACGCGGTGCTGCCGACGCCGGCACGGATCCGGCAGGCCGTCCTCGACCTGGTGGGCGCATGACCGAAGTTCTGTTCCCTGTCCTGTCCGAAACCGACCCGGCCGGCGAGGGGGTCCTCGCCACCTGGTTCGCGACGGACGGCGCGACCGTCCGCGAGGGCGAGCTGATCGCGGAGGTCGCGGTGGACAAGGTCGACGCGGAGGTCCCGGCTCCGGCTTCCGGCGTGGTGCGGTTTCTGGCGGGGGAGGGCGAGGTGGTGAAGCAGGGCGCGCCGATCGCCCGCATCGAGTGAGCGCACGGGCCGCCGCCGGTGCCCGGCGGCGGTCCGTGCGCACGCCTCAGCCGGCGTTCGCGACCTGGCCCGGCTGGTACAGCCCGGCAGGCGTGCGCACGATGACGTTCATCCGGTTGGCCGCGTTGATCAGGCCGATCAGGACGACCAGCACGGCGAGCTGGTCGTCGTCGTAGTGCTCGCGCGCCTGCGCCCACGTCTCGTCGGAAACGTCGCCGGCGTCCGCGATCCGGGTGCCCTCCTCGGTCAGCGCGAGCGCGGCCCGCTCGGCGGGGGTGAACACGCTCGCCTCGCGCCAGGCGGCGACCAGGTGGAGCCGCTCCGCGGTCTCGCCGGCCGCGGTGGCGTCCTTGGTGTGCATGTCGGTGCAGAAGCCGCAGCCGTTGATCTGGCTGGCGCGCAGCGAAACCAGTTCCTGCGTCGCCCTCGGCAGCGACGAGTTGTGCACCAGCATGCTCAGCCCGGCGAACCGCTTGCCGATCGACTTGCCGAGGTCGTTGTTCATCAGGTCGAAGCGTGCGCTCATCGGATCCTCCAGTGTGGTGAAGCGGATGCCCATGAGATGCCGGCCGCCCGCCGGATGTGACAACCCTGGCTGTGACCCGCGTCGCACCCGCCCGGTCCGCTGCGATGCCAGAGGTTCGTTCCCCTCACGGCCTTTCCGGAAAACCGGTGGCCGCGGTGGCGGGGAGGGACGCAGAATGCGGGCATGACCGGCCAGGGCGGTATCGCGCGGGCGACCGGGCTGAGCCTGGTCTCCTGGGTGCTGTTCGCGAGTTCCGGTCCGCTCGCCAAGGCGGTGCTGGACGCGGGCTGGAGCCCGGCCGCGGTCACCGCGGTGCGGATCGGTCTCGCCGCGGTGCTGCTGACGCCCGGCGTCGCACTGCTGCGGCCGCGGGCGCTGCGGTTCCGGCGCGGGGAACTGTGGCTGCCGCTCGGTTACGGCCTGCTCGGCGTCGCGGGCGTGCAACTGTTCTTTTTCGTTGCGGTGTCCCGGATTCCGGTCGCGGTGGCGATGGTGCTGGTGAACCTGTCGCCGGTGCTGGTCGCGCTGTGGGCGCGCGTGGTCCGGCGGACGCGGCTGCCGGCGGCGGTGTGGCTGGGCATCGCGCTGGCGATCGCCGGGCTGGTGCTGATCGCCGGTCCCGGCCCCGGGGCGAAGCTGGACTTCCTCGGCGTCGCGGCCGGACTGGCGTCGGCGGTCTGTTCCGCCGGGTACTTCCTGCTCGGCGAACGCGGGGCGCGGCGGCACGATCCGCTCGGGATGACCGCCGCGGGGCTGGCGATCGGCGCGGTGGCGACCATTGCGATCAGTCCATTGTGGACTCTTGAGGTCGCGTCGGGCCCGGTGGCGCTTGGCGGCGCGACGATCCCGGTCTGGCTGGCCCTGGCGATCCTGGCCGTCTTCGGCACCGTGCTGCCGTATCTGGCGGGACTGCACGCCCTCGGCGGGTTGCCGGTGACGCTGGCCGGATTGCTGGCGCTGGCCGAACCGCTGGTCGCGGCCGTGCTCGCGGGGGTGCTGCTGGGGCAGGCGCTGGGGCCGGGGCAACTGCTGGGGGCGGTGATGCTGCTCGGCGGCGGGGCAGGGACAGCGCGGGGTCTCGTGAGTGTTCGTCCCGGTTCTCACCGGGATGAACACTCACGAGTGCCTACATCCTCGCCGCCCCCGCCTTAATCGCCTCGCGAATCCGGGAGTAGGTCCCGCAACGGCAGACGTTGCGGATCTCGTCCAGGTCGGCGTCGTTGATCTCGCGACCCTTCGCCTTGGCCTCCTTGACCTTCGCGACCGCCGCCATGATCTGGCCGGGCTGGCAGTAGCCGCACTGCGCGACGTCGTTGTCCAGCCAGGCTTCCTGCATCGGGTGCAGGTCGGCCTTCACGGTGTCCGGCAGGCCCTCGATCGTGGTGATCTCGTCAGTGGCCTTGATGTCGGCCACCCGCACCGAACACGGGTTGAACGCCTTGCCGTTGAAGTGCGACGTGCAGGCCTTGCACACGTTGATGCCGCAGCCGTACTTCGGGCCGCGGACGCCGAGCACGTCGCGCAGGACCCACAGGAGCCGCACGTTGTCGTCGACGTCGACCGACACCGGCTTCCCGTTGAGGATGAAGGTGTGCTTGCTCATCGTGCTCCTCAGTAGGTGTGGCTCAGGCCGTCGGTCGGCGATTCGGGAACGGGCGGGACGAACGACTTGACCTCGAAGCCGATCGGGTCGTCGTGGTTGATCGGGAACCGCTTCGGGACCTTCCCGGTCGCGCGGGCGTACGCGCACGCGACGGCCGCGACGGAGCAGGCGACGCCCGCCTCGCCCGCGCCGCCCGGCTGCTGCCCGTTGGAGGGCATCGCGATCGCGGTGAAGTCCTGCGGGATGTTCCACTGCCGGGTGTAGAAGTAGTTGTCCCAGCTGGCTTCCAGGAAGTGCCCGTCCTTCAGGTGGACACTGCTGGTCAGCGCCAGTGCCAGCCCGTCGGCGAAACCGCCCATGATCTGCGCCTCGATGCCGCGCGGGTTGATCACGAGCCCGGCGTCGAGGGCGATGACCGCCTTCGTCACGCGCGGGCCGCCGACGCCGTCGCGGATCTTGCGGTTGACCGTCTCCGGGCGGCAGTCGATCTCCACCAGGCAGGCGCTCGCGCCCTTGTATTCCTTGTGGATCGCGATGCCCTGCGCGGTGCCCGGGGCCATCTTCTTGCCCCAGCCGCCGACCTCGGCGACCTTGCGCAGGACGCCCTTCACCTTGTCGTTCTTGAGGTATTCCAGCCGGAAGTCCAGCGGGTCCTTGCCCATCGCCCTGGCAAGGATGTCCACCATCAGCTCGTTGGCGCAGCCGACGTCGGGCGAGTAGACGTTGCGCATCGAGCCGGTGTTGAACCGCTGGTCGGTCTCGGTGAGCGTCTGGTCGACGACGCCGAAGTTGTACGGCATTTCCTGGCTCAGCACGAAAACCGCCTCGGCCACGCCGAGGTTGCCCAGCCCGGTCGGCAGTTTCGTGGCGACCGAGGTGAGCATTTCGCCGAGCCCGTGCCGGAACGACGTCTCGACCGAGGTGTGCCGTTGCTCGAAGGTGAGCACCTGGCCGGCGAGCACGGTGGCCCGCATCCGCGACGTGGCCATCGGGTGCAGCCGTCCCTGCCGCGGCTCGTCGGCGCGGTGCCACATCAGCCGCACCGGTTTGCCGAACGCCTTCGACGCCTGCGCCGCTTCGATCGCGTGGTTGCCGAACAGCTTGTGGCCGAAGGAACCGCCGCCGGTGATGACGTGCACCTTCACCTTGCCCTGCGGCAATCCGATCGCCTGCGCGACCTCGCCTTGGGAGACGATCGGCGACTTCAGCCCGGCCCAGATCTCGGCGCTGCCGTCCCGGACGTCGGCGACCGCGCAGTAGGGCTCCAGCGCGGCGCTTGAGCGGAACATGAACTCGAAGTCCGCCTCGACCGTCTTGGCCAGCACCGGAACCTTCGGCACGGCCAGCGGAAGCTCGGCCCGGCGCAGGTTGGCGAGCACGGTTTCGTCGTTCTCGCCCTCGACGCTGCCGGGGCCCCAGTCGACCTGCAGCGCGCGCACGCCGTCGATGCACTGGCCGAACGTCTCCGCGCGGACCGCGACCCCGGTCGGGATGATCGCGACGTCGGTGACGCCGGGCAGCTTCAGCACGTCGGCCTTGTTGCGGAAGGCCTTCGGCGTGCCGTTGAGCGTCGGCGGACGGCAGATCATCGTCGGCAGCGCACCGGGGACGTCGAGGTCCATCGCGAACTGCTTCTTGCCGGTCACGATGTCGAGCGCGTCGAGCCGGGTCTGCGGCTTGCCGAGCACCTTGAACTCGCCGGAGCCCTTGAGCTTGCTCGGGTCCAGCCGCACCTGCTTGGTGGTGCTGGACGCGGCCTTCGCCGCCAGTTCGCCGTAGGTCGCGGACTTGCCGTTCGGCGCGGTGACGACACCGGCCTTGACGATGAACCGCTCGGCGGTGCCGCCGAGCAGGATGACGGCCGCTTCGAGCAGCTGCTGCTTGGCGATCGCGGCGGCGACGCGGATCGGCGTGTAGGTCGAGACCGTGGTGTTCGACCCGCCGGTGAGCTGGTTGAACAGCAGTTCCGGACGCGCCGGGGCGAGCGTGACGTGCACCTTCTCGACCGGGAGGTCCAGTTCCTCGGCGATGATCATCGCGGTCGAGGTGGTGATGCCCTGGCCGACTTCGGCGCGCGGGATCTCGAACGAGGCGCTGCCGTCCTTGTTGATGGTGACGGTGATCAGCTGCGACGTCGGGAGCCCGGCGTCGGTGAGCGCGTCGTTGAGGTCATACAGCTCGGGCGGCTGCGGAACCGACGGGATCGACGCCGCCGCGGGGGTGGAGAGCCCGACGTCCGCGGCCACGACGAGGGTCCCGGCCGCGACGACGTACCCGAGGAACCCGCGCCGGGAAACGCCCGCGCGCTCCTTCCCGGTGTCCGGCTCGGAGTGACTGAGAGTCACGTTGCCTCCCCTTTCGAGGGAACGAGAGCGTGCCGGATCGCATCACGTGCACGCAGGTGGTGGTGGGCAACCACCTTGCCGGGTGAACTGGGCGCCAATTGTTCAACTTCTGTACAGCGTCAGCGGAGAGCGATGGTTATGGTCCTCCGCGTCACCAACGAAGGTGGAGATCCGCGTGAGCTCGATGACGTCCTCGCGCAGCGCGACGCTGCGGGAACCGATCGCCCAGTCCTGGCGCCGTGCCTCGCTCGCCGGTCTGCGGCCCGAAACGGCGCTGTGCGACCTGCGGTCCGCGGAAGTGGACCCGGCCAGCCGGCTGCTGCTCGCGGCCGCGCCGGTGCTGGAGGACCTCGACGATCGCCTCGCCGGAACAGCCATGTCCACGGTGCTCGTCGACCACGACGGCCGGATCGCGCACCGGTGGAGCGCCGACCGTGCCGCCGAGGACTGCTTCGAGCGGCTGGGCCTCGAAGTCGGCACCTGCCTGCTGGAAGACGCGATCGGGACGAACGGCCCGGGCACCGCGCTGGAAACCCGGTCGAGCATCGTGGTGCACGGGGCGGAGCACTACGCCGAGGCGCTGCGCGGGTTCAGCTGTTACGGGCACCCGATTTTCCATCCGGTCACGCGCAGGCTGGAGGGCGCGCTCGACATCACGCTGCTGGCCGCCGAGGCGAATCCGCTGCTCGCACCGCTGGTCGCGAAGGCTGTCGAGGACATCGAGCGGCAGCTGCTGGAAGGCAGCCGAGTGTCCGAACGGTCGCTGCTGGCCGCCTTCCAAGCAGCGTCCCGCCCGACCCGGCCGGTGGTCGCGATCGGCCCGGACCTGTTGCTGTGCAACCAAGCCGCCGCGGATCTGCTGGAGGGCGCGGACGTCGCGCTGCTGTGGAACCTGGCCGGCGAGGCAAGCGGACCGTCCGAACTGGAGACCGAACTGCGCTCCGGTCAGCGCGCCCGGGTCCGGGCCGAACCGGTGCCCGGCGCTCGGGGCGGGGTGCTGGTCGAAATCCGCCCGCTGGCCGCGACCGAGGTCCGGCGGACGCGGCGGCTCGTCGCTGCCGCGCCCGGTCCGGTGACCGGGCACGTGCACATCTCGGGCCCGCCCGGGACCGGCCGCACCACCGAGGCCCGGCTGCGGGTGCCCGAGGAACCGTGCACCACGTTGACCGGCGCGGAAGCGGTGCTCGGCGGGTCGGCAGCCTGGGCCGCGAAGTTCACCGCCGCCGTCGAGACCGGCACCGGCAGCATTTGCGTCGACGGCGCGGACCAGCTGCCCGCCGAACTGGTCGGCCTGGTCGCCACCCATGCCGCCCGAGGTGTCGGCCCGCACCTCGTGCTGACCACTGGCCCACGCGAGGGACTGACCGGCCCGGAGCGGGCGCTGATCGCGTCGTGCGGGGAGAACACCGAGCTGCTGCCGTTGGCGCACCGGGCGGACTTTCCCGAGGTCGCGGCCCGAATGCTGGCCGAACTCGGGGCCGCGCGCACGCACAACATCACGCCCGGCGCGCTGCGGATCCTCGGCTCGTACGACTGGCCGGGGAACCTGCCTGAACTGCGCGGCGTGCTGAGCCAGGCGATCCGCAAACGGTCGGCGGGCGCGATCGGCCCGGGGGACCTGCCGCCCGCGCTGGTGGCCGATGCTTCGGGGCACGAGCTGGCGCCGATCGAACGGGCGGAACGGAACGCGATCGTCGCGGCATTGCGGTCGGCTGGCGGGAACAAGGTGCGAGCGGCGAGCACGCTGGGGATTTCGCGGACGACGTTGTACGCGCGGATGCGGGCGTTGAAGGTGCCGGGTTAGCGGAAGTCGCCGGGGGACTGCCCGGTCCATCGGCGAAACGCTCGCCGGAACGCGCTGGCCTCGGAAAAACCCAGGCGCTGCGCCAATTCCTCGATGGATTCGCCGCCGCGGCCGAGACTGGCGATCGCGGCGTCCCGCCGGACCGCCGGCAGCGCACGCCGCAGCAGTTCCGCGTGCGCGAGATGGTTGATCCCGACGATCTCCTCCACCCCGAACGCGCCGATCCGATGCGCCGGACCCGGACCGAACGCGCCGGCGACGACACCAGCGTTCAGCACGAGCGCGTCCAGCCGCGGCACCGCGCCGAGCCGGTCGCCGGCGCTCGCGATCGACGTCCGGTCGGCGAGGTCCAGGGGGAGGAACTCGTGCTGCCGCGGGTTCGGGAGCGCGGAAACCGCCGCGTGGCCCCGGGATTCCGAGCGGCCGAGGACCAGCACCCGGGCACCCAGTTCGGCAGGTTGCGCGGCGGCGAAGAAACCGATCCCGGAGGTGGCCCCGGTGATCGCGACGGTCTGGCCGTCGATCCGCTCGGGGTGCACTGCTTTCGGCACAGCAGCGACGCTACGTTCGCCGCCAGGACCCGGGTTAGCGGATTCCGGGACCGGTCCGCGCATTCCACAAAGGACTTCTGTCAGCGCCTTCCGGCAAGCGCGATCAGCCGGCCGGCGACCAGGTCGATGTCGGCTTCGGTGGTGCGGTAGTTCGCGACGCACGCGCGGATCGCGGTTCGCCCGCGCCGCCGCGCCGGACTCAGCAGCGCAGTGCCTCAGCTGCACCCTCGGTACCACGGCCGGCAAAGCCTGGGCCGCGGATGCCGCAACGCGGGGACGGAGGACGGAAAACGCTCGGTCACCGTGTTCATCGACACGGCGGACTATTCGAAGGCCCAGTCGGACCGGATGGACGCGATCGTGGGCGCACTGGTCCGCGACATCCGGTAACCCTCCGGGCGGTCGCGGCGTCCCCAGCGCGGCAACCGCCCGGGCCCCATCCGGCTATCCGGCCCCCGGCGCTGTAGCGCGTCGTTCGGTGGACCGGCGTTCGATGGCTTCCGCGACCCCGTCGATCGCCTGTCGGATCATCGCGCCGTATCCGTCGTCGGCCAGCGCGTCCTGGCGGTTTCGCGCGGCCGCGAGCTGTTCCGCCGCCGCGGAGAACGAGCCCAGGCGGCGGAAGTTGTCGGCCAAGTTCAGGTGCAGTGACGGGTAGCAGCCCGCGATCCGAAGCCCGGCGTCGTGGGCCTGGACGTGCTCGTCGGTGACTGCCGCGGCGGCGTCCAGGGCTCTGACATCCCAGACCAGCGCCTCCGCCGGGTCAGCGAACAGATCTGCCTGGTAGTGCGCGAGAACGCAGCGGCAGAACGGATCCCCGCCCGGTCCTAGTTCGTCCCACAGCTTCTGCAGACGCGTCCGCGCGGCGTCCGTCGCGCCCGTTCTGCCCTGGGCGACCGCGGCGGTGATCTCGGCCATCGTGTCCGTCATCCGGCAGTTCCTTTCACTGGCATGGCAAGGGTGGTCAGGTCGCCGTCGTCGGCGGAGCGCACGACGACGGGCAGGTGCGGGCCCGCGACGTCCAGCATCACGTCCGGGCCGACGGCGGTGCTGATCGCCGGGTGCAGCGTGCTCACGGCGAAGGAGAGCGAGATCGGCGGGCCGG